>JAHFUA010000009.1:1442-43916 GCA_023265315.1 Acidobacteriota bacterium | reverse complement strand
AGTGGGCCGGGACAAGCACGCTGGAACAGAGCACCAAACGGTACTACCAATACGGCTGGGACATGCTCCAAAAAACGGCAATAGCGGGAATGAAGCTGGACGAGATCGCGCCGGACATGGCGGACGTCCTGCGCTTTTCCGGTTCGCCCGCGAAGGCCAATGTCGCCCTGCGGACATTGCGGCGGATGCTTTCGAAGGCGATGGAATGGGGTTTCGTCCGCAACGTGCCCCGTATCCATCTCCGCAAGGAGCTGGGCCGGGAGGCGCTCATTGGCCCAGGGGCGGAAGCGCAGCTGCTTCTGGCAGCACGCCAACCCTTACGGGACGTAATTCTCCTCATGCAGGACACCGGCATGCGTCCGCAGGACGTCTTCCGGCTGCGTTGGGAGAACATCAACTGGCTGAAGGGGACCATCTTCATTCCCTTCGGCAAGACGAAAAACTCCCGGCGGTACGTGCCGATGAGCGAACGGGTGATGCGGGCGCTTCGCTCTCGCCCGCAGACGTCCGAATGGGTGTTTGCGTCCGAACACTCCCGGAGCGGGCATATCACGAACGTGGCGAAGCAGTGGCTGGAGGCGAGAGCCAAGGCCGGGCTTCCCGAGTCGGTCAAGCTCTACTCCTGCCGGCATACGTTCGCGACGGACGCCCTGGAGCGTACCGGGAATCTGGCGGCGCTAATGAAGACGCTGGGGCACTCGGACGCGCAGACGGCCATGCGCTACCAGCATCCGGGCCTGGAGCAGATCCGGAAGGCAGTGGAGGACCGCAATCGCGAGCATGCAGAGTTGCTGGCCCGCGAGAGTCCCCACAAAAGTCCCCACAGTCCCGAATGGGTGCAGTAGATGTTGCTGAAAAGATTGGCTGCCCCCCAGGGATTCGAACCCCGATATGCTGATCCAGAGTCAGCTGTCCTACCATTGAACGAGGGGGCAGCGGAACGGCGAGAATGGCCTCGCCAGTGCGCGGAACGCCATCTGTGATTCTATTTCCCTGCCACGATGCGGTCAACCCGAGCGCCGCGGCGGACCCAGACCGCCAGAGTTCCCGTTATGGCCACGGTTCCCGGTTTGTTATGCTCGACGCGCCACTCGCGCGTAGAATGGAGCCTCCAACCGCTATTTGCTATCAGGAGGCGCCATGGCATCTACCGCAACCCCAATTCTGCCGGCGGACGCCGCCGAGATCGCCCGCACTCCGCTCGAGGCGCGCCACTGCGCGTTGTCCGTGGTGGACATCCAAGAGAAACTGCTGCCGCCCATCTTCGAGAAGGAGCGGATGGTGCGCAACTCGCAGTTGCTGATCCGGCTGGCCAAGATCCTCGACCTCCCGGTGCTGCTCTCCACCCAGTACTCCAAGGGATTGGGCCCGACCATCCCGGAGATCGCCTCGCTCCTGCCCAACGTTACGCCGCTGGAGAAGATCGAGTTCGGCTGCTTCAACAACGACGCCTACTGCGCGCGCGTGAAGTCGCTACCCGGCAACCGCAACACCCTGCTGGTGTGCGGCATGGAATCGCACATCTGCGTCATGCAGACGGCGCTGGGAGCGCTGAACAGCGGCTACATCGTCCACGTGGCCTCGGACGCCGTCAGTTCGCGCACGGAGTGGAACTGGAAGATCGGCCTGGACCGCATGCGCGCCGCCGGCGCCGTCATCTCCTCGACGGAAATGATGATCTACGAGCTGCTGCACACCTCCAGCGGCCCCGCCTTCAAGGAGATGCTGCAGTACCTGAAGTGATGACCAACGAGAGGCGGCGGCCTTGCAACGTGGGACGAGCCTTGGCTGCCTACCCGGCGTCGGAAGCTCCTGCCTCGCCGCCCTCGCCATCCTTTCTCTTCACCCGCACCACCACGATCTTGCTGAAACCTTCTTCGAACTTGGGCTGGCGGAGCTTGGCGGCCATGCGCCGCATTACGTCCTCAGGAACGATGCGATCGCGGCGGCGGTTGCGCTCCAGGCAGACCTCCAGCGGGACATCGAAAAAGACGGCGTGCACCTCGTAGCCTAGCCCCCGGGCCATGTGGATCCACTGCCGGCGCTCGCGCGGGGAGAGGTTGGTCGCGTCCACGTAGTTCCACGGCATGCGGGCGATGAGTCGGGCGCGCAGCAGGGAACGCAGCGTAGAGAAGACCAGCCCCTGGTAGCGCTGCTCCTCCACGTCGTCGAACAGCACGCTGCGCAGCAGGTCGCTGGACAGCGGGGTGACCCCGCGGCGGCGGAACCAGGTGGTCTTTCCCGATCCGGGCAGACCGATGGCCAGCACCACCACGCCTCGGGGCTTCCTCTGCGGCGCATGTCCGATGGCTTCCGACGCCGGCGCCGGCGGCATGGCCGGGGATTCCGGCTGCACTTCGACTTCGATCTTGGGCTTGGGGAGCCTGAGGGAAGGCGGAGGTGGTGGTGGTGGCGCCGGTGGCTCCCGTACCACGGCTTTCTCGGCCTCGAAGGCTTCCAAGTAGTCCGGCTGGAGCGGCCTGGCCTCGCCGCCAGGGCGTTTCTGCCCTACCTTGCCGGTTGATTCCGATTCAACAGCAGCGGGAGGCTTACGTTTGCGGCGGCGCAAACGATCTTTCATCCATTTCCGCATGCTGCGTGTGTAACACAAAAAGGCAGCTCTTGGCTATTGGCTCTTAGCTCTTGGCTGTTAGCTTTTGGCTTCTTCTTCGTCAAACTCCGGCTGCCCGGAAGCAGGGATGCAATCTCCCTCGTCTACCCTGCCCAAAAGCCAAGAGCCAAGAGCCAAAAGCCGAGAGCGATTTTCAACAGTCAAAAAGCCGAGAGCGATTTTATGCTAGCATTTCAAGTTTGCATCCCAGCTCTTCCGATCTTCTGTTCACACTCCGGAGGAAACATGGCCATCAAAGTAGGCATCAACGGGTTCGGCCGCATCGGGCGCAACATCCTGCGCGCCTCGCTGAACGACACGAACCTGGAATTCGTCGCCGTCAACGACCTCACCGACCCCAAGACGCTGGCGCATCTTCTCAAGTACGACTCGATCCTCGGCAACCTGCCCAACAAGATCACGCACGCCCAGGACTGCATCCAGGTGGACGGCCGCAACATTCGTGTTTTCTCGGAAAAAGATCCGGCGAAGCTGGACTGGGGGTCGATGGGGGCGCAGGTGGTGGTGGAATCCACCGGCCGCTTCACCAACGCCGAAGACGCCAAGAAGCACCTGCGCGGCCCGGTCAAGAAGGTGATCATCTCCGCTCCGGCGAAGAACGAGGACATCACCATCGTACTGGGCGTGAACGAGGACAAGTACGATCCCGCCAGGCACCACATCATCTCCAATGCCTCCTGCACCACCAATTGCCTGGCGCCGATCGCCAAGGTGGTGCACGACAACTTCACCATCCACAGCGGGACCATGACCACCATCCACTCCTACACCAACGACCAGGTGATTCTCGATTTCCCGCACAAGGACTTGCGGCGCGCGCGGGCGGCCGCGGTCTCCATGATCCCTACCAGCACCGGCGCCGCTAAGGCGGTGCACCTGGTGATTCCGGAGCTGAAAGGCAAGCTGGACGGCTTCGCGATGCGCGTGCCCACGCCCAATGTGTCGGTGGTGGATCTGGTGGCGTTCGTAGACAAGAAGACCTCGGCGGAAGAAGTGAACGCGGCTATGAAGAAGGCCTCGCAGAGCGGCCGCTTGGCGTCGTATCTCGGCTATGAAGAAGAGGAGCTGGTTTCGGTGGACTTCCGCGGCGATTCCCGCTCCTCGATCGTGGATGCGCCCATGACCCGCGTGGTCGCCGGCAACTGTGTGAAGGTCATCTCCTGGTACGACAATGAGTGGGGCTACTCCTGCCGGGTGCGCGACCTCATCAACTACCTGGGCAGCAAGGGGTTGTAGGAAATTGGGATAAGGTCGTCGGCCTCATGAGCAAGCTTTCCATCCGTGACCTCGACCTCGAGGGCAAGCGTGTGTTCATGCGCGTGGACTTCAACGTTCCGCTGGACGACGGCGGCCGCGTCATGGACGACACCCGCATCGTTGAAACGCTCCCCACCATCGAATATGCCGTCCGCCATCACGCGCGGCTGGTGCTGGCCTCCCATCTCGGCCGTCCCCAGGGCAAACCCAACCCCAAGATGAGCCTCAAGCCGGCGGCGGAGCGCCTGCGCAACCTGTTGGACGAGCGCATCCGGCGCGGCATCAACGTGGGCTTCGCGCCCGACTGCATCGGCATGCAGGCGGAAGAAATGGCCTCGAAGCTGGAGAAAGGCCAGACGCTGCTGCTGGAGAACTTGCGCTTCCACCCGGAGGAAGAAGCCAACGACGAGCACTTTTCGCGCGAGCTTGCCAAGCTGGCCGACTGCTACGTGAACGACGCCTTCGGCACAGCGCACCGCGCGCACGCTTCCACCGTGGGCATCACCAGGTTCGTCAAGAAATCGGCCGCCGGGCTGCTCATGCAGAAGGAGCTCGATTATCTCGGCCGGGTGCTGCACCATCCCGGCCGGCCATTCGTTGCCATCCTGGGCGGGGCCAAGGTCAGCGACAAGATCCCTGTTATCCAGAACCTCATCGACAAAGTGGACACGCTGCTGATCGGCGGCGGCATGGCTTACACCTTTCTGAAGGCTCGTGGGATGGAGATCGGCAATTCACTGGTCGAAAACGACAAACTCGGCCTCGCCCACAAACTACTCGGCCAGGCCAAGGCGCGCGGCATCAAATTCCTGCTGCCGGTGGATCACGTGGTCGCCGCCAAGATCACGCCTGACGCCAGGACTCACATCGTCACCGAAGGGCACGCTATCCCGGCCGGGCAGATGGGCCTCGACATCGGGCCCAAGACGGTGACGCTGTTCTCCGGGCAGATCGAGAACGCCAGCACCATCGTGTGGAACGGACCGATGGGTGTCTTCGAGCAGGAGCCGTTCGCCCACGGCACCTACGCCATCGCGCGCGCCGTGGCGGCCAACCGCCCGGCGATTTCGATCGTCGGCGGCGGCGACTCGGTTTCCGCCGTGCATAAGGCCGGCGTGGCCGACAGGATCACGCATATCTCCACCGGCGGCGGTGCATCCCTGGAGTTTCTGGAAGGCAAGAAGCTGCCGGGAGTGGAAGCGCTGACCAATAAGTAGTCGGGAGTCAGAGGGCAGGAGTCAGTGCTTCTGTAAGAGGGTCATCCCGAGTGCAGCCCGACCTGAGCTTGCGAAGGGAGGGCAAACGAGGGATCTATGTATTTCCGTCTCATGCCTGCATGAATGCCCCGATCTGCATTGCGCTCGCGCCCGACAAAACGATTGAACTCGTCCAGGGCGACATCACCCGCGAGACCACCGACGCCATCGTCAACGCGGCCAATTCCGAGCTGCTGCCGGGCGGCGGTGTCTGTGGCGCCATCCACCGCGCCGCCGGTCCATCGCTCGCGGAAGAGTGCCGCAAGCTGCGTGCCGAGCGCGGCCGCGTCGCGACCGGACAAGCGGTGGCGACCAGCGGCGGCCGCTTGCCGGCGCGCTATGTGATCCATACCGTGGGTCCGGTCTGGTCCGGCGGGTCGAGCGGCGAGCCGGAAGCGCTGGCCAGCGCCTATCGCGAGTCCATCCGCGTGGCCGACGAGCTTGGGCTCAAGTCGATCGCCTTCCCGGCGATCTCGACCGGCATCTTCGGCTACCCGCTGGCCGACGCCAGCCAGGTGGCCGTCCGGGCGGTTCGCGAGGCTCTCCCCCGCGCGAAGAACGTCAACACAGTTCGCTTTGTCGCCTTCGATGACGCTGCCTTCCAAACTTATTCCCAGGTTCTGAACACGAGGTGACGATTGGCTCGCAAAAAACTGATGGCCGCCAACTGGAAAATGTACAAGACGCCGCAACAGGCGCAGGAGTTCCTGCGCGCCTTCCTGCCCCTGGTCGAGGGTCACAGCCGCGACGAGATCGCCATCTGCCCGCCCTTCGTCTGCCTGCCGGCGGTGGTCGAGGCGCTGGCCGGGCAGTCGATCGGCGTTGGCGCGCAGAATTTGCACTGGGAAAAGGAAGGCGCCTACACCGGCGAAGTCTCGGCCGGGATGCTGGTGGCGGTGGGATGCACGCACGTCATTATCGGCCACTCGGAGCGCCGCCAGTATTTCGGCGAAACCGACGAGACCGTCAACCGCAAGCTACAGGCCGCGCTCGCTGCCGGGCTCACGCCCATCGTCTGTGTCGGCGAGGTCTTGCAGGAACGCGAATCCGGCCTGACCGAGGACGTTTTGCGCCGCCAATGCCAGCGCGGGCTGCGCGGCATCTCCGGCGACCAGGCGCGCACCCTGGTGATCGCCTACGAGCCGGTGTGGGCCATCGGCACCGGCAAGACGGCCACGCCGCAGATCGCGGCCGAGGCGCACGTCGTCATCCGTGCCGAAGCCGCTAAGGCCCTGAGCAAGGCAGTTGCGGAGGACATGCGCATCCTTTACGGCGGCAGCGTCAAGCCGGACAACGCCAAGGCGCTAATGTCGGAGCGCGAGATCGACGGGGCGCTGGTCGGCGGCGCCAGCCTGGATCCCAAGTCGTTCGCCGCCATCGTGAAGTGGTAGCACGGGCTGGGGTTGCTATGACCTGTGAAACCTATAACGAGCTAAAATGCAGGTTTGTGCGGAGCCGCGAGGAACAAACCCGTCTAGCTCCACAGGACTGATTGACACACGAGCGGGGCGAGGAGTTATGTGAGCAAGAATTATCGGCGCTGCTCCGGCTCCTCGACCATAGAGCTGAGCATGGCTGCCAGTGGCCGGGGAAATGATTCCCTATTTCGAAGGTTAAACGAGCGCGGCTTCGACCGCTCTCTCGGCTGAATGTCATGCTTCCGCCGACCAAAGGGAGGCGGGAGAATCTGGCGAGGTCGTCTGCGCAACCGGGTCTGGCGGTGAAAGCTTTCTCGCTGGATCCTCCGCTCGCCTTCGGCTCGCGAAGGATGACACCTTCAACCCAGTTTGCATCCTCCGTGCCTCTGCGCTAACGGGCGCGAGCGATCCTGAGCGCAGCAATCCAGCAGGCTGCTTCTCTGCACAATGCCCTGATATAATGGCGGTGCCCTCAACGAAAGGCGCGGAATTCGCGCACGCGGGGAGTTGTTAACCGACTGCGGAAGTGGTGGAATTGGCAGACACACCATCTTGAGGGGGTGGCGCCGAAAGGCATGCGGGTTCAAGTCCCGCCTTCCGCACCATCCGATGCTCCGCAAATCTAGAAGAAAGGCACGGGCGCCAGGCGCGCCCCAATCTGAATCCGGCATGTGGGTTGTAGCTCTTACCGTTATTCACGTCCTGATATGCGTTTTTTTGATCATCGTGGTGCTGCTGCAAAGCGGGCGCGGCGCCGACGTGGCCGCAGCTTTCGGCGGCATGGGCAGCCAGACCGCCTTCGGCCCGCGCGGTTCGGCCACGGTGCTGACGCGCGCCACCACCTGGTCGGCCATCCTCTTCATGATCACTTCGATCACGCTGTCGATCATCGCCTCCCGCCGCTCGACCGGCGGCTCGGTGTTGGGCAACATCAAGCCCAGCCAGACCAAGAGCCAGCCCGCGCAGGCGCCCCAGCCCGAACCGCCGCCGACGGCGCCGAAATAACTGGCTACTGGCGACTGACTTATGATCCACGAAATCCTTCCCGTCGGGCCGCTGGCGTGCAACTGTTACGTGATCGGCGATGAGACGACCCGCGAAGCCATGGTCATCGATCCCGGCGATGAGATCGACGAGATCATGGCTATCGTCCGCCGCCACGGCCTAACGGTGAAGCAGATTGTCGTGACCCACGGCCACCTCGACCACGTGGGCGGGGCCATGAAGCTGAAGCGGCTGACCGGCGCTCCCGTCCTGCTCAACCAGAACGACTACGACCTGCTGAAGACGGCGGACCAGGTGGCGGCCTGGCTGGGCATGGCGCCTCCGGGGAAAATCGATATCGACCAGAACCTCTCCGCGGGCGATGTGGTGGGCGTCGCGGACCTGAAAGCGGAGGTGATGCACACCCCCGGCCACACCGAAGGCAGCGTCTGTCTGTATTTCGCTCCCCAGCAGAAACTGATCGCCGGCGACACGCTGTTCGCCGGCAGCATCGGCCGCACCGACCTGCCCGGCGGCAACTTCAAGAAGATCATGCACTCGCTGAAAGGGCCGGTGATGTCATTGCCCGACGAGACGGTGGTAGTCCCCGGCCACGGCCC
This sequence comes from Acidobacteriota bacterium, assembly GCA_023265315.1. Lineage (GTDB taxonomy): Bacteria > Acidobacteriota > Terriglobia > Terriglobales > Acidobacteriaceae > JAHFUA01. The sequence continues at coordinate 35,749 of JAHFUA010000009.1, read as the reverse complement.
GCTGACTACCATCGGCGAAGAGCGGGAGACGAACCCCTTCATCCTCGGGCGCTATAGTGAGTGAATTCGTTTCACGTTTCAGGTTTCTCGACAGACGCCGAAACTCCGAAAACTAGAAGTTCCCCATCACCCGCCTTATTCCCTCGGCAAACACATCCGCCAGCGTGATCAGACTTACCACCAAATGTCCTTCTCTTGGAAAATCATAAAAATGTCCGGGATGGACAATCACCGAGTGCTGCTCCAACAAGTCGATTGCGAGCTCTTCATCGGGGCGCGTCGCCGGCACGCGCAAGACGGCATACCATCCGCCCTCAATATCAAGCCGCCGGACTGATTCTTTTTCCGCGAGCTGCCGATCGAGCTCTGCCAAATTGGCTGCCACACGTTCCTTCACCTGCCGCTGGATGCCTTCGCGCCGCGCCAGGAACTCCGGTAGCGCGAGTTGCACCGGCGTGCTGAGCGACAGGTAAGTGTCGGCGATGACCTCCAGTCGGGCCATTGCTTCTCGCGCCAGTTCGGGTGCGCCGCTGGTGACGATCCAGGCCAGCTTCATCTGCGGCAGGGCGCAGATCTTCGAAATCCCGCTCAGGGTGAAGGTCAGCGCCTGGCGCGGGCGGGCGAAGCTCGGACGGGCGAGGCCGTCGTGCGCGTAGTCCAGAAACACCTCGTCGGCCACCAGCGCCAGCTCTCGCTCCTGGCAGATTGAATGCACGATCTCCATCTCTGCCGGCTTTACGAACGAGCTGGTGGGGTTGTTGGGATGAACCACCAGGATGGCGCGTGTGCGCGTGGTCAGCGCCTCCGAGAGGGAGTGCAGATCGATCTGCCATCCGTGGTCGTAGATCAGCGGATAGGAGACCAGCTTCACGTCCTGGATCGAAGCCAGGAACTCAAAGAGCGGATAGCTGGGCGCAGGCACCAGCACCCCGTCACCGGGTTCGCACAGCAGGCGGAAGATGAAGCTGTATCCCTCGCTGGTGCTGGCGGTGAGGATGACCTGTTCCGGGTCAACTTTCGCACCGTGCTGCTGGTAATAGCCGCAAACCGCTTCCCGCGCGGCGCGCAGGCCCTTGGGATGGGGATCGTAGGCGAGGCCGCGCCGGTCCGCGAGCGTGGAAAGCAACCCCGGATCGTAAGCGAACCCACAGCACGTGGGGTTGGACTCCGTGAGGTCGAGCGCTTCCCTGCCCGCAGCGCCATGGCGCTCGAGCGCAGCGGAGAAGCGGTTGGGCGCGAGCGCCCATCCAGTGCGGGAAGCGAACATGCGATCCGCAGCCTACAGGATGGCAATGGGAAACTCCAACCGGAGCCTCGCCCTTGCGCCGGGAAGGGTGATCTCGCCTCTATTCCTTCGGGCTGGACTCGGGCGAAGATTGCCGCAGGACGATCCTGCCTCCGGCCAGCAACTCGTAGCGATTGTCGCGCCACACCGCCCGTCGGCTGAGGTAACTCGCGCACCAGACCAGGAATCCCAGGAGGTCCCGCACCGGATACAGCCAAGGATAGCGGCGCGCCCGCGGATCGCGCACCACTCCCCATCCCACCACTCGGGCTTCGACCAGCCGGTTCACCAGAGCCCCGCCCAGGAGCAGCGCTCCCAGCAGCGGATAGCCCATCACCCCCGCAGCCAGCAACCCGAGGAACCCGTAGGGCATGGCGAAGATGAGCCCAGTCCCCAGGTGGCCCTTGGGCCGCGAATAGGCCGTCCCCTTGGCCCAGCGCACCTGGCGCTCCCACATGCGGCGAAAGCTCATAGGCGGCACCACGTGATCTATGACGTGGCCGGAGAGCACGACCCGGTAGCCGGCCTTCTCGATGAAGTTGCCGATCACGAAATCGTTGGAAAAATATTCGCCCAGGACGCGATAGCCGCCGATGCTGGCCACCGAGTCCTTGCGCACGGCGATGGTCGGCCCCAGCCCAAACTTCATGCCTTCGAGCAGGTTGGCCACCAGCACTCCCGCCGTCATCTCCACCGACATGCCGATGGCGTCCAGCCCCGACCAGAACCCGCCCGCATTCTTGCCGCGATAGAGGCAGGTCACCATCCCAACCTTGGGATCGAGCAGCGGCGGCACGACTTCGCGCAGGTAGCGGGGCGAGACTTCGACGTCGCTGTCGCTGGTCACCAGGATTTCGTGCGCGGCGACCTCGGTCATGCAGTGGAAGGAATACGCCGGCGGATTCGGCCATGGTGGCCGCCCCGTCACCAGGATGCGGCTGGGAATCTGCGGGTGGCGCGTGCACACCTCGCGCACCACCGCCAGCGCCGGATCATCGGCCTCGTCGGCGGCGAACAGCACCTCGTACTGGGGATAGTCCTGGCGAAAAAAACTCTCGATGTTCTCCTTGAGCCGGGCTTCCCGACCATGCACCGGCTTCAAAACCGAGACCGGCGGCAAGTGCGCATCGTCGGGAAGCGAAGCCAGCGACCGGCGGGCGTCGCGGCGGAATCGCTTTGCTCCCAGCAACACCAGGATAAGAAAGATGGCGGATGAAACCATGCCGAGGATGGTCAGCCCCAGCGCAAGGTACAGGACCGGCAAGGCGGGTCAGGCTCCTTCCGAGGGCTGCGCTGCATGCGCTGCGGAGGAAAAGTGCTGGGCGGCCTCGTCTCCCATCACCCGCAGGAAGAACTCGACGGCGGGCTGCGGAAAGTCGGTCAGCACGCGATCGGCGCCGGCATCGGCGAACTCGGCGAGCCTCGCCGCAGGCACGTAGGCCACGCATTTCATCCCCGCGGCACGCGCCGCCTCGACACCCGCGACCGAGTCTTCGATCACCAGCGCCTGCCGAGGGCTGACTTCCAGCTTCGCGGCCGCGAGCAGGAAAATCTCCGGCGTCGGTTTCGAGCTGCCTGCGTCTTCGCCCGTCGCCACCGCGGCGAAGCGCCCAGCGATGCCGAACTGCCGCAGTGTGTCCTCGGTCCGCTTCCGACCCGCGCAGGTGGCAAGCGCGAAGGGGATGCCGGCGGCGTCGAGCTCGTCGAGCAGGCGCAGCAGCCCCGGTTTCGGCTTGAGGGTGTCCGCGATGCGCGAGTAATGCTCGTCCTTGCGCCGGCCCAGTGACTCCAGCAACGGTTCCGGCAACGGGCCCAGGTAGTGGCGAAGGATCTCCCGGCGCGGCCGGCCGGCGTAAATGAAATCCAGGTTGATGCCGGCGGGATCGAGGCCCTGCTCGGCCAGCAGCGTCCTCCAGGCCTGTTCGTGGAGGGGATGGCTGTCAGCGATGACGCCATCGAGGTCCAGAATCACGGCTGCCAAGGCGGCGACGCCGGGCGCAGAAGAGGCCATCCCGAGCTTACTCTCCCTCCCGCTGCGTCATGCGACGGCGCAGGGCGGTGTAGATGGCGTGCGCGGCGCTCAAGTGGACATCTTCGATGTGCTGCATATTGTCCGAGGGCACCACCAGGCACAGGTCGCAGCGCTCGCGCAAGAGGCCCCCTTCGTAGCCGGTCAGGCCAACGATCCTGGCGCCGGCTGCGCGCGCCACTTCCAGCCCCCGCAGCACGTTGCGGGAATTCCCGCTGGCGGAAATGGCCAGCACCAGGTCGCCCTCCTCGACCAGATTGCGGAGTTGCTCGGCGAAGATCTCATCGTAATGCGAGTCATTGGCCCACGCCGTCAGTAGCGGGGCGTTGTCGGTGAGCGCCACCGCGCGCAAGCGGCGACGGTCGCCCACGATGGTGCCCTTCGCCAGGTCGCAGGCAAAATGGGAAGCCAGGGCAGCGCAGGCCCCGTTGCCGAACAAGTACACGGTGCGCGCCCGCTCGTAGGTCTGCCAGATGGCGTCCGCGATCTGGTCCACCACCGCGCTGTCGGTGCGCGCGAGCACCTGGCCGAGCCCGCGAAAGTAGCTGCTCGATGCTAAAACTGCGGTTTTTTCTGCTGTCAGCGGCTTCATTCGCATGTGCCCCGAATTTTGTGCGTCGAGCACGCTAAGGGTACCGTAGCCCTGCGGTTTCAGCAAGAAAACATCACCTTTGCGCCGACGACATCGCCGGGCGCGTCAGGATGGGCTCATTCTGGCCATCGTTGCACAGGAGGCGCGATCCCTCCGTGCTCATGGCGAACGGCATCTCCCGCAGATGGCTCAGCGCCTCGCGCACCTGGCCTTGCTTCTCGCGCTTCGCATACAAGAGGAGGAATCCACCGCCGCCCGCGCCCAGAATCTTTCCGCCCTCCGCGCCCGCTTCCCGCGCCCGCTGGTAGTTGGATTCGATGGCGTCGTTGGTGATGTCGTGCGCCACGCGAGACTTGAGTTCCCAGCCTTGGTGCAGGATCTCGCCGAACGAGTCCAGCCGGTTCTTCTCCAGTTCGGAGGCAAGCTCCTGGGCGAGCTCGGCCATGCGCGCCACCATGCCGAATTTCTCCGCGTCCGCCATGTTGCGCGACTGCTCAGCCAGGATGGAACTGGCCGCGCGTTCCTGCCCGACGTAGAACAGCATCAGCCGGCTGCCCAGTTCTTCGCGCGTGGACGGCGCGCACGCGAGCGGCCGCACCTCCACGCTCTTGTCGGGATGGAAGCGGATCGAGTTCAGCCCGCCGTACGCGCTGGCGTATTGGTCCTGCTTGCCGATGGGCTCGGCGACGCGCTCGATCTCGACGTGGCAGGCGGCCTCGGCCAGGCGCTCGGGGCCCACGTTGCGCCCGGCGAGCGCGTGGAGCGCATGCAGCAAGCCCACGGTGAAGGCGCTGCTCGAGCCCATTCCCGTCCCCGCCGGCACGTCGGCGAAGCTGGCAATCTCCATCCCGCAGCCGATGTTCAGCATGCGCAGGCACTCGCGCACCAGGGGATGCTTGATCTCAGCGATGTCGGACACGTCTTCCGTGCGCGAATACTTGATTCGGATCTTGTCGTGAAAGTAGGGGTGGATGGCGATGTACATCGACTTGTCGATGGTGGTGCTGACCACCGTTCCCGTGCGCCGCCGGTAGAACTCCGGCAGGTCGCTGCCGCCGCCCACGAAGCTGATGCGGAATGGGGTCTTCGCCAGGATCATCCCAGCCTCCGCGCCAGCGCTTCCAATCCCGCCGGTGTCCCCATGTCGTAAAACGGCTCGCAAGTGACCCACGCCCGCATACGTCCTTGCTCGATCAGCCGGGGAAAAACTTCCTCTTCGAGCGAGCAGACGCGCCCGGGCGGGATGTCGTCCAGCACCTCGTGGCGAAGGATGATGGCGCCCGCATCAATGTGCGTCAGGTCCCGCGGATCTCGCTTGCGATATGCGGTGACGCGACCATCGGCCGTCACCGCCAGGTTGCTGGCCGTCCGAGGCGTGCGATTGTCGTAGGCGACGACCAAGGCCGAGGGCCTGTGCTCGCGAAAGTCGCGCGCCATTGCGGCATAATCGATGGGCAGAAAGGTGTCGCCATTCAGCACCAGGAACTCGTCTTCCAGCTTGCCGGCGGCATGCTGGAGCGCCCCGCCTGTGCCCAGCGGGGCCGGCTCGTAGGAATAGCTGAGCTCTAGACCGAGAGACTCTCCATCACCGAAGTGCTGCTCGATCTTCTCTCCCAGGTGCGCCACCAGCAGCAGCACGCGCGAAATCCCACTCTCGCGGACCAACTCCAGTTGATGATGCAGGAATGGCTTGCCGCAGACCTCGATCATCACTTTCGGGATGGTCTCGGTCAGCGGCCGCATGCGTGTTCCCAGCCCGCCGGCCAGGATCGCTGCTTGCAGGTCGAGCTTCGGGCGAGCGCCTTCGGCCATCCGCGAATCACGCCCCGTGTCAGCCTTCACTTCCACCTTCACGCTCGCATCATAATTGAGCGGCTCGGGGGCGTCGAGCGCCGCCGTGGATCAAGCATCCCGCCCAGTCTCGGCGGCGGCTGCCTTGACTCCCGTTCCCCGCCAACTATTGTTGGCGCGCCGCGTGATCAGCACCTCGGAGAGTCCGGCGGTCGCGAACCAGTCATCGATCTCCGCATGGCTGTGGTAGAAGGCCGTCGGCGCCACCAGGTGGTCGAAGACGTTCCAGAAGTTCTCGGCGAACGAGTAGTTCGAGATTGTGCAGAGATAGTCGGAGTAGAACAGCAGCTTCTTCAGACGCGGCCGGTTCCGCGCCGGGCCGTACACCAGCTTGAGCGCGGCATAGAGCGGCAGTGAGAGCACGAACGACAGCACCCGGGTCACCGCCTTGGGCGCGCGCGAGGTGAAGTGGATGCGCACCGGGTTGACGATCCTCTCGATCCACCAGTTGCCTTCTTTGCCGTACACCCAGATCACGGCGCGGCCGCCCGGCCGCAGGTGGCGGACCAGCGAAAGGAACCCCTGCTTGGGATCGGGAAGGTGGTGAAGCACGCCGATGCTGTAGAACAGGTCGAAGGGCGCGCGCATTGGCAGATGGTAGATGTCGGCTTGCACGATGTGGACGTTGGGCAGTTGCCGCGTGTTCTGATAGGCCGCCTCGACCGCGTCGGAGAGGTCGATGCCGACCACATCGCGCGCGCCGAACTCGGCCGAAAGCCAGGCGTGGCGGCCTTTTCCGCAGCCTGCGTCCAGCACCACACGGTCACGGAACGCCTCCGGCTGGAGGGGATGGATCCAGTCGAGAAACTCCGCCCGGTATTGCTCGTTCAACTCCGAGTAGTGGGTCCACTCGTACCCGAAGGCTGCCGCCGTGGCGCGCTTGTCCGCCGAAAGCTCCGCGGAAAGAAATCGCGGAATCCCGCGAATGATGGGGGAATTCGCGCCGCACGCGGGACAGACGAGCGAGCCCTCGACGATCTCCGCGTCTTCCTCTCTTTGGACGCACAGCTCGAACGGGCGGCCGCACGGCCGGCAGGCCAGGTAGTCGAGGAGTCGGCGCTTCATCGCGTGGGGTGGCGAGACTGTCAGTATATATGACCGGCTGGTTCAGCCGCCTTTTGCTAGAATCGCCTCGTGTGCGGCATCGTCGGATTCACGCATAAGGAGCGCCCCTCGGCCGGCGAGCGCATCCGCGAAGCCACCGCCACGCTCCTCCACCGCGGTCCCGACCAGCAGGGCGTCTTCGAGACGCCCAACGTCTCCCTCGGCTCCGTCCGGCTGAAGATCATCGACCTCATCTCCGGCGAGCAGCCCATGGGTAGCGACGACGGCGACACCGTCCTCGTCTTCAACGGCGAGATCTACAACTTCGCCGAAGTGCGCGAAGAGTTGAAGTCGCGCGGACGTCGTTTCACGACGCGCAGCGATACGGAGGTTGTGCTTAAGGCGTTTCTCGAGTGGGACACCGCCTGTTTCGCGCGTCTGCGCGGCATGTTCGGGCTGGCCCTGTGGACGGAATCGCGCCGGCGCCTGGTGCTTGCCCGTGATCGCATGGGCATCAAGCCGCTCTACTACTCCCGCCGGGGCGATGACATCTACTTCGCCTCGGAGCTGAAGGCCATCTTTGTCCACCCCGAGATCGACCGGGCCATCGATGTCGACGGGCTCAACTGCTATCTCCGCCTGAACTGGGTTCCCGCGCCGCACACTCTGGTGCGCGACATCGTGAAGCTCCTGCCCGGACACCTCCTGGTCTGGGAGAACGGCCAGGTGCGCACTGAGTGCTACTGGCGTTGCGCGCCCCAGCCGCTCCCCGCGCGAGTCACTCTGGAAGAGGCCAAGCAGCAGCTTGACTCTCTGCTGCAACATTCGGTCAAGGAGCATCTGGTTTCGGACGTTCCGCTGGGCGTGTGGGCGAGCGGCGGCATTGATTCCTCGACCATCCTGCACTACGCCGCAGCGGCCAGCCCATCGCGCCTAAAGACGTTTTCCATCACCTTCAAGGGGCGCAGCTTCGACGAGAGCCGCTACATCCGCGAGGTGGCGCACCTCTATGGCACCGACCACACCGAGTTCGACCTCAGCCCCGGGGCCGAGCTGGTGGATGCCATCCAGCAGTTCGCCTACTACTCGGACGAGCCCAGCGCCGACGCCGGCTCGCTCCCCGTCTGGTTCCTCTCCAAGATGAGCCGGCAGCAGGTGACGGTGGCGCTCAGCGGCGAAGGCGCTGACGAGCTCTTCGGCGGCTATCTCACCTACCGCGCCGACCGCTATTCGCGCCTGGCGCAGGCAGTACCGACGTCGCTGCGGCGGGCGGCCGCCTCGGCCGTCAGCCGCTGGCCGGTCTCCGACGACAAGATCAGCTTCGAATACAAGCTCAAGCGCTTCCTCGAAGGCTCCTTGCTTCCGCCTGAGGAAGCGCACGTCTTCTGGAACGGCACCTTTTCCGCCGCGGAGCTGCGAGCCTTCTTTTTGAAGGCTGATCCCGAGCCGATGCGCCGTCTGCTCGGCGACGTGCCCGCGGGAAACGGCCTCGACCGCTTTCTGCTCTTCGACCAGCGCTACTATCTGCCCGACGACATCCTCTACAAGGTCGATCGCATGAGCATGGCGCATTCCATGGAGGTGCGCCCGCCCTTCCTCGACCACCGCATCGTGGAATTCGCCGCCGCCCTGCCGCAGTCCTACAAAGTCCGCGGCTCGGAGCTGAAGTTCATCCTTCGCGACCTGATGAAGGGCAAGCTGCCGCGCTCCATCCTGTATCGTAAGAAGAGTGGCTTCGACATCCCGGCGCACGACTGGTTCCGCGGGCTGCTGAAGCCGCTGCTGCTGGACACCTTGACCGAGCCGGCGGTCGAGCCGACCGGCCTGTTCCGCTGGCAGGGGATCGACGCCGTCATCCGCGATCATCTGGAAAGGCGAGCCAATTTCGGTTACCACTTATGGGGACTTCTGATCCTGTTCCTGTGGCTGAAGCGGTGGAACATCCGCAGCGCGGACTCACACGACAAGACGGGGGCGGGCGAGCGCAATCGCATTCTGATCTGATCGTTCTCGCCTTCGCCGCCGCCATCTTCGCGGGCTCGATCTTCAGCCCGCCCCATCTTCTCGACGACGCCGACGCCGTGCTCGCGCAGATCGGGCGCAACATGCTGCAGTCGGGAGACTGGGTGACAGCCCGGCTCAACGGCGTGCTCTATCTGGAAAAGCCTCCGCTGGGCTTCTGGCTTGAGGCCATCTCCTTCAAGCTCTTCGGACTGCACGACTGGGCCGCCAGGCTATGGACGGTTCTGGCGGTGTTGGCGCTGTGTGTTGTGACTGCGCGCTTCGCACGCTGGGCCTTCGGGGAGCCGGCCGGCCTCTACTCCGGCCTCGCCCTCACCACCTGCGTCGGGCTGTGGCTGTTTACGCGCATCGTGATCCCCGACGCCGCGCTCACGCTGGTGGTCACGCTGGCCCTCTACGCGTTTCTGCGACTGCTGGAGGAAGACGAGCCTCACCCGCGACGCTGGTCGCTGCTCGCGGGCACCTGCCTGGGAGCGGGACTGTTGCTCAAGGGCCTGATCGCAGTGGTCTTCCCCGCGGGCGCGGCGCTGGTCTACCTGCTGATCACGCGCCAGTTGTTCCATCGCCGGACGTGGCAGCGGCTGCACCCGTTCTCCGCGCTCGGAGTGATGTTGCTGATCGCGGTGCCGTGGCACGCGCTGGCCATTTTGCGCAACCCGCCCTACTTCGACTTCACCTGGAAGAGCGAGCCCGGACACTATCGCGGCTTTTTCTGGTTCTACTTTCTGAACGAGCACGTGTTCCGCTTTCTGAACATGCGCTATCCGCGGGACTACAACACGGTGCCGCGCGCGGCCTTCTGGGCCTACAACCTGCTGTGGCTTTTTCCCTGGAGCGTATTCCTGCCGGCGGCAGTGAGGCTGAACTATCGCCCGGTGGACCGGGCCGGGCGCGCGCGCCTGCTGGCACTGTGCTGGATTGCCGTCGTGATGGTCTTCTTCACGCTCTCCACCACGCAGGAGTATTACTCCATGCCGATCTATCCGGCGCTGGCGCTGCTGATTGGTTCCGCCATGGCCACACGCACCCGATGGACAGAGATTGCCCCACGCGTGATTGCGCTGATCGCCGGCGTGTGCGTCGTGGCCATCGGGCTGATCCTCTTTGCGGTGGGTTCCACACCGACGCCCGGCGACATCGCCGAGGAACTCAGCCGCAACCCGCAGCTCTACACGCTGTCGCTGGGCCACATGGCCGACCTCACCCTGCCTGCCTTCGCCTACCTGCGCGCGCCGCTGCTGGTCGCAGGGCTGGCATTCCTCTTCGGCGCGCTGAGTCTGTGGTTGCTTCGCGGACGCCGCGCATATTTCGCGATGGCGCTGATGATGGTGCTGTTCTTCCAGGCGGCACGCCTGGCTATGGCGGTCTTCGATCCTTACCTGTCCTCGTACCGGCTGGCGATGACCTTCAACCACTCGCCACAGGGCACGCTCATCCTCGATGAACACTACTACTCTTTCGCTTCGATGGTCTACTACACGGGCCGGGACGCGCTGTTGCTCAACGGGCGCTGGGCGAATTTCGAGTATGGCTCCAACGCCCCGGGGGCTCCGCATGTGTTCATCGACGATAACGACCTGCAGCGCCTGTGGACCGGGCCCGAACGCTACTACCTGATTACGGAAGAGAGCCAGCTCGCGCGCATCGAGCGCCTGCTGGGCCCCTCCGCATACATGGTGCAGGCGGCCGGCGGCAAGACGCTTTTCAGCAATCACCGCTAGCGCAGAGCGCCGCTCGCACCGGCGCCAGCGCCGGGTGCTACAATGCTCGCCTTCCCCTTAGACTGGCCATGCTGGAATACAACATCAGGCAGAAGGGTAATGTCACCATCATCGACTTGAAGGGACCCATCACCCTCGGTGAGGCGTTGGCGCATGGTCTGGAAAGCGGCCAGGCGGCGGAGGGTCCGCGGCCGGTGGTGGTCGGCGAGATCATTCGCGACCTGCTCCGGCAGGGGCGGCGCAAGCTCCTGCTCAACCTGAAGGACGTCACCTACATCGACAGTTCCGGCATCGGAGAGTTGGTGGGCGCCTTCACCAGCGTGCAAGGGCAGGGCGGCCAGCTCAAACTGGTGAATCCGGTTAACAGAGTGGTCAACGTTCTGCGGATCACTCGCCTGGACCACCTGTTCCCAGTCGAGACCGACGAGGCCGCCGCCATCGAGTCGTTCGCCAAGTCCGCCAACGGGGGATGACGGGCTACCGGGGTGAAGCTCGCCGCGCGACCATGCCGCTGTGGCACGCCTCGCACATCACTTTGCCCTCGATCTCGTTCAAGTGCCGCTGGACATCGAGCGCCGCCGGCCCCTTGCCGGCATTGGACTCCTGCCGCTCGGCGAAGTTGAGCAACGCCTTGAGCAGTTGCAGTTGCCGGTGCAACTGTTCGCGCGCCGCCGGCTCGGCCGCCTCGAGCTTGGCCGCGTCGGCCTGGGCCTGTTCCACGCGCGCCCGCAGCGAATCGAGTTCCACCTTGTTGGCAAGATATAGGTCCAGCGGCACCACGCGGATCTCCGCCCGCCGCCACATGCGTTCACCCGTGTCCGACTGGTGGGCCGGCATCATCTGGCTCGACTGGGGAGTGCCGCGGTCGATCCACGCCGGGTCCGAAAGAGTTTGGGCCAGCATCAGGGCACCTACCACACAGAGTGCAAGCAGAAAGGCCACACTGCGCATATACACCTCCCCGGATGACTGCCTTTCTCGGCTGATTGTGTGCTCGGCCAGACCGCGCAGATAGGACGGACCGCACGTCTCGCTGTGACGGCCCCGCCGGTGGTGGAGCCGCCAGCGGCAACTCTCCGAACTTTTCACGTTGAGAATCGCCGCGCGGAAGGTGAGAATCATCTTAAGAAGAGCGAATGGACCACCAACCCCATCCCCGCCGGATGATCCTGCGCGAGATCGTCAACGTGGCGCTCGACACCTTCCGCAACTACAAGGTGCGCTTCACGCTGACGGCGCTCGGCATGGTGATCGGCACCGCTTCCCTGATCCTGGTGGTGACCATCGGCCTGACGGGCAAACAGTACGTCCTCGACCAGATCCAGGGGATCGGCGCCAACATGATCTACGCCTTCTACGAAGGCGAGGGCGCCAACACCTCCACGCTTCAGGACTACCTCACGGTGGACGACATGCACGCCGTGCAGCAGCAGGTGCCCGGAGTGGTGGCGGCCTCGCCCATGGTCACGCTGCACGAACGTGTCCCCATGCGTGGCGGCAAGGAGCAGGACGTGCTGGTGCTGGGGGTGAACCCGCAATACCGGCAGATCCGTAACCTCGACGTGCTGGCGGGGCGCTTCTTCGATGAGCTCGACGTGCAGGCGCACGGCAAGGTGGCCACGCTCACCGAGCATCTCGCCAAGCGTCTTTACGGCAGCCAGGACGCCGCCATGGGCAAGACCCTGCGCATCAGCGGACTGCCCTTCACTGTGATCGGCACCTTCAAGGAACGGGTGGAAACCTTCGGCCAGTCGGAGCTGGCCGGCGATACCATCGTGATTCCCTACCGCGTGAGCCGCTACTTCATTCCCGGCAACGCGGTCAACCAGCTCTTCTTCTCCATGGCTGATCCGGCCGAGGTCCAGCCGGCAACCGCCACCATCAAGAACATCGTGCAGGCGCGCCACCGGCCGGAGTCGGTGTACCGGGTGGAGAACCTCGCGCAACTGCTCACCGTCGCCGCCAAGGCCGCCAACGCCCTGACTATGGTTCTGCTGCTGGTGGCGCTGGTCACGCTGCTGGTCAGCGGCGTCGGCATCATGAACATCATGCTGGCCACGGTGAGCGCCCGCACCCGCGAGATCGGCATTCGCAAGGCCGTGGGCGCGACAGCCGGTGAGATCAAGTTCCAGTTTCTGGCCGAAGCCGTGCTCATCTCGCTGATCGGAGGCGTCATCGGCGTCGCTGTGGGCCTGGCGCTGCCTTTCTCCGTGCGCTTTTTCACCGACTACAACATTCCTATCTCGGGGATCTCGGTGGTGGTCGCCATCGGTGTGTCGTCGCTGGTCGGGATCCTGTTCGGCACCGTGCCGGCCACTCGCGCCGCGCAAATGGACCCCATCACCAGCCTGCGCTACGAGTAGCGCGGGTTTTTCTCCCTCTGTGTTGAAAGCCCCACCCCGGCAGTGTAATTTGGATTGAAGGAACGGGAGACATCGAGGATGGCTGTACGCCCGACCGAGCCTGATTTGTCGGCATTGAAGATCGACGAGCGCGCTCGCTCCCGCAGCGGGAGCAAGTGGCTGCGCTGGGTTGCCGCCGGAGTCGGCGCGTGCTTTCTGGCGTTCGCTTTGGGCTTTGTCCTCATCGGGAAGACTCCCAGTGTGCAACTGGCCACCGCCCACAGCGCCTCGGGTGGCACGCGCGTCGCACTGCTCAACGCCAGCGGATACGTAACCCCGCGCCGCCGCGCCACAGTGGCCGCCAAAATAACCGGGCGCGTGGTCAAGATGTATGCCGAGGAAGGCATGCACGTCGAGGCAGGCCAGGTGCTGGCAGTGCTGGATGAGTCCGACGCCCGCACGCGCCTGATCTCCGCTCAGGCGGACCGCGACGCCACCTCCGCCGCGCTCGCCGACTTGCGCGTCAACCTCGCCAACGCTGAGCGTGAGCTGCGCCGCACCCAAGGACTGGAACAGGCAGGCGTCGCCAGCCCGCAGGCTTTGGACCTGGCGCGAACCACGGCGGACAGCTATCGCGCGCGTATCGAACAGACCGACGAACAGGTGCGCGCGGCGGAAGCGCGCGTCAAGGTGGCGCAGCAGGACTTGGACAACTGCATCGTGCGCGCGCCTTTTGCCGGCATCGTCGTTTCCAAAGATGCGCAGGTGGGCGAGATGGTCTCGCCCGTCTCGGCGGGCGGCGGCTTTACGCGCACCGGCATCGCCACGATTGTTGACATGAAATCCAACGAGGTCGAAGTGGACGTGAACGAGTCTTACATCGCCCGGGTGGAGCCAGGACAGCCGGTGATCTCTGTCCTCGACGCCTATCCCGACTGGAAGATCCCGTCACACGTGCGGACGATAATTCCCACCGCCGACCGCCAGAAGGCGACGGTCAAGGTGAGGATCTCGTTCGACAAGCTCGACCCGCGCATCCTGCCGGACATGGGAGTGAAGGTCACCTTCTTCGGCGACGAACCCGCCACTGCTCAGGGTGCACCGCGGGTGCTGGTGCCGCAGAATGCGGTCCGGCAGGACAATGGTCAGTCCGTCGTTTTCCTGTATCGCGGCGGCAAAGTTGAGCGCCGCGCGGTGCGCGTGGGCGCGATCCAGGGGAGTGACGTGGAGATCATCGCCGGCGTGGCGGATGGCGATCGCCTGGTGGTCGGCGCCGGGCCGCTCAAGGACGGCCAGCGCGTGGATGTGAAGCAGTGAGGTGGGGCAAAGCTCAGGCGCGACCCGGTCGCGCCCGGGCGAAAGCGCCTGTCTCGACGTGGAAATCGGCCTTTTAACCTTGCGGCAACAACCCGTCGGTAGAGTCGTCCGCGTTCATTTCAACATCCAAATTGCAGCGACATACGGTGGACACTCATGGTCAGAGTCGATGGTCGAGGCGACGGCAACAGCCTGGTCCGGGTGCGAGGTTTGGACAAGAAATACCAGCGGGGCAGCGAGGAGATCCACGTGCTGCAGGGACTCAACCTCGACGTGGATGCCGGGGACTTTGTCGCCTTCATGGGCCCCAGCGGCTCCGGCAAGACCACGCTGCTCAACCTGCTGGGCGGCATCGATCTGCCTTCCGCCGGCAGCATTACCGTGGCCGGCGACGAGATCACGCACATGTCGGCCGCCAAGCTCACCCAGTGGCGCGCCCGCCACGTCGGATTCATCTTCCAGATGTACAACCTCATCCCCGTGCTCACGGCATTTCAAAACGTGGAGCTACCGCTGCTGTTGACCAAGCTCTCGACCGCCGAGCGCCGCCAACACGTGGAGACCGCGCTCGGGATCGTTGGACTGATGGACCGCATGCACTACTACCCGCGCCAGTTGTCGGGCGGGCAGGAGCAGCGCGTGGGCATCGCGCGCGCCATCGTCGCCGACCCCACTTTTTTGCTCTGTGACGAGCCCACCGGCGACCTCGATCGCAAGAGCGCCGACGAAGTGATGGACCTGCTCGCGCGCCTGGTCCGCGAGCATCACAAGACGGTGCTGCTGGTGACGCACGATCCCGTGGCCGCGCAGCGCGCGCAGACCGTTCTGCATCTGGAGAAAGGCGTGCTGGTCGAAGGCCAGGCGGCGGAGGTGCGATGAAATACCGCCACCTCATCTTCGCCAACCTCCTTCGCAAGAAGATCCGCACCACGCTGACGCTGGGCTCGTTCGCGGTAGCGCTGTTCCTGTTCGGATTGCTGGCAGTGGTCCGCGGCGCCTTCAACCAGGGGCTGGAGGTCGCGGGCGCCAACCGCCTGGTCGTGGTCAACAAGGTGTCGATCATCCAGCCGCTGCCCATCTCGTATCTGGATAAGATCGCGCGCATCCCCGGGGTTACGCTGGTGACGCACGCCAACTGGTTCGGCGGCGTGTACCAGGACGAACGCAATTTCTTCCCGCAGTTCGCCATTGAGGACCAGACCTACCGCCAGATGTTCCCCGAGTTCATCGTGCCGGACGACCAGTGGAAAGCCTTCATCGGCGACCGCGAAGGCGCCATCGTTGGTGAAGACCTGGTCAAGCGCTTCCACTGGAAGGTCGGCGACCGCGTCCCCATCAAAGGCACGATTTTCCCTGGGACGTGGGAATTCAACATCCGCGGCATCTATAAAGGCAGCCGGCCGCAGGACGACACCACCCAGTTCTGGTTCCACTACAAATACCTGGAAGAGCGCCAGAACCTTTACCGCAAGGGCCTGGTCGGCTGGTACACCGTGCGCATCGACAATCCGGACAACGCCACCCGTGTGGCCGCCGCCATCGATGAGTTGTTCACCAACTCCCCGTGGGAGACCAAGACCGAGACCGAGAAAGCCTTCGCTGCCGGGTTCGTCAAGCAGGCCGGCAACATCGAGTTCCTTCTGCTCAGCATCGGCAGCGTGGTCTTCTTCACGCTGCTGCTGGTGACGGGCAACACCATGGCTATCGCTGTGCGTGAGCGCATGCGCGAGTTGGCGGTGCTGAAGGCCGTTGGCTTCTCCGACGCCTTCGTGCTCGCGCTCGTCCTGGGCGAATCGCTCTTCCTCGCCGCCATCGGAGGCGGGCTCGGACTCGCGCTCTCGAAGCTGTTCACGTTGCGCGGTGACCCCACCGGCGGCATGCTGCCCTATTTCTACCTTTCGCCACCGGCCGTGATCCTGGGATTGCTGGCTGCCCTGGCTGTGGGCATGGTCGCTGGCATCCTGCCTGCCTGGTCGGCCATGCGGCTGCGCGTGGTGGACGCGCTAAGGAGGGTGTGAACATGGCCATCCCCCTCGCCTACAACCTTCGCAGCTTGCGCGTACGCTGGCCGTCCACCGTGGTGGCGGTGCTGGGCATTACCGGCACGGTCGGCGTGTTCGTCGCCATGCTGGCCCTGGCCAAGGGCTTCAAGGCGACGCTGGTATCGTCGGGCTCCCCGCGCAATGCGATCGTGCGCCGTGCTGGTGCAACGTCCGAGATGGAGAGCGCCGTCACCACCGACCAGGTCCACGTTATCGAAGACATGCCGGGAGTCGCCCACAAAGGCTCTGAACCGCTGGTCAGCCCGGAAACTGTGGTGGTGGCCGCCTTCCCGCTGAAGGCCACCGGCACCGACGCCAATGTGCAGGTGCGCGGCGTCTCGCCGCGAGTGCTCGACGTTCGCGACCAGGTCAAGATCGTCGCTGGACGTTTCTTCCGCCCCGGCCTCAACGAACTCGTCGTGGGACGCAACGTCGCCCGCACCTACGCCGGCTTCGATCTGGGCAGCACCGTCAAGTTCGGCGGCGGGACGTGGACCGTGGTCGGCATCTTCGACGCCGGCGGCAGCGCCTTCGACTCCGAACTGTGGGCCGACGCCCAGGTGGTCAAACAGGTCTATAAGCGCCCGCTTGACATCTACCAGTCCGTCACCGCGCGCCTCACCTCGGCCGACGCCTATCCTGCATTCAAAGACGCCATCACTTCCGACCCGCGCGTCACCCTGCAGGTGGATCGCGAGATCGACTACTACGAGAAGCAGTCGCGGGCCTTCACCCGCCTGGTCACGGTGCTGGGCGTGCTGGTGGGAGGCGTGATGAGCGTGGGCGCCATCATCGCCGCGCTCAATACCATGTACTCCGCGGTGGCCGAACGCGCTCGCGAGATCGCCACCATGCGTGCCGTCGGCTTCGGGGCCGGCAGCGTGGTGCTCTCCTTCACCTTCGAGGCGCTCTGCATCGCGCTTATCGGCGGCTTGCTGGGATGCATTGCCGTTTTGCCGCTCAATGGCTTCACCACCGGCACCATGAACTGGCAGACCTTCTCGCACCTGGCCTTCGCCTTTCGCGTGACGCCGGCGTTGCTGGTGGGAGGAGTGATCTTCGCACTGGCCATGGGGATCGTCGGCGGGGTCCCGCCCGCCATCCGCGCCGCCCGCGCGAGAATCGCGGTGGCGCTCAGGGAGCTTTGAACTTATAGCTGGTTAGTGGTTCCAGGCGTAATATTGAGCTGCATCTGAGGCCCGGGTGGCGAAACTGGCAGACGCACGGGACTTAAAATCCCGGGCCCCGAAAGGGGCGTGTCGGTTCGATTCCGACCCCGGGCACCAACCTGAATCAACGGCGGATGTGGCATTTCCGCAGCCTGGTGGTTTTTGCTGCATGAGCGACCGCGGCAGGCTCTTCCATGGGGATTGTTGCCTAGTTCAATAACCCACCTAAGCTATTGCATTAGCTGCGCTTAAGGTCGTGCCAGCTTCCTGCGAGGCGTCCTGTCGCCATTTTTCCACCCAAAACCCCATTGTTTTTGCGTCTAAATGGAAGTAAGATAACGGATTTGTGTGCCCCTCCGGATAGCACTCAGGAGCCCATAGCCAGGAGGAATCCCCGGCCGGCCACATTGAATCTAATAGTTTGGAACTGACACAAAAGGCAGGACGAACTTATTATGGCTAGGCGACGTGGCAATCCCAATTGGGGGAAGCCGGAGCCGATTGGACCGGTGGTTCCCACGGTTACCTCCTTCGAACAGGCGGTGAAGGAGTTCAAGCTGCAGCCCGATCAGTATCTGCGCTCCACGCGCCTCCGGGAGTGGGCGCGGCGCAACAAGAACTCCAAGTTTATCCCTGAGTCTCTGTTGCAGGCCTGGGGGTTCGAGATCGAATCGACGCTGTAAGCGACCTCCCCCTCGAGCACGCTTGGCGGGCCGTCCTGGTGACGGCCTTTTTCTTTTGGCTAAGTCTCTGGAATGAGGTCCTTCGTTTCGCACAGAGCCTGTCCTGAGCAAGCGCAGCGAGTCGAAGGGATTTCGGCAGCGGCTTTTCGACTTCGCTCAGGGCTTGCCCTCGCCTTGCTCGGCCTCGGCTAACTCTCGCTTCGCTCACGCCCGCAAAGCGCCTCAAGATCCCCTCGCTCCACCACCCCAGCAAACCAAAACCGGGCCCCCCGGATGTCACTCGGGATTTCGGCAGCGGGCTCCCGCTTCCCTTCGCTGCGCTTAGGGTCGCTCACGCCCGCTAAACGCCTCAAGTTTGACCATCTCCCGCCTCAGATGCGATAGTGGAGGGCTTTTCCCACTTGTAAGAGGGAGCCCGAATGGTCCGTCTTGTGCCCCGCGAGACCAAGTTCTTCGACATGTTCGCGGAGGTCTCCGCCAACCTCACTCAGGGCGCGCGCCTGATGGTGGAGATCCTGCACGATTTCAAGGACATCCCCGCCCGTGTGCAGAGGCTGAAGGACATCGAGCACCGCGGTGATGATATGACGCACGCCATCATCACCAAGCTCAACCAGACGTTCATCACTCCGTTCGACCGCGAAGACATCCACAAGCTGGCTTCTTCCCTCGACGATGTGCTCGACTACCTGAACTCGGCCGGCGACCGCCTGGTGCTGTACAAGATCGAGAGCGCGCCTCCGGAAGCCGAGAAGCTGGCCGAGTTGGTGGTCGAGCAGTGTGAAGAGCTGCACAAGGCGGTGAAGAACCTGGAGAAGCACGATCACGTGCTGCAATACTGCGTGGAGATCAACCGCCTGGAGAACGAGGCCGACACCGTCAGCCGCCGCGCCATCGGCCGCCTCTTCGACCAGGAGCGCGATCCCATCGCCCTGATCAAGCTCAAGGAGCTGTACGAAGTCCTGGAAACGGCCACCGACAAGGCGGAAGACGCAGCCAATGTGTTAGAGAGCGTAGTCTTGAAGAGCGCGTGACGGGTTTCGGGGCACGACTTCAGTCGTGCCGGTACGAGTTTTAACGGTGTTGTCATTCCGAGCGGCTTTAGCCGCGGGCAATCTGCTTTTCCGGCAACTGGCAACTGACAATTATGGACACCGGCCTCATCCTGGTCGTCATCACCGTCCTGATCGCGTTCACGTTCGACTTTTTGAACGGCTTTCACGATGCCGCCAACAGCATCGCCACGGTAGTCTCCACGCGCGTTCTTGCCCCCACAGTCGCTGTCTTCTGGGCGGCGTTCTTTAACTTCATCGCCGCCTTCTTTCTGGGGACGGCCGTCGCCCACACCATCGGCAAGGGTATGATCGACCTCTCGACCGTCACCCAGTGGGTGGTGCTCGCTGGCCTGCTGGGCGCGATCATCTGGGACCTGCTTACCTGGTTCTGGGGCCTGCCGACGTCTTCCTCGCACGCGCTGATCGGCGGTTACGCCGGCGCCGCCATGGCCCGCGCCTCAATCCTCCGCGGCTGGAGCCACGCTGGCGAGGTCATCCTGCCCTCGGGCTGGACCAAGACCCTGATCTTCATCGTGTTCGCGCCCATCCTCGGCCTGGTGCTCGGCTTCAGCATCATGATCCTGGTGTATTGGATCATGTGCCGCCGCCCCCCGCAGCGTGTGGACAAGCTCTTCCGCCGCCTGCAATTGATCTCCGCCGCCTGCTACAGCCTGGGCCACGGCGGCAACGACGCGCAAAAGACCATGGGCATCGTCGCCGGCGCACTGTTCACCGGCGGTTACATGTCCAAGGCCGACATGGCCGGCAACTGGGGACACTTCCACTGGCCCATCATCCTGCTCGCCCACCTCGCCATGGGGCTGGGGACCTACTTCGGGGGATGGCGCATCGTGCGCACCATGGGATCGAAGATCACCAAACTGAAGCCGGTGGGCGGATTCTGCGCCGAGACCGCCGGCGCCTTGACCCTGTTCGGCACCGCTCTGGCCGGCATTCCCGTGAGCACCACCCACACTATCACCGGGGCCATCATCGGCGTGGGTGCCACGCATCGCCTCTCGGCGGTGCGCTGGGGCGTCGCCCGCCGCATTGTCTGGGCCTGGGTCCTGACCATCCCGGCCTCCGCCGCCATGGCGGCTCTCACCTTCTTCATCATCCGCGCCTTCCACCACGGGGCGTGATCCCTTGTCGGACGCCGATCAAAGCGGATGAACGCGGATCGATTGAATACCGCAGAGGGCGCGCAGGGCGCCGGGGCGCGGGTGCTACAATCTTGAGGCACGCACATGACGCCAGCTTCGCTATTCTGTGATGTCGAGACCGCCATCAGCGAAATCCGCAAGGGGCGGATGATCGTGGTGGTGGACGACGAAGACCGCGAGAACGAGGGCGATCTGACGCTGGCCGCCGAGAAGGTCACGCCCGAGGCCATCAACTTCATGGCGCGGCACGGGCGCGGGCTGATCTGCCTGGCCATGACCGAAGAGCGGCTGGAGCACCTGCGCATCAGTGCCATGAGCGTGCAGAACACCTCGCAGTTCGGCACCGCGTTCTGCGAGGCCATCGACGCGCGCGCAGGCGTCACCACCGGCATCTCCGCCTTCGACCGCGCCCGCACCATCCATGTGGCCATCGATCCTGCAACACGTCCCGACGATCTGGCGCGGCCGGGACACGTCTTCCCGTTGCGCGCGCGCAAAGGCGGCGTGCTGGTCCGCGCCGGGCAGACCGAAGCTTCGGTGGACCTGGCGCGCCTGGCAGGCCTGGTTCCCGCGGGCGTGATCTGCGAGATCATGAACGAAGACGGCACCATGGCGCGGGTGCCGCAGCTCATCGAGTTCTGCCGCACGCACAATCTGAAGATGCTGACCGTGGCCGAGTTGATCCGCTACCGCATGCGGCATGAGCGCCTGGTGCACCGCATCGGCGAATCCCTGCTGCCCACGCCCTTCGGCGAGTTCCGCATGATCGCCTACGAAAGCGAGATGGCGCACAACTCGCACGTCGCGCTGGTGATGGGCGACGTCGAGCACGACGGCTCGAAACCCGTGCTGGTGCGCATGCACGCACATTGCCTGGTGGGCGACGTCTTCGGCGCCACCTGGTGCGACTGCCACCAGATCATCCGGCGCTCGCTGGAGATGATCGCCGCCGAGGGCCGCGGCGCCCTCATCTACCTGCACCAGACGTCGAAGGGCTTCTCCGTCGAGCGGGTGAACGATCTCCCCACGCTGAGCTTCCATCGCGACGTGCGCGATCCTTCGCATCCCGACCATCAGCGCAAGACGCAACGCGAGGTCGGGATCGGAGCGCAGATCCTCTCCGACCTGAACATCACCGCCATCCGGCTGCTCACCAATCATCCGCGGAAAGTGGCCGCGCTCGAGGGCTACGGCATCGAGATCGTGGAGCAGGTTCCGATCCCGGTCATGCGGGCCGAGGTTGCGAAAAGCTAGGGTGCTATCGCGTAAGTTCCCGCAACACCAATAGAAATGTCATTCTGAGCGACCGCAGGGAGCGAAGAATCTATGCATTCTGATTTCAATGCATAGATCCCTCGCTTCGCTCGGGATGACAGCATTGGAATTTTGGGGGCGAAAAGACCAGCCCGAATACAGCGGGACGCTCTTTAGCTCGGCTTGCGCGCCACGATCTCGCTTTCGCGGATGAAAAACTGCGCCGGGCAGTGGTTCGAGCCGCAGATCACGGGGATTAGGCCTGCGATCTGGCGGCGGGTGATCAGCCCCAGCGTGCCGCAGGAAGGACAGGAAAGCACCGCCCAGTACGGGTCGTCGGCCTCGCCCACCTCGCCGGCGTTTTCCAGCACGAACAGCGTTCCTGGTTCCATCTGCTCCGGGATCCATTCGCTCAGGATGCTCAGTTCAGCCACCATCGCGCCTCCGTGCGCAAGCTCGTCGCATAACAAAAAAGCCCCGCTCAGGCGCGGAGCTTGACTCTCTTTCTCAGCGGAGTGCCTCCGCCACCTCCGGGGTCCCCGGCGCGCGCCGGTTTTGCGCGTGCTGGGGTGGCGGCGCGCGCCGAGCTTACGGACTTGCGCCCGCGCAATTGGGGGTGAACCCGGCGTACCGCGTCCGAGAGGCAGACCGCGAACATTGGCTGGCGAGCGTTCTTCAGGATGTCGATCACCTGCTGGGCCGAGTTCTCCACGTAGATGCGGCGGCCGTCGGTGAGCAGGTGATAGTCGGAGCCGCCGCTGACGGTCTCCACCAACCGCTTGCCGAGTTCCTGGCGCAGGAAGCGCACCACCTTGCGCATGCGCTGGAGCGAGAAGCCCTTGCGGCGCAGCTCGGCGATCACCGCCACCTCGGCGAGGTCGTCCAGCGAGTACAAGCGGCGGTGGCCTTGGCGCGCCGGCACCACCAGCCCGCGCTCGTCCCACCACTGCAACTGGCGCAGCGAGATGCCGGTGAGCGCCGCGACTTCGTTCGAGGTGAGACGATTTGCCATACTTGGGTCGATCTGTTTCAAACAATTAATTAACAAATTGTTTCAAACATTCTAGAGCGGGGAGGTGGAGTGTCAAGCAGATTGTCTGTGGAAAAGAACCGGGGAGTGCAACAGGGAGCTACAAATGTCATTCTTCCGCCGACCAAAGGGAGGCGGGAGAATCTGACGTCAACGGTGGGCGCAACCGACGACGGTAGTGCCGGCAGTTTCTTCAGATCCTCCGCTCGCCTTTGGCTCGCGAAGGATGACACCTTCAAAACTGCAGAGAAGACTTTGCCAGCAACATCTCTTAGCTGGCCGCCCCCCGCCGACGAAGTGGACCACTTCCAGGCGGTCGCCGTCGTGCAGCACAGTCCCGGTCCAGCGGTCGCGGCGCACAATGTCGTGGTTCAGCTCGACGGCGACGCGGTCCGGTTTGACGCCCAGTTGTTCGACCAGCGCCGCCAGCGTCAGATCGTCGCCGAAGCTGCGCTCTTCCCCATTGATCACGAGCTTCATCGAGAAACATTGTAGGAGGTTCCAGATGACAGGCATCCGAAAATTACTTTGAGCGCAAGAATCGGATAGTCGCAGAAACCATCAAACTCGTATCGTCTCCTCATGAGCGATACGATACTTAGTCCTCTGATGAACAGCGGGAACCAGGACTCGCATTGGCAGGCGGTGCTGGCCCGGGACGCCAGCCGCGACGGCGTGTTCGTCTTCGCCGTCACCTCCACGGGGGTGTACTGCCGGCCGTCGTGCCCGTCGCGGCGGCCGCGGCGCGATCGCGTGCGCTTCTTCTCCCGGCCGGACGAAGCGGAGCGCGCCGGCTTCCGCGCCTGCCTGCGCTGCCGGCCCCGCCACCCTGACTCGAGAATGAAGACCGCCGAGAGTATCTGCCAGTTCCTCCAGCAGCACACGGGCGAGCCGGTGACGCTGGCCGCGCTCGGGGAGCGCTTCGGCACGAATCCGTTCCGCCTGCAGCGGGTGTTCAAGTCGGTCGTGGGGGTGAGCCCGCGCGAGTACGCGGACGCCCTCCGCATGAAGTCGTTCAAGTCGCAGCTTCGCTCCGGCCGCTCGGTGACCGACGCCATCTACGAATCCGGTTTCGGCTCCAGCAGCCGGCTCTACGAGCGCAGCGGCTCGCAACTCGGCATGACTCCGGCAACCTACCAGCGCGGCGGCAAGGGCGTGTTCATCCGCTATACCACACTCGATTCTCCGGTCGGGCGGATGCTGCTGGCGGCCACCGATCAGGGAGTGTGCGCGGTCTCGTTCGGCGATTCCGACGGCGGGTTGTTGGAGGGATTGCGGCGCGAGTTTCCGGAGGCCACTCTCCGCCGTGGCGAGGTGGTGTTGCGGCGCTGGGTGCGCGCGCTGCTGGAGCAGCTTCACGGCGAGCGTCCGCTGCCGCAGTTGCCGCTGGACGTGCAGGCGACGGCCTTTCAGCGGCGGGTGTGGGAACACCTGCGGTCGATCCCTTACGGCACGACGAAATCCTATGGCGAGGTGGCCCGCGCCATCGGCCAGGCATCGAGTGCCCGCGCCGTCGCGCGCGCCTGCGCCAACAATCCCGTGGCTCTGGCTATTCCCTGCCATCGCGTGGTGCGCGGCAGCGGGGAACTCGGCGGGTATCGCTGGGGCATGGCGCGCAAGAAGGCGTTACTCGCCATGGAGCGGCACGCCAGGGAGACGCCACACTCATTCCAGAAGGAACGCGCATGAACGAAACCCCTCAGCAGTATGCCCAGAGGGTAGTCGGCTACCTCGAAGGGAAGGACCCCGTGAAGGTGCTTTCCACCACGCCGCGCGAACTCCAGAAGCTGATCAAGGGAGCCTCGAAGAAAAGCCTCGACGCGCAGCCGGCCCCCGACAAGTGGTCCGCGACAATGATCCTCGCGCACATGGCCGACACCGAGATCGTCTATGCGTTCCGCCTGCGGCTCATGCTCGGGGCAAGCGGCGTCACCATCCAGGGGATCGACCAGGATGCCTGGGCCGTGACCCTTGAATACGGCAAGCAGGATCCGGCCGCCTCCGTGGAGGACTTTCGGATCAACCGGGAGCGGACGCTACGGATGCTGAAGAAGCTGTCGAAGCCGCAGTGGGACTGCTATGGCATGCACACGGAGCGTGGCAAGGAAACGGTGCGCCGCGTCGTCGAGCTGTTGGCCGGGCACGATATCAACCACCTGCGGCAGATTCACGCCATTCTCAGGAAATGAGAGGCGCGCCGGAGCAAGCCTTCACGATCGGCCTCGTGCAGACGAGCCCGGCATGTGCCACAACTCTCCTAACCCGACTTCCGCAGCCTAAACTTGCGCACCGCCGACCTCCCGGCGTGGATGGCTTCCACCAGGATGTCGGCGTCCTGCAATGCGGTCTCACGCAAGGCCACTCTCATTTCCGCCTTTCCTGCCGCGTCCGTGATCGCTTGAGAATAGATCGGCTCGGCCTCGAGCACGCGCAGCCGGCAGGTAAGGCTGGCGCCCGGGACCGCCTGTCCGCCGGCGGTGACACGGAAGCGCATGACCACAGCGTCATCCACGAACACCGAACCGGCGTTAAGCAACTGCACCGACAGTTCCGGCTGCGGGCCGGCGCCGCCCAGCACGTCGTCCAGCCGGCCCTGGCGCGCGGCCTCGACCACCAGGCGGTGCTGGGAGCGCAGCAGGTCGTGGAGCTGGTCTTCGATCGAACCCGGGTGAGAAAACACTTCATCATAGGAGGTGGCACGCGTGCCCATGCAGCGGCCTCCGACGAACACCTGGGTTTCGAGCAGCCGCTCGCGTTCCCGCGGTTCGCTCTGGACGTGGTAGACGGTGCCGCCGTGTTGGACAGCCGAGTTGAAGCCGAAGATCATGGCGGCGCAGCGTGGACTCCTGCTGAGGGCCCTGCGCAGTTGACAGTGGTGAGAGCGGAACTTATATTCAATGGTTTGGCAACTTGTCGTTGTCGCTGGCTATCTAGCGCCTCCTTATTATGCCGGACAACTACTTCGCCCGCTACCTCCCGATCTTGATCCATGTGCTGTTTGCGCTGGCGCTGGCGGGCGCGATTGTGATCCTTTCGACTTTGGTGGGCAAGCACCGGCCTTCCCGGGTCAAGCTCCAGCCCTACGAATGCGGCATTACCCCGGTGGGCGACGCCCGCCAGCGGTTCTCGGTCAAGTTCTATCTGGTGGCCATGCTCTTCATCCTGTTCGACGTGGAAGCTGTGTTCCTCTACCCCTGGGCGGTGATCTTCCGCGAGCTCAAGCTCTTCGGCTTCTTCGAGATGCTGGTGTACATCCTCGTCCTTCTCACCGGGTTCTACTACCTCTGGAAAAAGGGCGTGCTGGACTGGAACAAACCGGAAGGGAGCGGGTTGTAGCTCCATGCCGCTCGCGCCCGCCATCACCGACCTCGACCAACTGAAAGAGCGCCCGGCGCTGGCGCGGCTGCTGGCCTGGAACCCGGACGCGGTCGAGGCCGCCAAGCTCGACCGCGATGAGCTCACCATCGTGGTGAAGCGGCCGGCGATCCGCGAAGCTTGCGCCATCCTGCGCGACGATGGCAAGCTTCAGTTCAACTTCCTCTGCGACATCACCTGCGTGGACTGGTATCCGAACGAGCCGCGCTTCGAGGTGGTCTACCACCTGCTTTCGGTCCCCCGGCAGCAGCGGCTGCGGCTGAAGGTCAGGCTTGCCGGAGACGATCCCAGCCTCGAATCCATCACCTCGGTGTGGCCCTCGGCGAACTTCTTCGAGCGCGAGATTTACGACCTGTTCGGAGTGCGCTTCTCGGGCCATCCCAACCTGCGGCGCATCATGATGCCGGAAGACTGGGAGGGGCATCCCCTGCGCAAGGACTATCCCGTCGAGGGCTATCGCTGATGCCGCAGATGTTCACCCCCTCGCCGACGCTGGAGGCCACCGGCCCCAGCACCATGACCCTGAACATGGGTCCGCAGCATCCCTCCACCCACGGCGTGCTGCGCCTGCTGCTGGAGATCGACGGCGAAACCGTGGTGCGCTTGATGCCCGACATCGGCTTCCTGCACACCGGAATCGAGAAGACCTGCGAAGCCAAGTTCTATCAGCAGGCGGTGCCGCTCACCGACCGCATCGACTATCTCTGCCCGCTGACCAACAACCTGTGCTACGTGCTGGCGGTGGAAAGGCTGCTGGGCCTGGAGATCCCGCCCCGGGCGCAGTGGCTGCGGGTGATGCTGAACGAACTGACGCGCATCAACTCTCACCTGGTCTGGCTGGGCACGCACGCCCTCGATATCGGCGCCATGTCGGTGTTCCTCTACTGCTTCCGCGAACGCGAAGACACACTGCGCATCTTCGAGATGGTCAGCGGCCAGCGCATGATGACCTCGTACTTCCGCATCGGCGGGCTGGCGCTGGAGCCGCCGCTGGGCATGTTCGATACGGTCAGGAAATTCGTCAACCGCTTCCCTTCCCGGGTGGACGAGTACGAAAACCTGCTCACCGCGAACCCCATCTGGCTGAGACGCACGAAAGGCGTGGCGTACCTGGCGCCCGAAGACGCTATCGCCCTCGGTGCCACCGGGCCCACGCTGCGCGCCAGCGGAGTCGATATCGATCTGCGCCGCGACATGCCCTACACCGGTTACGAGAAATTCCAGTTCAAGGTGCCCATCTCGCACGACGGCGACGTGTTCGCGCGCTACATCGTGCGCGTCGAGGAGCTGCGCGAGTCCAACGAGATCGTGCGCCAGACGCTGGAAGGCGTGCCCGAGGGGCCGATCAAGGCAGACGCGCCCAAGATCGTCCTGCCCGACCGCGAGAAGATGAAGACGCAGATGGAAGCCCTCATTTATCACTTCAAGATCGTGACCGAGGGATTCCCGGTGCCGGCGGGAGAGGTCTATCAGGCGGTGGAATCGCCGCGCGGCGAGATGGGGTATTACGTGGTCTCGGACGGGAGCCCGAAGCCCTATCGCGTGCACGTCCGCGCGCCGTCTTTCGCCAACCTGCAGGCGCTCGAAACCATGTGCAAAGGACGGTTGATTGCGGACGTGGTGGCGGCCATTGGGAGCATTGACATCGTGCTGGGAGAAGTGGATCGGTAGGAATTTGTGATTTCTGATTTGTGATTTGTGATTGTTGACTGCAGTGCGGCGATCACAAATCAGAAATCGCAAATCACAAATCGCATGCAATTCTCCGACCAACTCGAAAAGCGTTTCGCCGAGCTCCAGACGCACTATCCCATCAAGCGCTCGGCGCTGGTGCCCATGCTGCTCTATGCGCAGGATGAAGTCGGGCACGTGAGCGACGAGGTGGTGCACGAGATCGCCGCGCGCCTGGACCTGACCGACCTGGAAGTGCGCAACGTGGTCAGCTACTACTCCATGCTACACACCAAGCCGATCGGGAAATACAACATACAGGTCTGCACCAACATTAGTTGCATGCTGCGCGGGGCGGAGAAGGTTTTTGACCACATCCGGCAGCGCCTCGGCATCGGCCACAAGCAGGACACGCCCGACGGCCTATTCCACCTGGAAGAGGTCGAGTGCATCGGCGCCTGCTGCTGGGCTCCCGCGATGCAGGTCAACTACACGTACCATGAGAATCTCACCACCGAGAAGGTGGATGAGGTGCTGGAGAGTTTGAGGAAGAAGGAAACACAGTAGGAATCGGGTGATCGGGTCATTCTTTTTCAATGGCTCAATGACTCACTTGCAATGGCCGATTTGGTGTCACATCCCGATGAAGTCAGGGTCGTCTCCAAGAGATTCGGCGAGGGCGCGACCGACATCGACCGCTATCTCGCTCTCGATGGCTACAAGGCCACGCAGAAGGCGCTTACGATGGGCGCGGACGCGATCATCAACGAGGTAAAAGCCTCGAACCTGCGCGGACGCGGCGGCGCCGGCTTCCCCGCCGGCATGAAGTGGTCGTTCGTCCCCAAGCAGTCGCCGAAGCCGAAATACGTGCTGTGCAACGGCGACGAGAGCGAGCCCGGCACTTGCAAGGATCGCCTGATCTTCGAGCACGATCCGCACTCCGTCATCGAAGGTGTCATTATTGCCGGCATCGCCGTCGACTCGCACCAGGGATACATCTACCTGCGCGGTGAGTATCGCTACCTGATCGAGATCATGGAGAAAGCGGTGGCCGACGCCTACGCGCGTGGCTTCCTGGGGAAGAACATCTTCGGCAGCGGCTACGACTTCGAGTGCGCGGTGCAGACCGGCGCGGGCGCCTACGAGGTGGGCGAGGAATCGGCGCTGATGGAGTCGCTGGAGGGCAAGCGCGGCATCCCGCGCATCCGTCCGCCGTTTCCCGCGGTGGTCGGGCTTTACGGCGGGCCGACGGTCATCAACAACGCCGAAACCCTGGCCAACGTTCCGCACATCATCCTCGGCGGCGGCGAGTGGTATGCCAGCCTGGGCACGCCCAAGAACGGCGGCACGCGCCTGTTCTGCCTGAGCGGCAGCGTGAACAAGCCCGGCGTGTACGAGCTGCCCATGGGCTACAACCTGCGCAAGATGATCGAGGTCGCGGGCGGGATCTGGAACGGGCGCAAGCTGAAGGCGGTGCAGCCGGGCGGATCATCGGTGCCGGTGCTCACCGCCGACGAGACGGATATACCGATGGACTTCGACGCGCTGATGAAGGCCGGCTCGATGCTCGGCTCGGGCGCGGTGGTGATCATCGACGATTCCACCTGCATGGTGAAGTACGCGCTGCGGGTCATGAAGTTTTATCAGCACGAGAGCTGCGGGTGGTGCATCCCCTGCCGCGAGGGCACCGACTGGTTGAAGAAGACACTCATCCGTTTCCATTCCGGCGGCGGCGTGCGCCGTGACATCGACAACATCCAGTACCTGGCGGAGAACATGCTGGGGCGCACCTTCTGTCCGTTCGGCGATGCGGCGGCAATGCCGACCATCTCGCTGGTCAAGAAGTTTCGCCAGGAATTCGAAGACCACCTCGAGGGCAAGCCGTGTCCCTACGAGGACCACGGCAAGATCGAGCATCTTCCGGTGCTCACCGCCTGGGACCACCGCACAGCCGATCCCTGGGCGCAGGCACACTGATTTATGGCTGACGTCAACATCACGGTCGATGGCAGGAAGCTGACGGCGCCCGCGGGCACGCTGCTGATCGAGGCCTGCAAGAGCGTCGGCATCGAGGTGCCATCATTCTGCTATTACCCCGGGCTCTCGCTGCAGGGTGCGTGCCGCATGTGCCTGGTGGAGATCGCCAAAATGCCGAAGCTGCAGACGGCGTGCACCACGGTCATCCAGGAAGGCATGGCGGTCACCACCGCGAGCGACACCGTGCACCAGGCGCGCAAGGCCATGCTGGAGTTCGTGCTGCAGAACCATCCGCTGGATTGCCCGGTGTGCGACGCCGGCGGCGAATGCGAGCTGCAGGACATGACGTTCAGCTACGGCGCCTCCGAGTCCAAGCTCATCGACTTCAAGAACCACAAGGACGAGGAGCAGTGGTCGCCGGTGGTGTTCTTCG
Organism: Acidobacteriota bacterium; assembly: GCA_023265315.1. Lineage (GTDB taxonomy): Bacteria > Acidobacteriota > Terriglobia > Terriglobales > Acidobacteriaceae > JAHFUA01. The sequence continues at coordinate 5,694 of JAHFUA010000009.1, read as the reverse complement.
ACCGCCCGAGGTGCATCCTGTGCTATCGCTGCGTGCGCGTCTGCGGCGAAGGCATGGATGTGTGGGCGCTGGGCATCCAGAACCGTGGCGCGCTCTCGCTGATCGCGCCCAACCAGGACGACCACCTGGAGTGCGAAGAGTGCGGGATGTGCATCGACATCTGCCCGGTGGGTGCGCTGACCTCGGGGGCGTACCGCTACAAGACGCGTCCCTGGGAGATGAATCACGTCTCGACCGTGTGCCTGCACTGCGCCGACGGCTGCAAGACCACGCTCGGGGTGCGCCGCCAGGGCAGCGGCAACCAGATCGTCCGCGGCGATAACCGCGACAAGAGCGGCATCAACGGCGATTTCCTCTGCATCAAGGGACGGTACGCGTTCGACTTCATCGAGCACCCCGACCGCCTGAAGCAGCCGCTGGTGCGCAAGAACGGCACGCTCACACCGGCATCGTGGGAAGAGGCGCTGGAGCTGGTGGCGCTGCGCTTCCGCGAGGCCCGCGACACCGACGGTGGCGCCTCCATGGGCGTGATCGGCTCCAGCCGCACCACCAACGAAGAAAATTATCTCCTGCAGAAGTTCGCGCGCCTGGTGTTGCGCACCAACAACATCGACCACCACCGCACCGCCGATTTCCCGGCATTCGTGAACGCGCTTTCCGGACGCGCCCATGCCACGGCCAGCATGCGCGACGTCCTTTCCGCGCCGGCGGTGCTGCTGATCGGCAATGACCCGACCTACCAGCATCCGCTGCTGGCCTGGCAGATACGGACAAACGTCCGGCTGCACGGCGCGCGCCTGTACGTCGTGAACTCATGGCCCATCAAGCTGACGCGCCAGGCGAAGGAGTTCCTGCAAATCCCCGAAGGGGCAGAGGACAAGGCCGCGGCATTTCTTGCCGGCGACGATTCCGCCGCCGACGCGTTGCTGACGAGCAAGACAACCCGCGAGAAACTGGCGGGCTTCCGCGAGAAGCTGCAAGGCGAGCAGAACCTGGTTGTTATCTTCGGCTCGGAGCTGCGGGGGCAGGAGTTGGCGGCGCTGGTGCGGGCCGCTGCACGAGGCGCGAAGTACATCTGTCTGGGGGATCACGCCAATTCGCGCGGCGCCGCCGACATGGGCCTTTATCCCGACCTGCTGCCGGGATACCTGCCGCTGAGCGAGGCGGCGCGCTTCGGCGAACCGTGGAAGTCGGTGCCGCAACAGCCTGGCATGGACCTGGAAGCGATGGTGGCCGCAGGCAAGGAGCGCAAGCTGCGGACGCTGTACGTGGTGGGATCGAACCCGGTCGCGCGCTACGCCATTGACCCATTCGCGCTGGCAGAGACCTTCGTCGTGGTCGAGGACCTCTTTCTCACCGAGACGGCCGACCTTGCCGAGGTCGTGCTGCCGGCGGCTTGCGCGTACGAAAAATCCGGCAGCTTCACCAATACCTGCGGCGACCTGCAACTGCTGCGCAAGGCCGGCGATTGCGAGGGCGTGAAGCCTGACCTGGAGATCATCGTGCGCATCGCCGAGCTGATGGGCTTCGATATTCAGCAGTTGGCGCCCCTGGACCCGAGCGGAATGCGCGCCGACTTCGGCGAGTCGCGCGGCGTGCAGTCGGGTGAGGTGGACCAGCAGGCGATCTGGAACCGGCGCCAGGGCTACGAGCCGCGGGTCAGCCCGTTCAACCCATTCGCAGTGCTGAAGGAAATCCAGCGCGTGGTGCCGGGGTATAACGTGGGCCAGCTCGAGCTGCTCTCCGGCAACGACGTCCACACCGCCACCGCTGGCCGGGCGCCCGGCAAGACGGAGGCAGACCGCTTCATTCTGCCGTCCCACGAGAACCTGTTCACCTCGGGCACGCTGGGCCGTTATTCCGACGTGCTCAACCGAGTCATCGAAGCCCGGCTCCGTTTGCCCAACGAGAAAGAAAAGGAAATAGCGGCGGACTAAGCTGCGGACGCCACCGTGTAGAGACGCAGCATGCTGCGTCTCTACGTTGAAGAGAAGATGCTGAGCATCACCACCTTCGTCATAGTTTCCGTGATCAAGATCGTGATCGCGCTGGCGGTGCTGCTCACCGCCGTGGCTTACACGGTGTGGCTGGAGCGCAAGCTGGTGGGACGAATCCAGAATCGCTGGGGGCCGCAGCGCGTCGGACCCTTCGGGCTGCTGCAACCGCTGGCGGACGGGGCGAAGTTCATCTTCAAGGAAGACCTCACACCGCCGTACGTTTACAAGCCGCTCTACATCGCCGCGCCCATCCTGTCGCTGGTGCTGGCGCTGACTTCGATCTCGCTGGTGCCCATCGGCAACTGGGTGACGGTCCGGGGCGTGCGCACGCCGCTCGAGATCACCGACGTCAACATCGGCCTGCTCATCATCCTCGGCATCACCTCGCTGAGCGTGTACGGCGTGGCGCTCGCGGGATGGTCGTCGAACAGCAAGTACTCGCTGCTGGGCAGCCTGCGCGCCAGCGCGCAGATGGTGAGCTACGAGATCGCACTGGGGGTGTCGCTGGTCGGGGTGCTGATCATGTCCGGCAGCCTGAACCTGCGCGAGATCGTGGACATGCAGGGCGGTCACATGGCCGGCTTCATTCCACGTTGGAACATCTTCCGCGGACAGATCGTCGCCTTCTTTGTGTACCTGGCGGCTGCGTTCGCCGAGACCAACCGCGTGCCCTTCGACCTGCCCGAGGCTGAGACCGAACTGGTCGCCGGCTACCACACTGAGTACAGCTCGATGAAGTTCGCCATGTTCTTCATGGCGGAGTACGCCAACATGATCACGGCGGCGTCGATCGCTACGCTGCTGTTCCTGGGCGGCTGGCACGGACCGCTCGGCGGGCCCTGGTGGCTGCAAGCCATCCTGCCCGTCTTCTGGTTCGCGCTGAAGGTCTTTGGTTTTATTTTTCTTTACATATGGATCCGCGGCACGCTGCCGCGCTTCCGCTACGACCAGTTGATGGCTTTCGGGTGGAAGTTCCTGTTTCCCATCGCCGTGGCCAACGTGCTGGTTACCAGCTTGATTGTGGCTTTGCAAAAATAAATGCTTCAGCTCGTCCTATTCTTCGTCTTTGGGACCATCGCCGTGGCCGCGGCAGTAAACCTGCTGGCGCAGCGCCACCCCATCAACAGCGCGCTGTCGCTGATCGTGGTGATGGCCTCGCTGGCTGCGCTCTTCCTGCTGATGGGAGCGGAATTCCTGGCGGCCATCCAGGTGATCGTTTACGCCGGCGCCATCATGGTGCTGTTCGTGTTCGTCATCATGCTGCTCAACGCCGGCGCGGAGGAGCGCACGCCCGGCAGCCGCGTCGCCATGCTCCTGGGATTCCCCGCAGTGGTGCTGCTGGCTGGATCGCTGGCGTGGACGCTGCTCGCGCGCAATCCGCGTCCTGCACCGGTGGCGCTCGGCGGGGGCTTTGTCGGCTCGCCCACCGCCATCGCGCAACTCCTTTTCCGGGATTTCCTGCTGCCGTTTGAGGTCACCTCGGTGCTGATCCTGATCGCCATCATGGGCGCGGTGGTGCTGGCCAGCCCTCCCAGGACCACGGCTGGAGCGGCCAGTCCGGAGCCACCGGCGAAGAGGGAGCGATAGATGGTCCCGATCTCCTACTATCTGGTGCTGAGCGCGATTCTGTTCTCGCTGGGCGTGGTGGGGTTCCTGATCAAGCGCAACCTGATCACGCTGTTCATGTCGATCGAGTTGATGCTGAATGCGGTTAACCTGGCGTTCGTGGCCTTCGCCTGGCAATGGAAATCGCTGAACGGGCAGGTGTTCGTGTTTTTCGTGATGGTGGTGGCGGCGGCGGAAGCTGCGGTCGGGCTGGCCATCATCATCGCAGTCTTCCGTACGCGCGAGACGCTGAACGTGGACCGAGTGAATCTGCTAAAGCTATAGCGGCGGCGCAGGATTGAGAGGGTGGGTATTCTCGTGATCGAGAAGTTATCAAAGCTATCTCATAAATGGATTTCGGAGGGGCACGGCTTCAGCCGTGCCGTACAGCAGTCTCCATGTTTGTCATCCCGAGCGGCTTCAGCCGCGAGGGATCTTGGGTTTTTTAGTTTTAGCAAGACCGAGATCCCTCGCTCGCGCTCGGTCGCGAAGCTCCCTCGCACTTCACTCGGGATGACAACACTAAATGCCTGTTGCGGCGCGGCTGAAAGCCGCACCCCTCCGAAACCAATTCTTGAGGCCGCTATTGGGTGATTGCATAATCTGATGCGCGCTGACCTCCATCTTTGGCTGATTCCGATCTTGCCGCT
>JAHFUA010000009.1:0-1342 GCA_023265315.1 Acidobacteriota bacterium | reverse complement strand
CCTGTTGCGGCGCGGCTGAAAGCCGCACCCCTCCGAAACCAATTCTTGAGGCCGCTATTGGGTGATTGCATAATCTGATGCGCGCTGACCTCCATCTTTGGCTGATTCCGATCTTGCCGCTGGCGGGGGCCGCCATCAACAGCCTGCTGGGGCGCCGGTTCCCGAAGCGCGTCGTGGCGGTCATCGGTAACGTGTTTGTGGGCGCAAGCTGCGCGGTGGCGTGGTGGGTCTTCGCGCGCTTCCTCAGCCTGCCGCACGAAGTGCTGCCGTACGTGCACGACTACGGGACCTGGATTCGCGCTGGCGATTTCTCGGTCAGCTACGGCGTGTACCTCGACCAGCTCTCGATGGTGATGCTGCTGGTGGTCACCAACGTCGGATTCCTGATCCACATCTACTCCATCGGCTACATGGCGCATGAAGGCGGCTACTACCGCTTCTTCTCCTACCTCAACCTGTTCATGTTCTTCATGCTGACGCTGGTGCTGGCCAACAACTACCTGGTGATGTTCATCGGGTGGGAGGGCGTGGGCCTGGCTTCGTACCTGCTGATCGGCTTCTTCTTCCTGCGCGATTCGGCGGCGTCGGCGGGCAAGAAGGCGTTTATCGTCAACCGTATCGGCGACTTCGGGTTCCTCATCGCGCTGTTTCTTCTGATCAAGCATTTTGGCTCGCTGGATTTCAGCCAGGTCTTCCCTGCCGTATCGAAGCTGGGCGTCGAGAATGCCGGGCCGGGCCTGCTGACCGCCATCGGCCTGCTGCTGCTGATGGGCGCATGCGGCAAGTCAGCGCAGATTCCGCTGTACGTCTGGCTGCCGGACGCGATGGAAGGCCCCACGCCGGTTTCGGCGCTGATCCACGCCGCGACCATGGTGACTGCGGGCGTGTACATGGTGGCGCGCTCCAACGTGATCTTCGGCCGCGCACCCTCGGCGCTGCTGGCGGTCGCCATCGTGGGCTGCCTGACCGCGCTGTTCGCCGCCACCATCGGCATGGCGCAGACCGACATCAAGAGGGTGCTCGCTTACTCAACCATCTCCCAGCTCGGATACATGTTCCTGGCGTGCGGCGTGGCCGCATACTCGGCGGGCATCTTCCACCTGATGACGCACGCCTTCTTCAAAGGATTGCTGTTCCTGGCTGCGGGCTCGGTGATCCACGCCGTCGGCGACGAGCAGGACATGCGCCGCATGGGCGGCCTGCGTCGGCACATCCCCTGGACGTTCTGGACCATGACCGCCGCGACCTTCGCCATCAGCGGCATTCCATTGTTCAGTGGGTTCTTCAGCAAAGATGAGATCCTCTGGAAGGCATACTCGAGCCCGTTCGGGCATTGGGTGTT
>JAHFUA010000008.1 GCA_023265315.1 Acidobacteriota bacterium | reverse complement strand
GCCATGGCGGGCAAGCCGGTCAGCACGCCTACGTCGCGCCCCTACGGCTGCTCGGTCAAATACGCGCACTGAGCAGCAAGCGATGCCGGGCTGTGGAAAATTACGTCGTAACGATGCGCTGTCTACCCCCGGATCCCAAAATCGGCCGCCGGCTACCGCTTATATCCGATCTTCCTGAGGAACTCCTTGCGCGCGGCCACGTCGCCGGGGCCTTCGACGCCCTTGGGAGAACTGCCGTCGATCACGCCCACGATGCCGCGGCCCTGGGCGCTCGCCGCCACAATCACTTCCACAGGGTTCGCAGTCGCGCAAAAGATGGAGCACACTTCCGGAATGTTGCGGATTGCGTTGAGCAGGTTGATGGGATAGGCGTTGCGAATGATGAGGACGAACACGTGTCCGGCGGCCAGCGCCTGCGCATTGCGGATTGCGGCCGCCCGCAGGTCGTCGTCGTTGCCTTCCGAGCGGACCAGGCAGGGGCCAGAACTCTCGTTGAAGGCGATGCCGAACTTCGCTTGCGGCACGGTGCCAACCACGGCTTCGTAGATGTCTTCCACCGTCTTGATGAAGTGCGATTGCCCGACGATGATGTTGGCGTCGGAGGGGAATTCCATGCGCACGGAATCGAACTGGAGCATCGCAGCCTCCTGGCATTGCGCAGCGTGGTTCGACATCATAGCGCAGCAACTCGTATCCACTCCAAGAGGGTGTTGACACGCCATCGGGCCAGGTTTAGCTTCTGTGGGCCCCGAAAAGGGCGCTTTGCTCGGTCCGACCGGATCATGGAAGGACCAGCTTTGTAACTCCCCGTGCGTATCCTGAACCTGGCGTCCGGCCGCAGCTGGACGCCTTTTTGCCGGTGAGCCGCTGGTTTTTTCCGAAAGCTCCAGTTGCCGGCAGAGGCGTAGAATCGGGAAATACAGGAGCCTGCCATGCGGCGCTTGCTGGCCTGCTTCCTTGTCTCCAGCCTCGTCTGCACGGTTCTGTGCGGCTGCGGCGCGGTGCGCATCCAGGGCTTTCTGAATTCTGACGTGGTGACCGTCAGCGGATTCGTATCCGGCGTCCAGCTCATCATGGTTGCAGGACCGAACGGGACCCTGATCGAGGTGACGGTCGTGACCCTTCAGCAGACGCTGGGTTTCACCACCACGAATTTCTGCGGCAATGTCGGCGCGCAGTTTCCCATGAACTCGTTCGCGCAGGTAAGCTTCAAGCTGGGACAGCCGTGCTCTACCATCGTGGTGATCGTGATTAATTAACGCTGGAACCGCCCCATGACTTCAGCCTGGGCAAGGATGTGCCCCTCGATCGCCTGCTCGACAGCTTTCTTCGTGGCCCCAGGTTTCAAGTTGAGCTTGCTGTCCAGAGCGTACAGCTTGAAGTAGTAACGATGAGGCTTGCCAGGTGGCGGACAAGGTCCGCCGTATCCCGTCCTGCGGAAGTCGTTCTGCCCCTGGACGCCTCCTCCGGAGATAGCCTCCGTCTTCGGCACCCCTTCCGGAAGCTGGCGCGCGCTGGCGGGGATGTCATAGGCGACCCAGTGCACCCAGGTTCCAACGGGCGCGTCGGGATCGTCGGCGATCAGGGCGAAGCTCTGGGTTCCGGTCGGGGGATCGGTCCAGCTCAGTGCCGGGGAGACGTCGGGACCCTCGCAGGTATGTTTGCGGGGGACGTCGCCCCCGGGCTGGAAGGCGCTTGAATTCAGCTTGAACGACATGGCGCTGCCTCCTTGCCGTTGCTGCGACCAGGCTGTGCCCCACCCCAGCAAACCAAAACCGGCTTCGTTGGGGGCCCCGGTGGCCGCGAGCAGCAAGATGATGCCGGCAAAAACCTTCATCCATTTCATACCAACACGTTGGAGGCCCGGTGGCGCACACGCGCGCCGCGAGTCTAAGCCTGCGCGCGGTCTCTGTCCAGAGTGAGGCTGCCCCGCTGGTTTATAATCAATTTTTCCCGCATGACTTTCGGAGTACCCAGCAAATGATTCGATTCCTGCAAAGGCCTGGACCGCTGAAGAAGTATCTGCTCGGCGGCCTCTTGTTGCTAATCAGTGCGACCATGGTGATCACCCTCGTCCCGGGCGGAACCCTGGGAAGCGCCTTCGGCTTCGGCGCGGCCGGACAGGGTGTCTTCGCCAAGGTAGGCGACCAGGAGGTCACCATCCAGCAGGTGCGCCAGCGCGCGCAGGTGGCGGCGCGCCAGGCGGGATATCCGGCCTCGCTTCTGCCCTTCATTAGCGGCCAGGTGGCGCAGCAGATGGTAATGCGCCAAGCCATGCTGGTGGAGGCTTCCCGCCTGGGGCTGCGCGTCACCGACGACGAGCTGCGCGACGAATTGCGCTCCGGTCCCCTGGGCGCCCAGTTGTTCCCCGGCGGCAACTTCATCGGGCAGGACCGCTACGAGCAGTTCATCCTGCAACAATTCAACATGGGTATGGCTCAGTTCGAGCAGCAGGTCAAAGATGACCTCCTGCTGCGTAAGCTGCAAGGCTTGATCGAGGGCGGCATCAGGGTGTCCGATTCCGAGATCGAGCAGGAATTCCGGCGCGAGAACACCAAGGTCAAGCTGGAGTATGCCGTGCTGACCCTCGACAAGGTGATGAGCGAGATTCACCCCAATGAGGCGGAGCTGAAGGCGTTCTTCGATAAGAACCAGGGGCGATACGCCAACGCCATCCCGGAGAAGCGTAAGGCCAACTATATCGTGATCGACACCGCCAAGGTCTCCGAGCAAGTGCAGATCGCGCGCGAGGACCTGCAGCGCTATTACAACCAGCATCGCGACGAATACCGCGTGCCCGACGAGGTGAACCTGCGCCTCATCCAGGTGCGCACGCCGCCCCCCGGCCCGGACGGCAAAGCCGATCCCAAGGCCGTGGATGCCGCCAAGCAGAAGGCCGAGAACATCCTAAAGAAGCTCAAAGCCGGAGCCAATTTCGCCGATCTCGCCAAGAAAGAGTCCGACGATCCCAGCAAGGAGAACGGCGGCGAACTGGGCTGGATTGGGCGCGGGCGCATCCCCGACATCGAAGACCAGATCTTCGCGCTCAACAAAGGCCAGACCAGCGATGTCCTGCGCAGCGCGCTCGGCTTCAACATCGTCCGGGTGGAGGACAAGCGCACCGCCCACGTGAAGAGCCTGGAGGATGTGAGGGCGGCGATTGAGCCCATGGTCCGCCAGGAGAAGGCAGCGCGCGCCACCGAGACCCTGGCCAATGACGTCCGTACCCTGGCCCGCGCCTCCGGGCTGGACGCCGCCGGCGCCAAGTATGGCCTGGCCGTGATTCACAGCGATCTGTTCAGCCGCGCCAGTTCATTGCCGGGGGTCGGCGCCTCGCCGGAGCTTATGGATGCGGTGTTCGGCGCGCGCGTCAAGGATCCGCCGGAGATGACCACCATTCCGCAGGGCCGGGTGGTGTTTCAGGTGACCGAGATCAAGCCGCCGCAGAAGCCGACGTTCGACGAAGTGCGGGCACGCGTGGAGGCCGATTTCAAGCAGGAGCGGGCCGCGGAACTGCTGCAGAAGCAGACGCAGGAACTTTCCGACCGCGCCCGCGCTGCCCATGACCTGAAGAAAGCAGCCAAGGAGCTTGGCGCCACGGTAAAGACGAGCGAACTGGTCACGCGCAGCAGCCAGGTGCCGGACATCGGAGCCATGTCGGGTCCGGCGGCGGCGGCTTTCGACATGAAGCCCGGCGGGATCAGCGGGCCCATCAACGCTGGGCGCAGCGGGGTGGTGTTCACGGTGACGGAGCGCCAGGAGCCCAGCCCCGACCAGCTCGCCGCGGCAAGAGATCGCATCCGCGAGAGCCTTTTGCAGAAGAGACGGGAAGAAGTGCTGGAGAATTTCGCCAACAACCTGCGGGCCGAGATGGAAAAGAGCGGCAAGATCCGCTACAACAAAGAGGAGCGCGACCGGCTGATGAAACCCCGCTTTGGAGCCGAGGGCGGCTAACCCAGCGGGGCCAGCGGCAAGCCATGAGGACGCTTGTGCCTATCACCAACCGCCTGTCTTAGCACCAGGACGGGCGCTGCGGTTTGTTACCGATGTCTTTCGAGCGCGCTTCCGGCATCCTGCTGCATCCCACCTCGCTGCCTTCGCGTGGTGGCATCGGCGACCTCGGCCCCGCCGCCTACGACTTCGTAGAGTTCCTGGCGGCCGCCCGGCAGGGCCTCTGGCAGGTATTGCCGCTCGGTCCTCCGGGGAAGGAAAATTCTCCCTATTCCGCGACCTCCACCTTTGCTGGAAATCCGCTGCTGATTAGCCTGGAGCGGCTGGCCGAGCGCGGATGGATCGAACGCGAGCGCGTGGAATCGCTGCCCGAAGACGTTTCCTCCATCGGGTATGACCAGGCGCGGGCGGCCAAGCTGCCGCTGCTGCGCGAAGCTGCCTGGAACTTCCTTGCTCAGTGGCGCCCCCAGGAGCATGAACGCTTCCGCCGCTTCTGCGAGGAAAATGCCGTCTGGCTGGATGACTTCGTGCTCTTCGACGTTCTGCGCCAGCTTTACCGCCCCGCGAACTGGAACCGCTGGCCGCGCGAGCTGGCGCGCCGCCAGACCGAGGCATTGGAGAGCGCGCGCCGAGGACTGGCGCGGGAGTTGGACGTGGCCCGCGTGATCCAGTTCGCATTCTTCGAGCAGTGGCGCGCACTGCACCGGCGCTGCGCGGAATTGGGGATCAAGGTCATCGGCGATGTGGCCATTTTTGTCAGCTACGACAGCGCCGACGTCTGGACCCATCCCGACCTCTTCCATCTGGACGAGCAACTCGAGCCCTACGTGGTAGCGGGCGTTCCACCGGACGCCTTCAGCGAGACCGGCCAGCGTTGGGGGAATCCCCTTTACCGCTGGGACGTGCTCAAGAGCCGCGGCTACGACTGGTGGGTGGATCGCATGCGCGCCGCGCTTACCACCTGCGACATCCTGCGCTTGGACCACTTTCTCGGCTTCCAGCATTACTGGGAAATCCCCGCCACCGAATCCACGGCGGTGCATGGGCGCTGGGTGGAGGGACCCCGCGATGACCTGTTCCACGCCCTCCGCCAGGCGCTCGGCAAGTTGCCCATCATCGCGGAGGACCTGGGCCTGATCACGGAAGAGGTCCGCGCGTTACGGCAGCGCCTGGAGCTGCCCGGCATGCGGGTGATGCAGTTCGGTTTCGGCAATCCCGGCGCTCACATCTACCTGCCCCACCAGTTCGAGCGCAACACCGTGGTGTACACCGGTACGCACGACAACGACACCATCCTGGGCTGGTGGCGGGCAGGTGCTACCGAGCAGGAGCGGTGTCACGCCTCGGCCTACCTGGGTCACGACTCCGAGGGGATGAACTGGGCCTTCATCCGGGCAGGGCAGGCTTCCATCGCGGACCTGTGCGTGGTGCCGCTGCAGGACGTGCTGGGGCTGGGCAGCGAGGCGCGCATGAACGTTCCCAGCCGTTCCGACGGCAACTGGACTTGGCGCTATGAGCCGGGGGCACTGACCGGCGAGCTCGCCTCCCGCCTGGCGACCCTCGCCGAAGTCACGGACCGGGACCGGCATCTCTCCGCGGCACGCCAGCATGACCACAGGGAAACGGGCGAGGAGTTCGCGGCCTAGCTACCGCGAGACTGGCGCCGGCACGTACGGCAGCGCCTCGCCGGCGACGATGGCGGCGGGATTGTCCTCTACCAGCGCGCGGGCGATGTCGCTCCCCACGATCTTGGCCACCGCATCTCGGCCGGCGGAGAGCACCGGCGGGCGGTGCTCCGTGTCGTGCGCGTCGCTAGCGATCACGTGCACGGCGTCGTGCTTCAGCAGCCACTCTGCGGCCTTGCGCGCGCCGCTTCCAAAATTGCCGGTGAAGGAGGACGCCGTCACCTGCACCACGCAACCCTGCTCGGCGAAGGCCAGCACGCTTTCGGGATGGCTCTGCAGCATGCGGTTGCGCTCGGGGTGGGTCACGATGGGGACGATGCCCTGCGCGCGCAGGCGGTAGATGGTGTCGTGGATGTAGCGGGAGACGCCGAAATCGCTGAACTCGACCAGGAGGTAGGGCGTGCCGCTGATGGAGTAGCGCTCGGGCGTCTTGAGCGCGTCCTGCACATTGTCGAAGGAGAAATGGAAATCGCAGCCCAGGTTGAGAACCGGCCACTCTCCCGCCGCTTTCTGGAGCTCCTGCAAGCGCGCAGCGTGTTCTTCGCGATGGTAGACGTACTGCTCGTTGGCGTGCGGCGTGGCCACGATGTGGGTGATGCCGTCGCTCACCGCCATGCGGCACATCTCGGTGGCGACTTCCCAGCTCTTCGCGCCGTCATCGACTCCCGGCAGGATGTGGCAGTGGATATCGACCATGGCTCAACACCAATCGCTTATTGTAGCCCGTCCTGGATGGTGGAAAAGGTGGCGCCGGCGGTTCACAGCAGATCCATGATGTCCTTCAGCGGCTTGCCTTGGGAATCCGCCACGCCCGCGCAGGTGACCTGCCCGCGATAGGTGTTGACTCCTTCGCGAAATCCCTGGTCGCACTTCACCGCCGCCAGCCCATGCTGCGCCAGCTTCATCACGTAAGGGAAGGTCGCGTTGGTGAGGGCTAGCGTCGAAGTGTGGGGAACGGCCGCCGGCATATTGGTGACGCAATAGTGCACCACGCCGTCCACCACAAAGGCCGGGTCGCTGTGGGTGGTGGGGCGCGCGGTCTCGACACAGCCGCCCTGGTCGATGGCGACGTCCACGATCACGGCGCCGGGCTTCATGTCTTTCACCATCGCTTTGCTCACCAGCTTCGGTGCTGCCGCACCCGGGATCAGCACGCCGCCGATTACCAGGTCGGCATGCTTCACGGCTTTCGAGATGTTGTAGGAATTGGAGGAGACGGTGTACACGCGGCCGTTGAAGATGTCGTCCAGCTCGCGCAAGCGGTCGAGATTGAGATCGATGAGCACCACCAGCGCCCCCATGCCCAGTGCGATCTTGGCGGCATTAGTGCCGACCGTGCCTCCGCCGATGATGCACACCTGCGCGGGAGGCACTCCGGGCACTCCGCCCAGCAGCACGCCGCGGCCACCGCGCTCCTTCTCGAGATATGCGGCGCCGACCTGCACCGACATGCGCCCCGCCACCTCCGACATCGGCGTGAGCAGCGGCAGACGGTTGTGTTTGTCGCGGATGGTCTCGTAGGCGATCCCGGTGACGTTGTGTTTGAGCAACTGGGCGGTCAGCTTCGGCAGCGGCGCCAGGTGCAGGTAGGTGAACAACAGCAGGCCGTCGCGCAGGAAGCCGAATTCCGGCTCGATCGGCTCCTTGACCTTCACCACCATCTCGGCGCGGCTCCAGACCTGGGCGGCCGTTCCGACGATCTCCGCGCCGGCCTGCTTGTACTCGCTGTCCGGCATCGAAGAGAGATCGCCGGCGTGGGTTTCAACGATCACCTGATGTCCCGCGTCAACCAGCGCTTTCACTCCCGCGGGCACAATGCCCACGCGAGACTCGTGGTCCTTGACTTCCTTGGGCACACCGATTCGCATGCGAGCGCCTCCCCGTAAGAACGCGGGCGAAATGCCCGCGGACCTTCCTCGATTCTGCCTTGCCCCTGAAGCTTGGATTTTTCGTGACCAAAGGGCGGGAGGGCAAGGCTTCAGCCGTGCCGCACCGCCCTTTCTCTAAGTTGTCATCCCGAGCGACGCGCGACGTGAGCTTGCGAACGGAGCGCGAGTCGAGCGATCTTGGGTTCTGCCGTGTCCTCTGACTTCTCGACAACACCAAGATTCCTCGCCCGCCCTCACTCGCCCGGCGCGGCGGGCTCGCGCGGGTGGGCTCGGAATGACAATGCAAACATTCCCACCGGCACGACTGAAGTCGTGCCCTAGTAACCCTGGGCTCGCTCAAAAAGCCGCGACTGCGCACCCCAACCCCTACTCCGGCCGGTCAATCTGCGCTTTCTGCAACCGGTCGGAGTAGTCCACGTAAATGGATTTCCACTCCGTGTAGAAGTCGATGGCCCCGATTCCGCCTTCGCGGTGCCCGTTGCCCGTGGCCTTGACGCCTCCGAACGGCAGGTGCACCTCGGCGCCGATGGTGGGCGCGTTGATGTACGTGATGCCGGCATGCAAGTCGCGCATGGCCGCGAAAGCCTTGTTCACATCGCGGGTATAGACCGCCGAAGACAGGCCATACTGGATGTTGTTGGCAATGGCGATGGCATCCTCGAGGCTGTCGCAGGGGATGATCGATACTACCGGCCCGAAGATCTCCTCCTGCGCGATACGCATGCGGGAATTGACATCCGCAAACACGGTAGGCTCGAGGAACCATCCGTTGGCGTACTCGCCGCCCTCCAGGCGATGGCCGCCGCACAAAAGGCGCGCGCCTTCCGATTGGCCGATCTCGATGTAGCTGAGGTCGGTCTCGAGCTGGGGCTTGTTGATCGCGGGGCCCATCTCGGTGGTCTCGTCCAGACCGTTGCCCACCTTCAGCCGCCGCGCGCGTTCCACGAACTGGTGGACGAAGTCGCCGTACACGCCCTTCTGCACGATGATGCGGCTGGTGGCGGTGCAGCGCTGTCCGGTGGTGCCGAAAGCGCCCCACAGTCCGCCCTCCAGGGCCAGTTCGAGGTTGGCATCGTCCAGCACGATCATGGGATTCTTGCCGCCCAGCTCCAGCGAGCAGTGCTTGAAGCTGCGGGCGCAGGTCTCGCCCACGATGCGGCCCACGTCGGTTGAACCGGTAAGCGAGACAGCGCGCACCTCGGGATGCTCCATCAGCGGCGCCCCCATTTTCGAGCCGAAGCCGGTCACGATGTTGACCACTCCCCGGGGCACGCCCGCGTCACTCAAGGTACGCACGAAGTTGAACACGGAGAGCGGCGTATCTTGCGCCGGCTTGATGATGCACGTATTACCCGCAACCAGCGCCGGGAACAGCTTCCACGACGGGATCGCCATGGGGAAATTCCACGGTGTGATCATGGCGCAGACGCCCAGGGGCTGCCGGACCGCCATGGCGAACTTGTTGGGCAGCTCGGAGGGGACGGTCGGGCCGCACATGCGGCGGCCTTCCCCGGCCATGTAAAAGCCGGTGTCAATGGCTTCCTGCACGTCGCCGCGCGTCTCCTTCAGAATCTTGCCCATCTCGCGGGTCATATCGCGGGCAAAATCTTCCTTGCGCTCAATCAGCAGTTCGGCGGCGCGGTAAAGAATTTCGGCGCGCCGCGGTGCCGGCACCAGCCGCCACTTCTGGAAGGCCCGTTTGGCGGCATCGACGGCTGCGTCCACGTCCGCCTTGCCCGATTTCTGGAAGATACCCACCAGGTCGCGGGTATCGGCGGGATTGCGATTCTCGAAAGTCTCGCCGGTGCTGGCTTCCACCCACTCGCCGTCGATGAAATTCTTATAGACCCTCGACTTGCCGATGTGCGCGATATCTTCGGTTGCGCGGATCGTGTCCGTGGCCATTGCCGGTTGCCTCCCATGCGGAAATTCCATCCTAATCCCCGCATTTGGGGGTGCGCAAGCCGGACAGGCGAGTGGTGGTGGAGCAGGCGAGGCGCTGCGCCTTCGCGCAGCGCTGCTAGCAGGGAAGGGGAGGGCAGGATCGTGGATCCCAGAGTGGAGAGAACGAACAGCCCGGCTCGCCGGGTCAAGCTCCCGTGAAGACCCGACGAGCCGGAGCCTGCGCGTGGGATTCGGCGCAATCCAAAACTGCCGAACCCGCAGGCTGCGTGTTCGCTTCCTCTCGCGCCGCGAACCAGCCGGCGCAGTCTCTCCGTGGAGGCGACCCTGCTTCTGCAGTTAGCGTGCCGAACTGATCGGGCTTGAAAATGTGCTGGTTGCGCAAGCTCTGGGATGACGGACTTCCCCTTATGGCACGCACGCTGCCGGCAGGCGTCCTATATCTGCCTGTACTCAGAAGTGTTACGCCCAATGGGACTGGGGACGGTCGCGGGAATGCTTGTCCCGTTTCGGGCCCGGATTCACAGGCTTTCCTCGTTCCCTGGGGCTTGCCGGAACCATCGCCCCGGCGGTTACTTCGGTGTCCCCGCACGGTTCTTCGGCTGTTGGGCTTGTGGTACTCTGCCTGCAAGCGCGCATATTTCCGCGCACTGGGTCGAGTTTTGCCCAGAAAGAAGCCCAAATCCGAATCGGTGATCGCCTGGATCACGATCACCTACCGCAGCGTTGCTATCGCGGCGTTCGTGCTGCTCCTGTTCGCGGGTTTCATCGTTTACCTGGTGCTCCCTCAGAGCCGAACCTACGCGCAGCGTGCCTGGCAGAGCGCGCTGAACCGCGTCGATTCCTCGGTCGGGAGTACCGAAAAGTTTGTTCCCGGAAAACAGCAGGCCCACTTCACCGCCATCGACGGCAGGGTCCGCGTCAAGAAGGCCAACAGCAACACCTGGGTAGCGGCGGACTACTCGCTGCCGCTGGAAAAAGGCGATGTGGTGCAAACCACTTCCGAAGGAATGGCAAAAGTGGTTTTCGCCGATGGCACCAACTACACCATCCAGCAAGATTCCCTGATCGTAGTGGAGGAGAACTCGGCCAACGCGCAGCAGCAGACGCAGGTCGCGGTGCAAGTGACCACCGGCACCGTTGACCTGACCACCGCCACCTTTGCCCAGGGGTCGAAGAGCCAGGTGATTGTTTCCGGCGCCACCGCCAGCCTGGCTCCGGAGAGCGCCGCCATGGTGCGCAGCGACCCCACCGCCGATCAGCACGAGATCCTGCTGAAGAAAGGTTCCGGCGAGGTGGTGCGCAATGGCCAACTGGTGCGGCTGACCGACTTTGAGAAGGTCAGGTTCCAGAGCGGCTCGCCCAAGATGGTGAAGGAGAAAGAGGTCGGTCCGCCTACGCTGATCGCTCCCGCCAACATGGCGCCCATCCTCGCGCCCGGAACGCACCCGGTAGGTTTTAGCTGGTCGCCGGTGGGGAAAGGGGACACGTTTCACATCCGGATCTCGCGCAACCCTTTCTTCACTTCCACCGTCTTCGACCGCGTGGTGAAGGGGACGGACGTGCAGGTCGTAGGTCTGAGTGAGGGGCCGTACTACTGGGTGGCGCAGACGGTCGGGCCGGACCGCAAACAGTCGGTGGAAAGCGAGAAGAACCGCTTCACCATCATCGCCAAAGCCAAGCAGGAAGCCTCGATCGCACTGGAACTGCGGCCCTTGGTGCAGCACGGGCACGTGATCGAGGTGCTGGGCAGGACCGAGCCTGCGGCCCGGGTCATGGTCAACGGTCACGAGGTGCCTATTATTGCCTCCGACGGCAGCTTCCACTACTTCACTCCCCCGCTGCCCAACGGCGAAAGCCTGATCACGGTGACGGCTCAGAATGCCCGCGGCGGCGTCAATACCCAGCAAAAAACGGTGGTCATCCAGTAGCCCGTCCCATTCCCAACGGGATTCCAAGATGGCATCCATGCCGGGCGGCACGCGTCCCCCCCCAAACCGGTAATTCGACTACAATAGGTCCCCAGTTGTGTGCATCAACTTTGGTAACTGGACAAATCAGCCGCTCCGCGAGAGAAGTACGATATGCCATCCAACGGTTTTCATTCCCAGTCCTGGGTCCACAATCTGCGGTCGCTGTTCAGCTTGTTTTCCAGCGACCTGGCCATTGACCTGGGCACCGCCAACACGCTGGTCTATGCCAAGACCAAGGGCATCGTGGTGAACGAGCCCTCCATCGTGGCCATCAACAAGAACACTGGCGAAGTGGAAGCCGTGGGCAAGGAAGCCAAGGAGATGCTGGGCCGGACTCCGGGCAACATCGTGGCCATCAAGCCCATGAAGGACGGCGTGATCGCCGACTTCAAGACCACGGAGAAGATGCTGAATTACTTCATTCAGAAGGCGCACAACCGCAAGATGCTGGTGCATCCGCGCATCGTGATCGGGGTGCCTTCCGAGATCACCCAGGTGGAGAAACGGGCGGTGATGGACTCGGCCTACCGCGCCAAGGCCAGCGAGGTGCACCTGGTGGAACAGGCGATGGTGGCGGCCATCGGCGCCGGGCTGCCCATCACCGAGCCCAGCGGCAACATGATCGTGGACATCGGCGGCGGCACCACCGACATCGCGGTGATCTCGCTGAGCGGCATCGTCTATTCGCGTTCCGTGCGCATGGCCGGCAACCAGATGGACGAAGCCATCATGAATTACCTGAAGCGCAAGTACAACCTGCTGATCGGCGAGCGCACCGCGGAACAGATCAAGATTGAGATCGGCTCGGCTTATCCGCTGGACAAACCGCTGACCATGGAGATCAAGGGCCGCAACCTGATCGAGGGCGTGCCCAAGACCATCACCGTGGACGACAGCGAGATCCGCGAAGCCCTGGGCGAGTGCGTGGCCACCATCATGAACGCCATCCGTGTGGCTTTGGAGCGCACCCCACCGGAGCTCTCCGCTGACATCAGCGACCGCGGCATCGTGCTCACCGGCGGCGGCGCCCTGCTGAAGAACCTCGACAAGCGCATCCGCGAAGAGACCGGGTTGCCGGTCTCGATCGCGGATGATCCCCTCGCCTCCGTGGTTCTGGGTACCGGCAAGATGCTCAGCGATTTCAAGCTGCTGCGGAAGATTTCGATCGAGTAGGGGCGTTCGCTGCGGATGAGCACGGATGAATTGTGAAAGGGCACGGCTTTAGCCGTGCCGAGTGAACCTTCAGATGTTTGTCATTCCGAGCATTCTTTAGCCTGCGAGGAATCTCGGTTTTGTGCTGTCCCTCCGGGACTCGGAACGTGTATGGCGACTTACCCGGCACTAATGTGCCGGGGCTCTCTTATGTCGCCCCTGCGGGCTGGCATGTGGGCAACGCAGATGATCGTTCCTCATAGCCAAGTTAATGGCCCGGATGCGCCTCTGGGTTCTCCGCGCAAACGCAGGAGAGTCCCCACTACGGAATTGTGTTGGACATTGAGCATGTAGTGGAACGTGTCGGTTAACTGACGTGGAAAACTTCTTCAGCCGGTACCGCAACTCCAGCATTCTGGTGCTGGTGCTTTTCGCGCAGGTATTAGGCCTGGCGGTGCAGGTCAAGCGCACCACCGAGACCGGGGGCACCCGCCTGATCCGCGTCTGGGTGGTGAACGCCATCACTCCGCTGGAAAAAGTCCTGGTGAACACCAGTCAGGCCGTCCGCAACGTCTGGAGGAATTATTTGTACCTGCGCGGTGTGCGCCACGAAAACCGTGATTTGAAAGAGCAGATCGAGCGCCTGCGCGTGGAGCAGGTGCGGTTGAGCGAAGATGCCGCCCAGGCACGCCGGCTGCAGGCGCTGCTCGAGTTCAAGGAACAGTTCATCTCGCAGACGGTGGCGGCCCAGGTGATCGGCAGCAGCGGCAGCGATCAGTCGCACGTCATTTACATCGACAAGGGCGCGAGCGACGGCATCAAGCCCGACATGGCGGTGATCACCCCGGACGGCATCGTGGGCAAGGTGCTGCGCGTGTTTCACGCTTCCTCGCAGGTGCTGCTGATCAACGATCCCTCCAGCGGCGTGGGCACTATCCTGGAATCGTCGCGGCTGCAGGGCATTCTGCAGGGGACGGCCGCGGGGGAAACCATGCTGCGCTATGTCATGAGCGATGAGAAGGTGGCGACCGGAGAGCGTGTGCTGACCAGCGGCGGCGACCGCATCTTCCCCAAGGGACTTCCCGTCGGCGCCGTGCAGCAAGCCAATCCCGGCAGCGATCTTTTCCTGAACATACGCGTTAAGCCTGCCGCCAACCTCAGCCGGCTGGAAGAAGTGCTGGTGGTCACCAGGATCCTCGAGAACACTCCGCCGGTCGCGGAGCCCTCCGCGCCGGTGCGCGCGGCCGACATTCTGGCCGAACGCCTGCCCAAGGTCCCGCAGAAGCCTCCGACAGTTGCCGCGACCGGCGCTGCCGCCACATCGACGGCTGCAACCAAGGCACCGGCCGGGACCGCCGCCATCTCCCCCGCGACCAAGCCCAGCACCACTGCAATCGCCCCAAGCGCCGCCGAGACGCAGCCGTCCAAACCTGCGGCGGTCCAGTCGCAGACGACCGGCACAGCCGCGACCACGCAGCCGGCGGTTGCCGCTCCCAAGCCCTCGACCGCGGGCGTGACGCCGGTTGCAGGCGGAGCGAAGCCAGCCGCCAAGCCTGCGGGGACGACTCCGCCGGCGGGCACAGCCGGGGCTGCGACGGCCGCCGCTGCCAAACCCGCGGCCGCTAAGCCGGTCGTGAACAAGCCCGCTGCGGGCGGGGAAGCTCAAGAGTCCAAACAGGTCAACTCGGCTGGGCAGCCTTCCAGACCCGCTGCTCCGGCGCCGCAGACGCCCCCCAGCGAGGCAGTCTCGCGATGACCGACGTGCCCATTGTCCGCACCAGCCGCGAGGAGATCGAAGTTTATCGTTTTGGACCGATCGCCAGCGTGCTGATCCCGGTCCTGGCGCTGCTTGTTCAGGCGTTCATCCCTGCGAGGTTTCACGCTGCCGCGATTCTCGATCTGCCCTTTCTGGTGACGGTTTTCTTTGCGGTGACGAGGCGCAGCCAGTTTGCCGGGATGCTGACGGGCGCGATCATCGGCTTGGTCCAGGACGCGTTGACCCATCAGGCCATTGGGCTCTACGGCATCGCCAAAACGGTGGTCGGCTACGGCGCATCGTCTCTGGGGGTGAAGATCGACGTCGAGAACCCCGGCACCCGGCTGCTGGTCACCGGCGGGTTCTATTTGGTGCACCAGGCTGTCTATTTCCTGGTGGCAAGAAACATCCTGGGCGTCGCCATGGAATGGCTGTGGGCGCGTACGCTGCTGGCGGCCTTGCTGAATGGCCTGGCTGCGATCGTGCTGTTCGCCGTCCTCGATCGCTTCAAGCACAGCACGTGAAGACATTTGTGATTTGTGATTTGAAGCTGTCTCACAGATTGGTTTCGGAGGGGGCGCGGCTTCAGCCGCGCCGGAGCAGGCATTTTAGGAGTGTCATCCCGAGCGAAGCGCGAGTGAGCCCTGCGACTGAGCGCGAGCGAGGGATCTTGGGGCTGAAAGGGCACGGCTGAAGCCGTGCCCTTCCGAAATCCATTTGTGAGATAGAGCCAACTGGTAACTACCTACTGACTACTGGTTTTAATGGATCGCGACGACAAAGTCCCGCAGTTCAAGTTGACGGCCGTGCAGTATGTAGTCCTGGCGGTGATGGTGGTGTTGACATTCCGCCTGGCGCGTCTGGAGGTTGCGGGCACGGAAAAATACGAGACGCTGGCGGAGCGCAATCGCATCCGCACCGTTCCCATCCTCGCGCCTCGCGGCAGGATCCTGGACCGCGACGGCCGCGTTATCGTGGACAACTACCCTTCGTTCTCCGTGCTGCTGTTGCGCGACCAGACCCGCGATCTGAACGCCGACGTGGACCGGATCGCCGCCGGCCTGCACATGAATCCCGACACTGTCCGCGAACGGCTCCGTAGATTTGCCTACGCTCCCCAGTTCCAGCCCCTGGTGCTCAAGGATGACATTACGCCGGACGAGCTGGCCTTCGTCGAATCGCACAAGATCGAGCTGCCGGAGCTGGAAACCATCATGGTGCATCGCCGGCTGTACCCCAAGAACGGCTTCATGGCGCACCTGATCGGTTACGTGGGCGAGGTGAGCGAAGAGGAACTCAATCAGCCGCAATACGAGCTCTACGAGCCCGGCGACGTGGTGGGCAAGTCGGGGGTAGAGCAGTATTACAACGACATGCTGATGGGCAAGGACGGCTCGCGGCGGGCGCTGGTCAACAGCCGTGGCAAAGAAGTGGGGCGCCTGAGCGAGACCCCGGCGGTGCCCGGCAAGCCCCTGAAGCTGACCATCGACCTCGATCTGCAGATCGCCGCGGAAGAAGCTATCGACGCCAGCGGTAAGAATGGCGCCATCGTCGCTCTGGACCCGCGCAGCGGCGAGGTGCTGGCCATGGTCAGCCGTCCGGCGTTCGATCCCAACGATTTCGCGGTGCGCATCAAGCGCAACGAGTGGAACAAGCTGGTCACCGACGAGAACCATCCCCTGCTCAACAAGGCCATTCAGGCGCAGCTCGCGCCCGGCTCGGTGTTCAAGATCATCATGGCGACCGCGGGACTGCAGGAAGGCGTCGCGCAGAGCATGCACGTGGTCTGCGGCGGGGGCAAGGTGTTCTATGGACGTTTCTTCAAGTGCTGGATCACTTCCCAGCACACCACCCACGGCGTCGTGGAGATCAGCAAGGCCATCTACCAGTCCTGCGATTCGTTCTTCTACACCCTGGCCGACAAGCTGGGCATCGAGCGCATCGCCAAGTACGCCATGGCGCTCGGGCTGGGACAGAAGACCGGCATCGACCTGCCCAGCGAAGCCAGCGGCGTGATGCCCTCGGAAGAGTGGAAGATCAAGAACTTCAAAGAGAAGTGGTACGCGGGAGAAACCATCTCGGTGGGCATCGGGCAGGGCGCGGTGGCGGCAACGCCCATTCAGTTGGCGCGCGCCATCGGCGGCATCGCTTCCGACGGCGTGCTGCGCCGCCCGCACGTCGCTTTCCCCGATGAGTTGCCTCCCAACCTGCGCCCGACTCAAGCGCAGCATCCCGATGAAGTGACGGTTGCCATCGATCCCGCGAATTGGGAGACTATCACCGACGCCATGGCCAATGTGGTGAATCCCATCGGCACGGCGCCCAGCGCCCATCTCGAGGGCATCGACTTCGCGGGCAAGACCGGCAGCTCGCAGACCATCAGCAACGTGGGCAAGGCGAAGCTCACGGCCAACAAGGCCAAATTCAAGGACAACGGCTGGTTCGTCGGGGTCGCGCCGCGGCGCAATCCGGAGATCGTGGTCACCGTGTTGCTGGAGGAAGGCGAGCACGGCTATCTGGCGGCGCGCCTGTGCGCGCAAGTCATCAAGGCCTACGTCGAGAAGCAGCGCAAGCGCGGCCTCAAGATGGCGGGCGCTCAGGGCAGCGCCGATGTAGCTGCCGTCTGGAACCGCGCAGCGGAAGGGAATCCTGAAGCCATGCAGGCGGGCCGTTTCCGCCTTCAGCTCGGCGCTACCGGAGCGGGCCAATGACGCGCTATTTTTCCTTGCGCGATTTCGACTGGCTGCTGCTCGCCTTCGTGCTGCTGATCTGCGGTCTGGGGGTGATGGAGATCTACAGCGCGACCCTGCACACCAAATTCGCCGGCGTGCACACCAAGCAGGTGTACTGGATCATGGCGGGCGTGGTGCTGATGTTCCTGACCAGCCTGATCGACTATCACGCGCTGCTGGACAAGGTTCACTGGTTCTACATCGCTTCCCTGGTTTCGCTGCTGGCGGTGCTGCTGATCGGCAAGAAGTACCTGGGCGCGCGGCGCTGGATCCAGATGCCCGGCGGGCAGCACTTTCAGCCCTCCGAGTGGGTGAAGCTGGTGCTCATCCTGGCGCTGGCCAAGTACTTCAGCGAGCTGCACCAGCGGGAAGCGTCCCTGAGCGACATCGTCAAGGCGGGGCTGCTGGCCGGCGCGCCCATGCTGCTGGTGCTCAAGCAGCCGGATCTGGGGACGGCCCTCACCTACATCCCGGTGCTGGTCATGGCCTTGTTCCTGGGCGGGATCCGGCTGAGACATGCGGCTGCCATCATCCTGTTGGGGGCGCTGGTGGTGCCCGTGGTCTGGCATTATGGGCTCAAGCCCTATCAGAAGCAGCGGCTGGTCAGCTTCCGCGAGCCGGAGGCGGATCCGCAGGGCTCGGGGTACCAAGTCCAGCAATCCCTCATCGCCGTGGGCTCCGGAGGATTGTGGGGGAAGGGCATCACTAAAGGCACGCAAACACAGGGGATGTTCCTGCCGGTGCCGCAGACCGACTTCATTTTCGCCGCCTGGTGCGAGGAACATGGATTTGTGGGCGCGGTCGCAGTCCTGCTGTTATACTTCTTAGTGCTGATGCGTTTGGTCCACGATGCGCAGACGGCGCCTGATCGCGTCGGCGCGTTCGTAGTCATGGGTGTGGTGGCCGTACTGTTCTTCCACATCCTGGTGAACGTTGGTATGGTGGTCGGCTATATGCCGGTCACCGGGATACCCTTGCCGCTCATGAGTTATGGCGGCTCGTCAGTGTTGTTCATGTTCCTGGCGCTGGGCATGGTAATGAACATACGCATGCGCCGCTACGTGAACTGACGATTGCGCGCCGCGGGCGAGAGACCGCGGCTTGATTCAACGGCGACCGCCACAGGCGGCCCGAACAGGATTTTCGTATCGCCCCACGATAAGAGGGCAACCCGGCCGCACACATGAGGGGCCGGACAGGATTGAAGCGAAACAAGCGCCGCAGGGCGGGTAACGGCCCCGCCGAAGCACGGCCGCGTTGCCAGGCAACGGCAGTGCTTCGGCAGTGAGGCCACAAGTCCTGCGATGACGCATAGGTGAAAAGATTCTAAGCCGTAGCCAGAGAATCCTCCCCGAGCGCCGCCGGACCCTTCGCGAGGGCTTATGGGTCCGCGCTTCCATGCTTCATTCCAGACCCATCGCCGTGCGCAACCCCGCCTCGGCGGCAAGTCTCGGTCCCACCCTCGTGTTTCCGTGCCGGTAGAGCCGTTCGCGAAGCGAGCGGCCGCGGAGACAGTATGTCGAAGGAACTCTATGTCTCCTCGACGCCACATGAGACCAAGGTGGCGGTGGTCGAGGAAGACCAGCTAACTGAAATCTACTTCGAACGCGAGAACGAGTACACCCTCGCGGGGTCCATTTACAAAGGGCGCGTCACCCGCGTGCTTCCGGGCATGCAATCGGCATTTGTGGATGTCGGCCTGGAGCGCGATGCCTTTCTTTACGTGACCGATTTCCTGGAGGAGCAGGAAGACCAGGAAGAGTTCGAGCAAGTGATCGCGCGCGCCCATGAGGATGCCACCGGCAACGGAGGGCAGCTGCGCGCGCAAGCTCCTCCTCCCCCGCCTCTCCCCGCTGAGCCGGCGCCGGCCGTCGCGGAGGAGCAGGAGATCGCGCGGCCTGCCGTTGCCGAGCCGGCGCGCGGTCCCGAGCGGGACCAAGATGGCGGCGAGGACGGACGTCGCTGGCGCGGACGCCGCCACCGTCGTGGCCGCGGCCGCGGTTTCCCCGAGAGCAAATTTGCCCGCCAGGAGCAGCCGCACCCGCAGGAAAAGGCGAGTGCGCCGGCGCCCGCATACCAGCCCATCATCCTGCCCGGTGAATCCATCTCCAAGTACCAGCGCTTGGCGGCGCCGGCGCCGACTGCGGCCGCAGTAAGCACCGGGGCTGCCGCACAGGCAGCCGATGCCGCCGCGCTGGCTGCCTCCATGGAGCCGCTCAGCGATTCCCTGGAACGCGAGCACCAGGCGGAGGCGCGTCCATTCTCCGCCGCGACGCAGGAGGACAGAAGCTTCGGTGTCGGTGCTGCCGCCCAGCAGAGCCACCAGCTACCGCCGACTCTGGACGACGAAGAAGAAGCTCGCTTCGACCAGATGAACGTTGCGGGCGTTTTCGCGGGCGAAGAAGCCGACACGGCACATGATGAACCTGGCAGGGGATTCTCAACCGAGCGTTCCCAGGCGTCCGACGCGCACGCTGCCGCGGCGTTCACCCCCGGCTCCGGCCTGATCGAAGAGGAGGAGATCGAAGAGGAAGAAGCCGACCTCCCGTCCGTGGAAGAGGAGCTCGACGTCGCCGAATATGAAGAACTCGAGGAAGAAACCCTCGATCGCGAGGCGCCAAGCCCTGCCGCAGGCGCAGTGGAAGTTCCTGACCTGACCGAAGCCGTGGAAGAGGCCGATACCGACCGCGCCGCGGTCGAGGCGGAACAAGAGTTCGACGAGGAAGGCGACGAGCAGGGCGAGGAGGAAGGCGAGGAAGAGGAAGCGGAAGCCATTGCCGGCGGCGAGAACGGTCAGGGCGAAGAAGGCCGCGCTCGCGCCGAGACCCGGGGGACCCCTGGCACCGCGGGCTTCCAGCAGCGGGCCGAGCAGCAGCCCTTCGAGCGTCGCCGGCGCCGCCGTGGCGGGCGCGGCATGCACTCCCGCCGCAACATCCAGCGCGGTCCTGCGCCCAAGATCACCGACCTGCTCAAGGAGGGTCAGGAGATCCTGGTGCAGATCGCCAAGGAGCCGATCGGCAAGAAGGGCGCGCGCATCACCAGCCACATCGCGCTGCCCGGGCGTTTCCTGGTGTACATGCCGACGGTGAATCACATTGGCGTTTCGCGCAAGATCGCCAGCGACGAAGAGCGGCAGCGGCTGAAGCGGGTGATTTTGGCCGAGCACCAGGGCTCGGGAGGCTTCATCGTGCGCACCGCCGCCGCGGGAGCCAGCGACGACGATCTCCGCGCCGACGTCCGCTTCCTGTTCAACCTGTGGACGGAGATCCGCAACCGCGCCGAGTCCAGCAAGGCCCCGGCGCTGATCTACCACGACCTCAACCTGGTGGAGCGCATTCTTCGCGACCAGGTGACCGCCACCTTCACCCAGATCTGGGTGGACACGGAGCAGGAGTACGAGCGCGTGCTGCGCTTCGTCAGCCGCTTCCAGCCCGGCCTGGTCAAGCGCGTGAAGCTCTACAGCAAGGAAACCCCGCTGTTCGAGCAGTTCAACATCCAGGAAGAGATCAACAAGGCGCTGAAGTCCAAGGTGTGGCTGAAGAGCGGCGGCTACATCGTCATCAACCAGACCGAGGCCCTGGTGGCCATCGACGTCAACACGGGCAAGTACGTGGGCAAGACCGCGCGCCTGGAAGACACTATCGTCAAAACCAACGTGGACGCCATCCGCGAGATCGTGCGCCAGATTCGCCTGCGCGATCTGGGCGGCATCATCGTCATCGACTTCATCGACATGGACGAGCGCCGCAACCGCCAGAAGGTCCTGCAGGCCCTGGAAGAAGAGCTCAAGCACGACCGCGCGCCCTCCAAGGTGCTCAACTTCAACGATTTCGGGCTGGTGGCGATCACCCGCAAGCGGGTGCGCCAGTCGCTGGAACGCACCCTGGGCGCGCCTTGCCCTTACTGCACCGGCACCGGCCTGGTGAAGTCCGTGAGCACGATCTGCAACGAGATCTACGTCGAACTGCGCAAGCTGGCCAAGCACGTCGACCGCAGCGACATCATGCTGCGCGCCAATCCCGAGGTGGTCAAAGCTCTGAAGGCGAACGGCGGGCGCTGGCTGCAGGAGATGGAAGAACTGGCCGGGCGCACGGTGATCGTGAAATCAGACCCCGCGCTGCACCAGGAGCAGTTTGATTTGAATTAGGTCCACTATTGCGGTAACTGGTGAAAGGGCACGGCGTTAGCCGTGCCTATATGCACCGCGAATGAATTGGCCTTTAGGCCCTGGGGATTCCGTTAGCGGCTAAAGCCGAGTTTCTACCTGCCTTTTACGGCACGCCTGAAGGCGTGCCCCTTCCCCCTTTCTTGCCGAGGACCTTGGCGGGGACTGTAAGGAGAAAACAGGGTTGACGCGCCCCGCCGGTTCTGCATATAGTTTCAGCTTCATGCACGCCACCCGATTTAGCGCCGGCTTTAGCTACCGCTACTGGTTCGAGAGTAGCGGCGCGGGCGCTCCGTGCGTGCCAGCCTGATGTAAGGCGCACAAGTTCAGCAAGCCCAAAGCCGCGATCTCTCAAGGATCGCGGCTTTTGATTTATCCAGAAGTCATTTGTCTGGAAGCACGAATAGGTTTCGGAGGGGCGCGGCTTCAGCCGCGCCGGAAGGGTGTTACCGGATTGTCAGACCGAGCAAGCGCGACTGAACGGAATGAGGGAGCGCGGCGCGAGGTTCTGCGAAGACTGTAGATCCCTCGTTGCGCTCACCTCGCAAGCTCGCTTCGCGCGTCCTCGGGATGACAACTCGAAGAATGGATTTCGGCATGGCTAAAGCCATGCCCCTCCGAAACCATTAGCGACTTTCCTTAAGGAGACGGGTCATGATCGTGAACATGAAGGACGGAGCAACCGAGGAGCAGATCGAGCATGTCATCGAGCGCATCCGCGAGGCCGGGTATCAGGCGCACATCACCCGCGGCGTGGAGCGCACCATCGTCGCCGCCGTGGGCAGCAACGGCCGCCGCCATGAACTCGAGGCCCTGCAGGCGGCGCCCGGCGTGGATAACGTCGTCGCCATCGCCCAGCCCTACAAGCTGGTGAGCCGCCAGGTGCGGCCCGGCGGGACGGTGGTCAAAGTCGGAGGGGTGCGCATCGGCAATGGCGAACCGGTGGTGGTTATCGCCGGGCCGTGCTCGGTGGAATCCCGCGAGCAGCTCCTAACTACAGCGCGTGCGGTGAAGAGCGCCGGCGCGCGCATGCTGCGCGGAGGCGCTTACAAACCGCGCACGTCTCCCTACGATTTCCAGGGTCTGGGCCAGGAAGCGCTCGATCTGCTGGCGGAAGCGCGGCGCGAGACCGGCCTGCCCGTGGTCACCGAGGTGATGAGCACGGAGGATGTGGACACCATCTGCGAGCGCGCCGACATGCTCCAGGTGGGTGCGCGGAATATGCAGAACTTCGCCTTGCTGCGGCGCCTCGCGACCATCGACAAACCGGTGCTTCTCAAGCGCGGGCCCTCGGCCACGGTGAAGGAGTGGCTGCTGGCGGCCGAGTATCTGCTCACCGGCGGCAACCCCAACGTGGTGCTCTGCGAGCGCGGCATCAAGACCTTCGAGACTGAGATGCGCAACACGATCGATCTGGCGGCCGTCGCCCTGGCCAAGGAACTTTCGCACCTGCCGGTGATCGCCGACCCTTCGCACGGCACCGGACGGCGCAGCTTGATCGCGCCGCTCTCGAAGGCGGCCATCGCGGTGGGCGCGGATGGGCTGATCATCGAGGTCCATCCCAATCCGGAGCGGGCTTTATCGGACGGTCCGCAGTCGCTCGACTGCCGCGAATTCCAGGCGATGATGCGTGAGTTGCCGCTTCAGAAGTGCGCCGTGGCGGTAGCTTGGAGGGGAGGCGCAAGCTGACCGGGTGCGACTTATCTTGATTCCGCTAACCACCGCTGTATCAATAATTTGCCGCGGTGTTCCGTTTGCTGTGGAGAGCCCTGCTCAAGGCAAACGGGAGCTATACTACTTCGGTAACAAGAGCGCCCCGAATTTCGAATCCAGTGCGTTAACACCGCTACCTATTGTGGTCATTTAGCATTAATCTACACAGTCTTGACTATCGCTTGGGGCCACTCCAGAAGTACATGGCCTAAAATCCCCCTAAAACACGGATAAAACAGGGATTAGTACCTTGACAGTACTTACCGCAACGCTGATATAACTCACGCAGTCTCCCCCGAAAAAACAGGTTCTGTGCGAGGTCCGGAGCTCCGGGCCGGATAGAGGCCATGGTCCGCAGTGGCACGTGGTCTCTCCTGTGGAAAGGGCATAAGCAGCATGGCCGAAGCGCGGGAAGTGATGAACATACGGCAAGCTTCGCAGTATCTGGGCGTCAGTCCGGACACCCTGTACAAGTACGTGTACGAAGAAAAAATCCCTGCTTTCAAGCTCGGCAACCGCTGGAAATTCAAGAAGACCATCCTGGACGCGTGGATGGAGCGTAAGAGCGTGCTGGGCGAGGGGCGGGGGAAGAAGAAACCACGAGCCGCACGCACCGCGGCGGGGGACTAGAGGCGCTTTCATGTTCGGAATCGGAGCAGCGAAAAACGTCGTGGGGCTGGACATCGGATCCAGCAGCATCAAGGCCATCGAGCTGAAGAAGAGCAAGGGGCAGATCGAGGTGACGCATATCGGCTTCGAGCCTCTGGCCAGCGACATCGTGGTGGACTCGATGATCGTGGATTCGGGCTCGGTCTCCAGCGCCATCAGCAAGATTTTCACCGAGAACATCATGAAGTCCAAGCTGGTGGCCACCTCGGTGAGCGGGCACTCGGTGATCGTGAAGAAGATCTCGATCCCCACCATGAGCGAGCAGGAACTGGCCGAGCACATTGGGACGGAGGCGGCGCAGCACATTCCCTTCGACATCAGCGACGTCAACATCGACTTCCAGATCCTCTCCGAGGACCTCAGCGGCCCGCAGATGGACGTGCTGCTGGTGGCGGTCAAGAAGGACAAGATCCTGAACTACACCAACGTGCTCTCGCTGGCGGGCAGGAGCCCGGCTATCGTGGACATCGACGCCTTCGCGCTGCAGAACTGTTATGAGTACAACTACGATCCGGCGCCGGGGGCGACGGTGGCCCTTCTGAATCTGGGCGCCAGCGTAATGAACATCAACATCGTGAAGGGCGTAACGCCGCTGTTCACGCGCGACGTGAGCGTGGGCGGCAATCAGTACACCGACTCGCTGCAGAAGGAGCTTGACCTCAGCTTCGACGACGCCGAGGCGCTCAAGCTGGGCCAGCAGGTGGGCACGGTCAGCGCGGATGCCAAAGCCCCCATCCTGCAGCAGGTCACCGAGATCATCGTGCTGGAGATTCAGAAGACCTTCGACTTCTTCCGCGCCACGGCGCCGGGCGAGCACATCGAGCGCATTTACCTGGCCGGGGGCTCGTCCAAGGTGCCGGGACTGATCGAGGCGCTGCGCCAGGAGTTCTCCCTCCCGGTGGAGCTGCTCAACCCCTTCCAGCGGGTGGCGCTGCCGCTGGGCCAGACCACCGCCCTGGTGGACCAGAATCCGGGCCAACTGGCGGTGGCTGTGGGCCTGGCCTTAAGGAGTTTCGAGAATCTATGATCCGCATCAATCTGCTGAGCGTTCCGAAATCGAAGCGGGGCAAGCGGACGGTGGCGGTGCCGGCCGTCAGCGGCCCCGGGCCCAACCTCATGATTGTCGCGCTGGTGGTGGTGGTGCTCACCGCGGGGGTGAACCTGGGCTGGTGGTACAAGCTGAACCACGAGAGCCGGCGCCTCGCCGCCGACATGACGAAAGCGGAAAAAGAGAACCGCGAGCTCCTCCAGGTGAAGGCGCGGGTAGAGCAGAAGAACAAGCAGGCCGAACTCTACCAGCGGCGGGTGGACGTCATCGACCGGCTGCGGGCGCAGCAATCCGGTCCCAAGGAACTGCTGGCCATGATCGGCGACACCGTGAACGCCACCGACGCCGTCTGGCTCAACAAGATGAACGATGACGGCCCCAACATCAACATCGAGGGCACGGCGCTGAGCATCGATGCCGTGGCCAACCTCATGGCGAACCTGAAGCGCACCGGCTACTTCAAGAACGTGGAGATGAAGGAGTCCTACCAGGACGACCAGGTGCGCACCATGCAGGCGTTCGCTTTTACCTTGGTCTGCGAGAAGCAGCCGCAGCGGCAGAAATCGTAACCGGGACGGTCGCATATGGCGAAGTTCAGCGAATTGCCGGGCAAGACGCAAGTGGCCATCATCGTGGGCGGAGCGGTCGCTCTGACGGTCGGATTTTATTTCCTGCAGTTGCGGCGCCTGACGGAAGCCAATCGGGTGGCGAACACCGCACTGCAGGCCAAGCAGCGCGAGAACACCCTGCTGCGGCCGTACCGCGACCAAGAACGAGAACTGGAGCAGAAGATCGCGGCCCTCGAGCAGCAGCTCGAGATCTTGAAGAAGATCGTTCCCGACGAGAAGGAGGCCGACCAGTTCATGCACATTATGCAGGCCACAGCCGCTTCCGCCGGGGTGGAGGTCCGCCGTTACACCTCGAAGCCCGTCGCCGCGCGCGAGTTCTACACCGAGGCGCCCTTCGAGATGGACATCGACGGCCCCTACTACTCGGTGCTCAACTTTTTCGACCGCACCAGCAAGCTGGAACGGATCATCAACGTGGGTGGATTGCAGATGGCGTCGGTGAAGAAGCCGGGTGACGCCAAGGTGCGCAAGACGTACCAGTATGCTCCCAGCGAGAGCGTGGTGGTGAGCTGCTTGGCGACCACATTCTTCAGTCACGACAGCACTCCGCAGGCGGCGCCGCCCAAGCCGGCGAAAGCGCCCGCAAGGTAGGAAAAACGGCCATGGTCAAGAAAACACTTTTCATCGTGGTGATGGCAAGCTGCGGAGCCTGCGGGCAGCGTGTGGACACGCCCGCCAACGTGCGGCAGATCCTGGGCGGCCAGAGGCCGGCGGCAGCGCAAGCCGCCCCGCCGCCTGCCCGCGTCGAGGTGACGAGCGCTCCGGCGCCTCGTCCTATCACCGCCAACAGCAGCTACGACGCCAGTGACAAGACGGCGGCTGAAGACGAGGCGCGCCCGCAACGCAAACCCGGTCTGGGCAAGCGCGATCCCTTCCTCAGCCCCATTTCCACCGCGACTGGGGTGGCGCTGCCGCCGAGTAACTGTTCCAGCGGCAAGCGCTGCCTGGTGATCGATCAGTTGGTGCTGCGGGGCGTGGTCAAGACCGCGACCGGCATGATCGCGGTGGTCGCCAATCCGATTAACAAGGCTTACTTCCTGCGCGAGAACGACCCGGTGTTCAACGGATACGTGGTGCGCATCACCGGCGACTCCGTGGTCTTCAAGGAGAAGACGGTGGACCGCATCGGGCGCCAGGCTACACGGGAAGTGGTGAAGAAGGTTACACCCTCGTCGGCGTAACGGCGGGGGGCCCCGGCGCGCCTGTGATCAGGGGTCCCCAGCGAGCCCGTATTTGGCTCGTTGGGGTGATGGGGCGCGCAGGGGTGCAAGCGGCGAATGGCGGCCTCGCCGCCAACAGAAGAACCCAAGAGGGTCAACCTCAGCGGCAGGGGTCAGGTTGCCGCACATCCCGCGGAAGGCGGGACGGGGAGACACAAGATGAGGGGAAAGCAACTGCTGGGAATTTTCCTGATGGCGCTGGTGCTGTCGACGATGGCGGCGGCCGCGGGGCCGCAACTGACCGCGGTCAGCATCAGCACCCAGGACGCCACCACCACCATCACCATCCGCGCCAGCGGCGCCTTCACCCACACGGAGTATCGGCCTTCCGACAATCTGCTGCTGGTCGATCTGCCCGGAGTCTCCGCCGGCGTGCTGGAAGGACAGAGCCAGTCGGTGCCGGGCCCCGGTGTGGCGGCCTACCGCGTGGAGTCGTTCCAGGGCACGGGTGGAACCGACGTCGCGCGCGTGGAATTGACCCTGAGGGGCGCTCCCTTCGTTACGTTCAATCAGGATAAAGGCGCGCTGGAAGTGCGCGTGACCGCGGCGGAAACACCGGCCGCAGCGGCGAACGCGGCTCCTGCGGCGCCGGCGACGTCAGGTGCGCCGACCGCGGCGCCGAAGCACGCCACTGCGGTGGCTCCGCCTGCCAGCCAGGCCGTGCAGGGGGCAGCGTCCGGGGAAACGATGGAGGTCACTTCGCATCAGGCCGCGAAGCTGAACCAGCCGGTGTGGGTGCGCAGCGTCAATGTGATTCACGGCCGCCAGGGCATCGAGCTGGAGATTCGCAGCAACGGTGTGCTCAAGCCGACAGTGACCAGGATCGCCGATCCTGACCGCATCGTCGTCGATCTGGAGAACGCCCGCACGCTTCGCCCGGTGCAGGTGCCGGTCAAGAGCGACGACGTCAAAGCTGTGCGCATGGCCCTGTACCAGGTCAATCCTCCTGTGACGCGGGTAGTCGTGGATCTGGAAGCGCCTCGCGATTATGAGCTGGTTCCTTCGCCGAGTGGATTGCGGGTGAAACTGCACGCTCCCTCCCAGGTGGCAAGCCTGGGCGCGCCTCCGGTCCCGCCGGCTGCGGCGCAGACCATGCCTGTGCTTCCCAAGGCCCCAGCGATTGCGTCACCAGCCGTTGAGCAGGACAGCGCTCCCCAACCCGCGAGTGCGGCCGCTGCCGCCCTTGGCGAGCCGGTGAAAGAAGTGGCCCGCTCCGTGCCTCCGGCCAATCCAGCGGCCGCAAGCCAGCCGGCGCCCGCGGCTGCGCAGGAATTTGTGGTGCTGCAGCCAACCTACCAACCCAAGACGGAGGCCGGCGAGCCGGCTGCCCGCGCCGCCGACGCAGCTTCCAAGTTCGCTGGCGGCAAGACCGAGGTGGCCTTGTCCAACGCTCCGGCTTTGCCTGGAGCCAGCGCCAGCCTGCATGCGGCCACCCCCGTCAGCGCGGCGCAGCACCCCGCAGCGCCGCCGCAAATGTCGATGACTGGCAAGCCCAAATATACGGGTGAGCCTATCTCGGTGAACCTGAAGGACGTCGATTTGAAGGACTTCTTCCGCCTGATCCATGAGATCAGCGGCTTGAACGTGGTACTCGATCCCAACGTCCACGGCACCCTCACCCTGGTGCTGGACGACGTGCCCTGGGACCAGGCGCTGGACATTGTGCTGAAGAACAACGGCTTGGAGCGTGAGCTCGACGGCAACGTGCTGCGCATCGCCACCGTCGACACGCTGAAACACGAAGCCGAGTCGCGCACCGCGCAGGTGGAGGCCCAGGCGCTGGCCGCGCAAAGGATCACGGTCACGCGATTCCTGAGCTATGCGCACTCCAAGGACGTGGTCCCCACCATCAAGAAGTTCCTCTCCAAGCGCGGCGAGATCGTTTCCGACGACCGCACCAACGCGCTCATCATCATGGATATCCCGCAGGTCTTTTCCGGGATCGACCGCCTGCTGACGCAACTGGACCGCAAGACGCCGGAGGTGGAGATCGAAGCCCGGGTGGTGGCGGCCACGCGCAACTTTGCGCGCGACATCGGCACGCAGCTCGGCTTCGCCTGGGGCAACGGTAAGAGCACGGCGGTCGGTGGAGCGCCCGCCGCGGGGACCAGCCCCATCGTGGTGACGCCGCCCACGGGCGCGCCTCCACCGCCGTACATTGTCTCGTCCAGCGGTAGCAGCATTCCGCTGTTCAGCAACCTGCCGGCCACGGGTCCGACCAGCGGCTTCTCCCTCGTAAACCTGGGCTCCAACTATCGGTTGGATGTGGTGCTCACGGCGGCAGAATCGCGTGGTCTGTTGAAGGTCCTCTCGCGGCCGCGCATCATCACTCAGAACAACATCCAGGCAGTCGTCAGGCAGGGTGTCCGCATCCCGGTCGTCACCCAGGCCCAGTTGAACGGACCGCCGACCACAACCTATATAGACGCGTTCCTGCGCCTGACCGTCACGCCGCAGATCACGGTGGAAAACACCATCTTCCTGAACGTGGATGTGGAGAACACTACGCCGGACTTCTCGCAACAGGTCAACGGCAACCCTGCTTTGCTGACGCAGCAGGCGTTGACCCAGGTACTGGTCACCGACGGCGGAACCGTGGTTATCGGGGGCGTCATCTCGACCAAGAACTCGGTATCCATCAGCCAGGTGCCGCTGCTGGGCTCCATCCCGGCGCTGGGCAATCTGTTCAAGCACCGGGCGGTCTCCACCGAGACGCAGGAGCTGTTCTTCTTCATCACCCCCAAGATCATCCAGACGTAGTCAACCAGCTACAACCGGACGACCAACCGACGGCCCCCGGCAACCACCGGGGGCTTTCTGTCGGAGGCGAGCCCCGTCCATTTACAATCGGCACTGCGATGACCCAATCACCCGATGCCCCGATCACCCGATGATGTCATGGACTACCGCGGGCGCCAGCGCCGAGTGACGCAGGTGCTCGGCGCCCGCCGTCTCCAGGCGCTGCTGGTGACGCACTTACCCAACGTTCGCTACCTGTGCGGGTTCACGGGAAGCGCGTGCGTGCTGCTGGTCGCCAACGGCAGGTTCACGCTCTTCACTGACGGGCGTTACCGCGAGCAGGCGCGGGCCGAAGTCCAAGGTGCGCGGGTGATTGTGCCCAAGAGCCCGATTTTGGATGCCGCCGCCCGCGCCATCGCCGATTCCAGGGTCAAGACCGTCGGCCTGGAAAGCGAGCACATGAGCGTGGCGGCGGAAGCGCAGGTGGCGCGCACCTTGCGTTCGCGGGCGCGCCTGCGCCCCACGCAGGGGCTGGTGGAAGAGTACAGGATGGTCAAGGAGCCGGCTGAGGTGGACCGCATCCGCACCGCGGTGCGATTGGCGTCAGGCCTATTTGACAAAGCCGTCGCCGCCATCCGTCCCGGCGTGCCGGAGCAGGCCGTGGCGGCCGAGCTGGAGTACGCCGCGCGCCAGGCCGGCGCCGACGGCATGGCATTCGAAACCATCGTGGCGGCTGGGCCGCGCTCGGCTTTGCCGCACGGGCGGGCTTCGGCGCAACCCATTCCCCGGCGCGGATTCGTGGTGCTCGACTTCGGTGTTATACTCGCCGGTTATTGTTCGGACATGACCCGCACCGTGTACGTGGGTAAGCCCACGGCGGAGGTCCGCAGGCTGTATCAGGCGGTGCGGGACGCGCAACAGGCTGCCATCGAGGCCGTGCGGCCCGGCAGGAAGGTGAGTGAAGTGGACGGGGCGGCGCGCTCGGTGCTGCGGCGCGCGCGCCTGGCCCGCTACTTCATGCATTCCACCGGGCACGGTGTGGGGCTGGAGATCCACGAACCTCCGCGCATCGCCCGTGGGCAGCAGGCAGTTCTGCGGCCGGGGATGGTGATTACCATCGAGCCCGGCGTTTATGTTCCCGGCTACGGCGGGGTCCGCATCGAGGATATGGTCGTCGTCACCACAGCCTCGTGCGAGGTGCTGACACCCACCACCAAGGAACTCCTCGCCGTGTAAGAAAAGCGGCCCTGTCGTCTGCTCATGAACCAAAAAGAGCTGAAGGAACTCATCGAGTTCTTAATCGAGAAGGACATTGCCGAGTTCGAATTGGAACGCGGCGACGTCAAGGTGCGGATCAAGCGCGCCGTGGAAGCGCATGCGACCGCGCCGGCGGAGACCCGCTACGTGCACGTGGCGCCCGCGCCATCCACGCTGCCGGCCGAGTATCCCCCGGTGCTGCCAACCCCCGCGCCGGCCCCACCCGCGCATGGGAAGCCGGCGGCTGAGGAGACGGGACTGCATGAGGTCAAGTCGCCCATCGTGGGGACGTTCTACGAGGCGCCATCTCCGGGCGCCCTGCCCTTCGTCAAGGTGGGCGACGTGGTGCAGGCGGGGCAGGTGCTTTGCATCATTGAGGCCATGAAGCTGATGAACGAGATCGAGTCCGATGTCAGCGGCGAGATCGTCAAGCGGCTGGTGAACAACGCGCAGCCGGTGGAGTACGGGCAGGTGCTGTTCCTGATCCGGCCGCAGTCGTAGCGCGCTCCTTTTCCATGTTTCGAAAGATCCTCATCGCCAACCGCGGCGAAATCGCCTTGCGGGTAATCTGCGCCTGCAAGGAACTGGGCATCAAGACGGTGGCCGTGTACAGCGAGGCCGACCGCAATTCGCTGCCCGTTCGTTTTGCCGACGAGGCCATCTGCATCGGCCCCCCGCGCTCCTCCGAGAGCTACCTCAACATTCCCGCCGTGATCAGCGCCGCCGAGATCGCCAACGTGGACGCCATCCATCCCGGCTACGGCCTGCTCAGCGAGAACGCCAATTTCGCCGAAGTCTGCGAGACCTCGCACATTACCTTCATCGGTCCGCCGCCGGAGGTCACGCGCCTGATGGGGGAAAAAGAGAAGGCGCGCGAGGCCATGAAGGCGGCTGGCATCCCCATCCTGCCCGGCTCGGAAGGTCTGTTGGCGTCGGAGGGAGCGGCGCTGGAATGGGCGCAGCAGGTGGGATTTCCTGTGATCGTGAAGGCTTCAGCGGGCGGTGGCGGGCGCGGCATGCGCGTGATCCGCAACCCAGAAGACCTGCCGTCGCTGTTCCACGCCGCCCGGTCGGAAGCCGCCGCCGTGTTCGGCAACGGCGATCTTTATATGGAGAAATTCATCGAGCGCCCCCGCCACATCGAGTTCCAGGTCCTGGCCGACAAATACGGACATGTCGCCAACCTGGGCGAGCGCGAGTGCAGCATCCAGCGGCGGCATCAGAAGCTGCTCGAGGAATCTCCCTCGGTCAAGGTCACGCCCGAGTTGCGCCGCGAGCTCGGCGACCGGCTGGTCTCGGCTCTCCGCCGCATCGGCTACGTGAACGCCGGGACGGTGGAATTCTTGATGGACGAAGATGACAGCCTGTCCTTCATCGAAATGAACACCCGTATCCAGGTCGAGCACCCGGTCACGGAGATGGTCACTGGCATCGATTTGGTCAAGAGCCAGATCCTGCTCGCCGCCGGCGAGCGTTTGGATTCGGTTTTGAACGGCGATCCCATCGAGCAGCGCGGGCACGCCATCGAGTGCCGCATCAACGCCGAGCACCCGGAGACCTTCATCCCTTCTGCTGGGAAAATAAAGGTTTTCAATGCGCCGGGAGGCACGGGCGTGCGCTTGGACACGGCGGCCTACACCGAAGCCGTCATTCCACCGTATTACGACTCGCTGATCGCCAAGCTGATCACCCATGGCAAGGACCGGGACGAAGCTATCTCCCGCATGGCGCGCGCCCTGGAGATGTTCATCATCGAGGGGGTCTATACGACGATTCCGCTGCACCGGAAGATTATGGCCAACCCCGACTTCCGCGCCGGCGATTTCGACACCAAGTTCATGGAGCGCTTTCTGGCGGAGCAAAAAGCGGCGAAGTAGGGGACGGCAAAAAGTGCGGGAGGGCACGGCGTCAGCCGTGCCGTTCGGATTTCCAGTGAATGGGGGCTGGTGGTGGCGGAGCGGCGTGGGATGCGGCAGTCTGGGGACGGTGGCCAGCGACTCGACCAAGCTGAAGGCCAACCCCAGTTATCAGAAGATGGACCGGGAGCGGCGACTGCGCGGCAACTGGCCGCCTACAAGCGGCAGGTGCGGCGGTGGCAGCAGGGCTGCGACGCCGCGGACCAGGGCGGCCGCGGCGTGGCCATCAGTGAAGCCGGGGCCGACTCGGGTTCTTACACCAACCAGAATTTCCATGCCTTGCAGCGGCGGCAACCCCAACGGGAGCGCCCCCAGACCTTGTCCGGTCGGCGTTCTCACACAGGCTCTGAAGCTGTGCCCTTCCACAAGACGGATTTTTTGCAACGATACACAGCAACGCACCAACTTATCACCCGGTACTCGGTACTTGGTACTTATAAAGAGAGGTCATTGTGTCAAAGATTCAGCGAGCCATCCTGAGCGTAACGGACAAGACCGGCGTGGCGGAGTTCGCCCACCAACTGGCCCAACTCAATGTCGAGCTGTACTCCACCGGCGGCACCGCCAAGCTGCTGCGCGATTCCGGCGTGGCGGTGCGTGACATCTCCGAACTCACCGGGTTCCCCGAGATGCTGGACGGGCGCGTGAAGACGCTGCATCCCAAGGTGCACGGCGGCATCCTGCACGTGCGCGGGAACCCGGCCCACCGCGCCGCCGTGGCCGAGCACGGCATCCAGCCCATCGACATGGTGGTGGTGAACCTGTACGCCTTCGAGAAGACCGCGGCCAAGCCGGGCGTGGAATTCGACGAGCTGATCGAGAACATCGACATTGGCGGGCCGTCCATGATCCGCTCCGCCGCTAAGAATTTCCGCGACGTCGCCGTGGTGACCTCGCCCGTGGACTATGCCGCGATCATCGACGAGATGAAGAAATCCGGCGGCGAGCTTGCGGTCGAGACCCGCTGGCGGCTGGCGCAGAGGGCCTTTGCCACTACTTCGGCCTACGACTCGGCCATCGCCTCCACGCTGGAGCGCGTGGGCAAGAACGGCCGCGGCTTCGAGCTGCATCCCGAGGCCGGCTTCCCGCAGACTCTCCGCCTGCGCTTCGAAAAAACCATGGACCTGCGCTACGGCGAAAATCCGCACCAGAAAGCGGCCATGTACTCCGACGGCAGCGGCAAGGGCGTGGCCAACGGACGCCAGCTCCAGGGCAAGGAGCTTTCCTACAACAACATCGTGGACCTGCAAGCGGCGTGGGACCTGGCGCAGGAGTTCACCGAGCCGGTGTGCGCCATCATCAAGCACACCAATCCTTGCGGAACGGCGACCGGCAAAGACCTGCTCGAAGCCTACAAGAAGGCGTATGAAGCCGACCCGGTGTCGGCCTTCGGAGGCGTGATCGGCGTCAACCGCCTAATCGACGGCGCCGCGGCCGAGGAGATGGCCAAGCTCTTCGTCGAAGCCATCGCCGCACCCGGCTTCGATGCCGCCGCGCGCGAGCGCTTTGCCGCCAAGAAGAATCTGCGCCTGGTTGAGGTGACCGCTGCACCGAAGAAGTGGGTGTACAAGAGCGTTTCCGGCGGCCTGCTGGTGCAGGATGACGACGTTCACCAGCTCAAGGAATCCGACCTGAAGGTGGTCAGCAAGCGCGCTCCCACCGCAGAAGAAATGCGCGCGCTGCTGTTCGCCTGGAAAATCTGCAAACACGTCAAGTCAAATGCCATCCTCTACGCGCGGGACGGGCAATCAGTCGGTGTGGGGGCGGGGCAGATGAGCCGTGTGTTCTCGGCGAAGATCGGCGCCATGCACGCTCACCTGCCGGTCCAAGGGACGGTGGCCGCCTCCGACGCCTTCTTCCCCTTCCCGGACGGCGTCGAGGAGATCGCCAAGGCTGGCGCGACCGCCATCATTCAGCCGGGAGGTTCAGTGCGCGACCAGGAGGCCATCGCCGCCGCCGACCGCCTGGGTCTGGCCATGGTGTTCACCGGGGTGCGGCACTTCCGGCATTGAGCAGCCGGCGGTGCGACGCCCACAGCCTGCTTCATCCTCCGGGTGCGTCGTTGGAAACGTACTGCTCCATGGAATCCAGTTGCTGGCTCAGCTCGTCCAAACGCCATTGCAGCAGGTGACGGATGGAGAGCAGGCCCAGCAGCCGCCCGTCCTTGTCCACGATGGGCAGGTGGCGGTAATGGCGGGACACCATCTCTTCGAAGGCCTCCCCCGGAGTGGTCTCCACCGTCGCCATGTCCACCGGCGCGGTCATCAGGTGCCGGACCGGGGTCTGCTGCGGGTCCAGGCCGCTCAGCGCCAGCTTCTTCAGCACGTCGCGTTCGGTGAAAATGCCCGCCACACGCTGCTCGCCGTCGACCACGGCCACGCCGCCCACGCTCTTGTCCAGCATCACCTGGATGGCCTCGGCAACCGTCGCTTCCAGCCCTACGGTGGGCGGCTTCTCATCACATAACTTAAGGATTCCCATGTCGTTGCCTCCCTCTCGCGGTTCC
Source organism: Acidobacteriota bacterium (assembly GCA_023265315.1). Taxonomy (GTDB): domain Bacteria; phylum Acidobacteriota; class Terriglobia; order Terriglobales; family Acidobacteriaceae; genus JAHFUA01. The sequence goes on along the minus strand of JAHFUA010000008.1, from coordinate 9,096 downwards.
CCGGTGGAGTGGGTATTATCTGCCGCCTGCCCTCCGTGTCAAGCTAGATGCGCGGCTTCTCGCCGGGGTTAGTCTCTCCAATGCGGAAAAAAACTGTTGCCGCCGATTGGCAAAACCTTGAGCACGATTCCATGACTCAATCTCCGACGTAAGCGTCGGCTTCGATCTCCACCAGCATCTCCGGCGAGATCAGTCGGCTGACCTGGACCATCGAGGTCGCCGGGCGTATCTCGCGGAAGAACTCGGCGTGCGCTCGCCCGACCTGTTCCCACTGGCTGATATCCGTAACCAAGATGCGGGTGCGCACCACATCCGTGAGGCTGGCGCCGGCTTTCCGCAGGGCAGCCTCGATGTTGCGCAGCGTCTGCACCGCTTGTGCGTACACGTCGCCGGGCCCCACAATCGTGCCGTCCGGGCCGGTGGCGGTCGTTCCCGCCACGTGCACGTACGGGCCTGCTCGCACCGCCCGCGAGTAGCCCACCACCGGTTCCCAGGGTGTGCCGCTGGAGATGTTCTGCCGTGCCATGTGTCCTCTCTTTCCCGCTCGTCAGCCGTCGAAAAGGTTGGCTGCCAATCTGCCGCCCCGGATCGCCCGCGCTGGTAACCCCGAAGCGGGTTCCTGGTATCCAAATTCGTATGTGGCCGGCGCGAGGTCGCTGTTACCGGCCGGCGCGCCAGCGTTACCAAAGGCACAGCGCGCAGTGCATTTGTCACTTGCGCGTGCCGATGAACTTGGGGTATCACTCGCGCAACGGCCTTTGATGCGCAGGGTGTGGAGGGGTGGATGATCCCGGAATCGCATCCGTTGCAGCAACTGTTTTTGGAGCTGGTAAGCCGGAATTTCTCCCAAGGCGTTGGCCTGCGCAGTCAGGAGGTGAGCGGGTACGTAGCCAGCCTGCTCGCCGAGTTCTGCGAAATCGAACAGCTCTACAAGATCCGCAACGCCGCCGGCCGCCCGCTCGACGACGCCGGCGAGATGCTGCTCGAGTCCGACCCCATCTATGGTGACGCCCCTTCGTTCGACCGCGAGCGCCAGGTGCGCAAACATATCGGCGACTACACCCTGTTCTTCACCGGGATGTTCCCCGAGAGCATCAACCGCTTCCGCCTGCGCCGCAAGCGGATGGAAGGCTTCATCGACTTCATCAAGGCCGGCAAGGAGAGCTACTACATCGTCTCCAAGTTCGAGTTCTTCGAGTACGCCAAGGTGGCGCCGCTGTTCGCGCGGCTCTCGCAGGAATTCGAGCGCTGCGTCTACGGCTTGAACCTGGTGAAGAACGAACTCCAGGAGATGCAACATCCCATCTACCGCCGCACCAGCGAACTGCTGATGTAAGCTCCTGGCTTCCAGCTACTAGCTAGCGGCCAGTGGCTAGCAGCTAACGAAGGTTATAGAAGCTCAGCACCGCATCCCCTTGCCTGAGTTCACGGTACCGTTCCAACGCGCCGAATTTCGCGCCGGGATCGAAATGCTTATCGTGTTCCGCCACCACGATGCTCGAGGACTTCAGCAGCCGCGATTGCCCCAGGAAGCCGAGCGCTTGGGCGTAGGCCTGCTCCATGCCGTACGGGGGATCGAGAAAGCACACATCACAGCTCACCGCCTGGGAATCGAGCAGCCGCAGCGCCTGTTCCGCCTCACGCTCCAGCACCTCGCCGCCTTCTTCGATGGCGAGCGACCGCAGATTCTGCCGGATGACCGCGGCCGCCTGGCGCGACGACTCCACGAAATACACCATCCGCGCTCCCCGGCTCAAGGCCTCGATCCCGACCGCACCCGTTCCCGCGTACAGGTCCAGCCAGACCAAGTCCTCCACTTGCGGCGCCAGCACGTTGAACAGGGTTTCGCGCAAGCGGTCGGTGGTGGGACGCACGTCCCTGCCGCGCAACGACCGCAATTGACGGCTGCGAAATTTCCCTGCGATGACGCGCATCCGGCTCACCAACGACGAACGACCACCGACCAACGGCTGCCCTCACCCGGGCGTCTAATGTATACAATGTCGTGAGGGAAGCTGACCGCTGCATTTTCTATGAAGGGCTGGTCCATTCCGGTGGGACGTCTTCTGGGCGCGGAGTTGCGGGTCCACGTGTTTTCTCTCGCCCTGTTGCTGCCCATTTGGCTGATGCGACCGCCCTACACCACCCAGGACGCCTTACGCGGAGTGGTTCTGATGCTGATGATGCTGGGTTCGGCCCTGCTGCACGAGATCGCGCACTCCGTGGTGGCCATGCGTAACGGCATCTCCGTGCGCTCCATCGTGCTGCTGCCGCTGGGCGGCGTCAGCATACTGGACGACGCCCCCTTCGCCCCGCGCAAGCTGGATCCGGCGCGCGAGATCCGCATCTCTCTGGCCGGCCCGCTGCTGAGTCTGGGACTTGCCGCCGCGGCGGCAGTGCTGATTCAGGCCGCCTTTCCCGGCCTGCGCCTGGGGGTGCGACCCTGGATCCACTCCGCCGGCCTGCTGCGCAGCCTGGTGTGGACCAACATCTTTCTCGGCTTGCTGAACGTGTTCCCGGCCTACCCGCTCGACGGTGGCCGCATCCTGCGCGCGGTCTTGAGCCGCCGCATGGATTATCTGCTGGCCACCCGCCGCGCCGTCACCATTGGCCAAGGGTTTGCCATCGCCTTCTTTGTCCTGGGCATGTACAACCTCTGGTTCACGGCGGTGGGACTGTTCATCTTCGTGGCGGCGCAGCTGGAGGAGCGCAGCATCGAGTTCCAATCGGTGCTGGAGACGGTGCGCATGGAGGACGTGATGCTCACCGAATTCTCCACCCTCTCTCCCGCCGACACCCTGGAGCACGCGCTTTCCAAGGCCGTCCATTCCCTGCAGGACGATTTTCCCGTGGTGCGCGGCAACGACATGGTGGGTGTGATTTCCCGCCAGAAGATTCTGGACGCGCTGCGCTTCGGCGGCAACGCTTACGTGCAGTCGGTGATGAACAGCGCCTACGACATCGCCGAGCGCAGCGAGACCTTGGCTTCCGCTTTCCGCAAGATCACCGCCAGGAACCTCAGCATCATTCCCGTGGTGGAGGGCGAACACCTGGTGGGCATCGTCACCTTGCAGAACCTGATGCACTCCATGGGCATGCTGGCCGAGAGCCGCAAACTGCAAAACAGTAGCCAGTAGTCAGTCGCCAGTAGCCAGTTGCCAATTTCGGGAACCAGTCACTGGCGACTGGCTACCGGCGACTGCTTTTCACAGCCGCATGGCCTTGGCCACCTTCACCGCTTCCACCCGGCGCAGCTCGTCCAGCACCGCTTCCGGCACGCGGGAATCCACGTGGACGACGGCGATGGCTTCCGCCGTCTGGGCCGCTTTCTCCTGCCGGCCGAGGGAAAAATTCGCGATGTTGATGCGATGATTGCCGAGGATGGTGCCGATCTTGCCGATCACGCCGGGGACGTCGAGGTTGCGCATGTACACCAGGTTGCGTTCCAGCGGCGCTTCCACGTCGATGTCGTCTACGCCCAGCAGCCGCGGAGACTTCTCGTGCAGCACCGTGCCCCGCACCCGGTGCTCTTCCGCCGTGGTCTTCAGCGCGACGGAAAGCACATTGGCGGCGCCGCCGCCCGAGGGCCGCGGCTTCTTCGTCTCCCGCACCCTAATGCCACGCTCGCCGGCGATGGCCGCCGCGTTCACCAGGTTGGCCGGCTCCGAGAGCATGTGGTTGATGATGCCTTTCAGAGCCGCGTTCCGCAGCAGCTCCGTCTTCCACTCCGCCATGGGGCCGGAATAACGGACCACGACTTCCTCGGCGTTGCCCTCGGTCGCCTGCGCCAGGAAAGCCCCCAGCCGCTCCGCCAGCACGATGTAGGGATGCATCTCGAGGTACTCTTCGTGCGATACCGAGGGGATGTTCACCGCGTTCTGGATGACGCCGTGCTTCAGGTATTCCTTGACCTGGAGCGCGATCTGGTAGCCGACCGCTTCCTGCGCCTCGTGCGTGGAGCCGGCGATGTGCGGCGACATCACCACGTTCTCCAGCGCCGCCAGCGGGGACTGCCTGAGCGGCTCGTCGCTGAACACATCCAGCGCCGCCGCCGCCACCTGTCCCGACTTGAGCGCTTCGGCCAGAGCGGCTTCGTCCACCAGCTCCCCGCGCGCGCAGTTCACCAGGCGCACCCCACGCTTCATCTTCTTGATGTTCTCCGCGTTGATCATGCCGGCGGTCTGCGGGGTCAAGCCGACGTGCAGGGTGATGTAATCGGCGGTGGCGTAGATCTCACCCAGGCTGGCCATACGGATCTCCAAGTCGCGCACCACGCTGGTGGAGACGAACGGATCATGCGCCACCACGGTCATGTGGAAGGCGCGGGCGCGTTTGGCGACTTCCAGCCCCACTCGTCCCAGCCCCACAATGCCCAGCGTCTTGCCGCGCAGCTCCGTGCCCTGCAGCGTCCTCTTCTCCCACTTGCCGGCGTGCATGAGGGCATCGGCGCGGCAGAGGTGGCGCGCCATAGCCAGCATCAGCCCCAGCGTGTGTTCCGCCACCGCCACCGCGTTGGCGCCGGGAGTGTTCATCACCGCGATGCCCTTCTTGGTGGCGGCTTCCAGGTCGATGTTGTCCACGCCCACGCCGGCGCGGCCGATGACGCGCAGCCGGGTGGCGGGCTCGAGCACGCGTGCGTCCACCTTGACGGCGGAGCGCACGATCAGCGCATCGGCATCGGCCAGGTGCGTCGCCAGCTTGCCTTCAATCTGGTCGGGCGTGACCAGCGTCCAGCCGTCCTCATCGCGGAACAGCTCGACCGCTGCGGGGGAGATTTTCTCGGCAATGACGATTTTCATGGCAGGGATTGTAGCGCGTGGAGACTTAGGGCGAGTGTGACCGCCATCACGCCGGGTGTAGAGACGCAAAAGGCGGCGTCTCTAAACGCCAGCGGTAGAAAAAACTATGTGGTCACCGCTACCGCCTGCTTCTCGGCCACGGCGCGGGCGTACACCTCCTGCGCCGCCTTCAGTCCCAGGCCGAACTCCACGTGCCGCGGGCGCGCCACATAGGCCAGCACATGCTCCAGCGCAGCGAGGATCCCCATGGTGTCCACGTAATCGTAGTAACCCAGGTGGGCGATGCGGAAGATCCTGCCCTTCATCTCGCCCTGGCCGTTAGCGACCACGGCGCCGAACTGCTGGCGGAAGAGCTTGATGATGTCGCCCGAGTCGGTGCCAGACGGTGGCAGGATGGCGGTCAGCGCCGCGCACGGCTCGGCCGCGAACAGAGCCAGGCGCTGCGCCTGCGCCGCCGCCCGTGTCATCTCCGCCATAGTTTCGGCGTTGGCGACCAGTGCCTCGCGGCCTGCGGCCAGGTCGCCGCTGCCCATCTCGCGGATGTAGTCGAGCGACGCCGCCAGGCCCGCGACCACCGGGATTGCCGGGGTGTAGGCCGATTCTCCCTTGGCCGCGACTTTCCGTTCCTTGCGCAGGTCGAAGTAGTAGCGCGGGTTCCTGGCGCTCTCCATGCGTTGCCAGGCCCGCTCGCTCACGGCAAGATAGGCCACGCCCGGCGGCACCATGACCGCCTTCTGCGAGCCTCCGATAATGACGTCGATGCCCCAGCCGTCCACGTCGAGATGGGTGGTGCCCAGTCCGGTGATGGCATCCACCACCAGCAGGGCATCGCTGCCGCGCAGGAGCTTGGCTACACCCGCCACGTCGTGCCGGCAGCCGGTGGAGCTTTCCGTCGCTTGCATGTACACCGCCCGCACTTCGGGCGAGAGCTTCGCCCGCACCTGGTCGAGCGGGAAGGTCTGGCCATATTCGGCGGTCACCAGTTCAACCTGGCAGCCGAAAGCCCTAGCAAGGTCACGCCAGCGCTCGCCGAACTTCCCGGCGCTGAGCACCAGCACCTTGTCTCCGGGCGAGGTGAGGTTGGAAACCGCCGCCTCCATGGCGCCCGACCCTGACGACGCCAGCAGGATCACGTCATTGCGCGTCCCGATGAAGGTCTTCAGGTCGGCGACCACACGCTGCTGCAGGGCGCGGTATTCGGCGGTGCGGTGGTGCACGTCCGCAGCTGCCATCGCCCGTTGCGCCGCCGGCAGCAACGGTGTAGGTCCGGGAGTGAAGAGCCGTGTCTTCCTTAGCATGCTTGGCATCATAGCTCCCACTTTATGGCGGAATCAATGGACGCTCTCGGCGCGCGATTGAGCCATCGTGCCATTGAGCTATTAACGTTGCATACCGGACTAAATGGCTCAATGGCCCAACGACCCAATGGCTCGATTCCCCTCGTATAATTCCCGCATGTCGATCCCCGAGCAGATCCAGAAGGACATGACCGCGGCCATGCGCGCCCGCGAGGAACTGCGGCTTTCCACCCTGCGCATGGTCAAGGCGGCATTCAAGAACAAGGAAGTGGAGAAACGCGGGCCGCTGGACGACAAGGAGGCGCTCGCCGTCCTGAGCACGCTGATCAAGCAGCGCAAGGACTCCATCGAGCAGTTCACGCGCGGCGGCCGCCAGGAGCTGGCCGAGAAGGAGGCAGCCGAGATCCGCATCATCGAGTCCTACATGCCGCGCGCCGCCGGGGAGGAGGAGATGGTCAGCACCGTGCGCGCCGCCATTGCCGAGATGGGCTCGCCGACCATGAAGGACATGGGCGCGGTGATGAAGAACGCGATGGCGCGCTTCGCCGCTGCCGGCTCCCGGGTGGATGGCAAACAGGTCAACCAGATCGTCAAGCACGAATTGTCGGGGACGTAGTCAGTGCCCAAACAAAAATGGGGACGCATGTGCGTCCCCAGGGTTTGACTTTGCGCACTGGCTACTTCCAGCGCTCCGCGATGCGTTTGTACTCCTGCTCGGCGGCCTTGACGGCGTTCTCCGGAGTCTCGTCGCCGCGTGCGACCTTCGCGAACATGGTGGGAATGATCCAGGTACGGAAGGCTTCGTCCATGGCCGCGGTGGCGTATCCCGGATAGCCGATATTGGTCGCCCAGTCGAGCACGTCGGCCAGCACTTTGTACTTGTCCGGCGGCTCGGCGGCGGGGTCGTTCTGGATCACCTTCTTCAGGTCCGGAATCGTGGCCGGGAAGCACGGAAAGTTGTACCACTTGCCGGCCTCGAACGCGTCCTTGAAGTTGTCGATATAGTCGATGAGGAACTTCTGTGCGCCTTCTTTGTTCTCAGCGAAGTTCCAGATCACGTAGCAATCCATGACGTGCTCGGCCGCCATGCGCCGCACCGGCCCCTTCAGCGCCCGGGAGACCATGATGTGGCTGGAGATGGGTGCGTGTTCGCGCTCCGCCTGGCGGGTGATGGAGATGGCGTTCATCACGAACGACGTCTTGCCGGCCAGCATGGCGCGGTTGTTCGACGACGGGTCCCAGGAGAAGACTTCCGGGGTCTCCGTGTCCTGGTAGAGCTGCTTCATGTACTTGAGGGCGTCGATCGTATGCTTGGAATTGATGGTGATGTTGCCGTGCTCATCCTGCTCGGCGCCGCCGAACGACCACAGGATGGCGCGCATGGCCATGCTGCTGTCCAGCTCCTGCGAGAGCCCCAGCCCGCAGGGATTACCTCTCGTGTCCTTGATCTTCTTGGCGCCCTTATACAGGTCGTCATAGGTGTCGGGGCCGTTGGGATACCCCGCTTCCGCCCACCACTCCTTGTACCAGTTGCCGGGATCGGGCACGTAGGAATCGGCAAAGCCGAAATAGCGCTTGGTCTTGGGGTTGTAGGTGGACTTGTGCGCCAGATCGATCTTCTTACCGTGCTTCTTCTCCACCTCCTGGTACACGTGGGTCAGGTCAAGGGTCTGCGGCTCATAGGCGGCGGCCGGCGACAGGAACATGAACAGGTCATGGCCTTTCTTGGCCGACACCTCGGCAGCGGCCCGCGCCGGCAGCTCGTTAAGGTTGATGTGGTCCACCGCCACGTTGGTGTTGTTCTTCTGGCCCCACTGCTTGGTGTAGGTATTGTCGAACCACTTGTCGTAGTCGGGGACGAAGTGGCTCCATTGCGCGATCTTCAGTGTCTTCTGTTGAGCCTGCGCGCGCTCCGGAAACAGGAAGTATGGGCCGGCACCGGCGGCGACCGCGCCCGCACCCGTGAGTTTCACAAACTCTCTACGTGTGAACCCTCTGCTTTTCTTGCCTGCCATTCCTTCCTCCTTTATGTGGGGATACCTGGGGTTTTTTGAAATCCGGCAGACGACTGAGAAATGATCGCGGCCCGACGATAGCCCGGCCGGTCCCCACAGCCTCCCGGTTTATTGACGGACCCGGAATCTACTCCCCGCGAGCGTGTTCTGTCAACCCGTATCGCCCAAGACGCAGGATGCAGGGAGCAGGACGCAGGCGGCATGTGCAGTTTCTGCTTCCTGCCTCCTGCTTCCTTCCTCCTCTCGCTCGGGCCAGGCTATCTGCGGCAAAAAGAAGTTGTACACTGCGCTCGTGGGCACAGGCGATCAGCTCGGGCTGACCTTCGCGGTGGCGGCCGCGCGCCCGGTGTGGCGCGTGGCCGACCTGGTCAGCGCGGCCCGCACTTCGCTCGAGCGCGAGTACACCGACGTGTGGGTGGAAGGCGAGATCTCCAACTTCCGCTCCGCCGATTCCGGGCATCTCTACTTCACGCTAAAGGACGGCGAGGCCCAGTTGCGGATCGTGATGTTCCGCTCCTCGGCGCGGCTGCTGCGCTTCAAGCCCGCCGACGGCTTGCAGGTGATCGCCCGCGGCCGCCTGACCATCTACGAGCAGCGGGGAGAACTGCAGCTCTCCGCCGAGTACCTGGAGCCCAAGGGCGCGGGCGCGCTGCAGATCGCCTTCGAGCAGCTCAAGGCCAAGCTGGCGGCCGAGGGACTGTTCGATGCTGCGCGCAAGAAGCCGCTGCCGGCGCTGCCCCGGCGGATCGGCATTGTGACCTCGCCGCGCGGCGCCGCCCTCCACGACATGCTCAACATCCTCCGCCGGCGCCACGCCACTGTGCCCATCCTCATCTATCCCGCGCAGGTGCAGGGAGAAGCGGCGCCTGGCGAGGTGTGCGCGGGCATCCAGTATTTCAACCTCGCGCGCCACGTGGACGTCATCATCGTGGCCCGTGGCGGCGGCTCCATCGAAGACCTGGCCGCGTTCAACGACGAAGCGCT
>JAHFUA010000181.1 GCA_023265315.1 Acidobacteriota bacterium | reverse complement strand
GATCGGCAGGGAGCGCCTGCCGCCCCTGCGGCACGTTCTCCTCGAGGAGCTTGTGCTGCGCGTCCAGCACGTAGCGGATGGCGGTCGGCTTGACCCACGTGCCCTGGTTGGCGAGCGCGCCGTAGGCCGAGGTCAGCTCGAGCAGCGTCAGGTCTGACGTGCCCAGCGCGATCGACAGGTTCTCCTGAAGCGGGCTGTCCACGCCCAGGCGTCGCGCGATGTCCACCGTGCGGCGGATGCCGGTCCGCTCCTGGACCTTGATGGCCGCGACGTTGATGGATTCCTCGAGGGCCTGCTGGTAGGTGATGGGGCCGCGGAACTTCCTGTCGTAGTTGTCCGGCTTCCATATCTTCCCGCCGGCGAGCGGGTACTGGATGGGCGAGTCATCCACCACGCTCGCCGGCGTCTGGCCCGACTCGAGCGCTGCCATGTACACGAAGGGTTTGAACGCCGAGCCCGGCTGGCGCCGCGCCTGCACGGCGCGGTTGAACTCGCTCTTGAAGAAATCGTAGCCGCCCACCATGGCACGGATGTAGCCGGTCTGGGGTTCGAGGGCGAGCAGCGCTCCCTCTGGACGCTCCGGAGCCGGCGCGTCTTTGCCCGCCGAGGAGCCGCGGCGCGTCTCGAGCGCGCGCAGCCCGTCGCGCAGCGAGGCTTCTGCCTTGAGCTGCATGGCGGGTGACAGCGTCGTGTAGACGTGCAGTCCGCCCTTGAAGACGAGGTCGGCGCCGTACTGCGCCTCGAGGTACTGCTGGACGAATTCGATGTAGTACTGCCCCGTCGTGCGGCGGCGCTCCGGCGGCACCAGGTCGAGGCCCGTTTCGCCTATGCGCTTGGCCTGCTCGCGCTTGAGCGCGCCTGTGTCAACCATGCGAACGAGTACGGTGGTACGCCGGCGGACCGCGGCATCGGGGTGGTCGAAGGGCGAGTAGGTCGCCGGCGCCTTCGGCAGCCCCGCCAGGAGCGCGCACTCCGCCGGCGCGAGCTCGGTCACGCCCTTGCCGAAGAAGGTGCGCGAGGCGGCCTCGACGCCGAAGGCGCCGTGGCCGAAGTAGATTTGGTTGAGGTACATCTCGAGAATGCGGTTCTTGGAGTAGCGGCGCTCGAGCTCGATGGCGAGCACCGCCTCCTTCAGCTTGCGGTCGAGGCTCCTGTCAGGCGTGAGGAAGAGCACCTTTGCCAGCTGCTGGGTGATGGTGCTGCCGCCCTCCACGATGCGACCGCGGCGGAAGTTCTGGTAGACCGCCCGCGCGATGCCCATGGGGTCCACGCCGAAGTGGGAATAGAAACGTGCGTCCTCTGTTGCAATGATGGCCTGCTTGAGCGCCGGCGGCATCTGGCCGAGCGTGACGAAGATGCGTCGCTCGACGTGGAACTCGGTGATCGGCTCATCGTTCTCGTCGTAGACCTTCGAGCCGACGCTGGGCTCGAAGCTCTCCAGCTGGGTGACGGAGGGCAGGGAGCGCGGCAGGATCGTCAGCACCCAGAACGCCGAGACGCCGGCGGCGAGCACCCCCACCGCCAAGATGACCACTATGGGCACGAGGAGCAGGCGCAGCCAGCGCCGGCGGCGCTTCAGGGGCTTGGAACGCGGTTTACCTCGTGGCTCGCGGGCCATGGATTGCTATTATACCCACGTGAGCGCGACCCGTCCTTCGATCGACGCCCAGATGGCCCGCATCCGCCGCGGCGCCGCCGAGATCGTCGTCGAGGCCGAGCTGCGCGCGAAGCTGGAGCGCTCGGAGCGGACCGGGAGCCCGCTCCTGATCAAGCTGGGCCTCGACCCCACGGCGCCCGACCTTCACCTCGGGCACACGGTCGTCCTCCAAAAGCTGCGCGATTTTCAGGAGCTCGGCCACCGGATCATCATCATCATCGGGGACTTCACCGGGATGATCGGGGATCCCACGGGCCGCTCGGAAACGCGCAAGCCGCTCACCTGGGACGAGATCCGCGCCAACGCCGAGACGTATCGCTCGCAGCTTGGCAAGGTCCTTGACATGAGCAGGACGCGCGTGGAGTTCAACTCCACGTGGCTGGCTCCGTTGACGTTCGAGAACATCATTCGGGAGACCGCGCACCTCACGGTGGCGCAGATGCTCCAGCGCGAGGACTTCGCCCACCGCTACGCCTCTGGGCGCCCCATCAGTCTTCACGAGCTGCTCTATCCGCTCGCGCAAGGGTACGACTCTGTCGCGCTGGGATCGGACGTCGAGCTTGGAGGCACGGACCAGACTTTCAACCTGCTCGTTGGCCGCGATCTCCAGCGCGCGCACGGCCAGGAGCCCCAGGTGGCGCTCACCGTGCCGATCCTCGAAGGCCTCGACGGCGTCCAGAAGATGTCGAAGAGCCTCAGCAACGCAGTCGGCATTACCGAGTCGCCGGCCGACATGTACGGCAAGCTCATGTCGGTCTCGGACGACCTGATGTTCAGGTACTTCGAGCTGGTGACCCGGGTCTCAGAGGAAGAGATCCAGGCTCTGAAGAAGCTTCACCCGATGGAAGCCAAGAAGCGGCTGGCCTGGACGGTAACGTCCATGTACCAGGGCGAGGCCGGGGCCAGGGAAGGAGAGGCCCACTTTTCCCGAGTCGTCCAGGGTAAGGAAGTACCTGAAAAAATTGAAATAATAAGAGCAGAGACCCCATCCGAGGGCGAGCCAGCCTGGAAGGTCATAGTGATGTCGGGCCTTGTCCCCTCGAACTCCGAGGCCCGGCGCCAGATCCAGCAGGGGGCCGTCGAGGTTGACGGCAGGCGACTTGTGGACCCCAACGGACCCCTTCAGGCCGGTCATGAGTACCTGATTCGGGTTGGGAAGCGCCGCTTCAAGCGGGTTTTCCTGGAGCGGACAGGGGTGTAAAAAGGATTTGCTTGACAGACCCTTGGCCCATCCGTATCATCACCTCTTGCCAACCCTCACAGGCGGCAACGTCTGTGCGGAAGGTGTTGAGAGACGGTAGCGGGTCGGAAGCACTCAAGCTGACCTGTTCCACCTCAAGCAGGGGTCATTACCCCGCCGTTCTTTGAAAATCGCATATGTTACTGGCTCACCGATGAAGTGTGAGCACCATCCGTAACTACTGAGTACCTTGCGCTCGACCGATGCAACATCTTGGTTGGGCTTTTGGGGACCAGGTTTTCAAGTTTGTCGATTTTTCATGGCGAGTTTGATCCTGGCTCAGAGCGAACGCTGGCGGCGTACTTAACACATGCAAGTCGAACGGGGATCGTCGGGTTAGCAATAATTCGGCGGTCCTAGTGGCGCACGGGTGAGTAACACGTGGGTAACCTGCCCTTGAGTTCGGGATACCCCCTCGAAAGGGGGGCTAATACCGGATACGTTCCTCGGATCGACAGGTCTGGGGAGGAAAGGTGGCGCAAGCTGCCGCTCTTGGAGGGGCTCGCGGCCTATCAGCTAGTTGGCGGGGTAACGGCCCACCAAGGCTATGACGGGTAGCTGGTCTGAGAGGACGACCAGCCACA
>JAHFUA010000007.1 GCA_023265315.1 Acidobacteriota bacterium | reverse complement strand
CATTGTCCTCAGCCTGTTGATGGGCCTCGCGGCCGCGGCCGCAGACGTTTTCGGCGGCGCGCTGATCGTCCAGAAAACCTGGAAACGGCACTACCTGAAATATTTCGTCGCCCTCGGCTCAGGGTTCATGCTGGCCGCGGCGCTGATGGAAATGGTGCCCCAGGGCATTCACCTGGCCGGCGCTCGCGGACCGCTGTTCGTGCTGGCCGGATATCTGCTGGTGCACTTCTTCGAGCACACGGTCACGCCCCACTTCCACTTCGGCGAAGAGACGCACGCCGATGAATTCGTGCGCGCCCACACCAGCTTCTCCGTCCTGTTCGGCCTGCTGGCCCACACCTTTTTTGACGGGATCGCCATCGCCTCCGGCTTCCTGGTCTCAGACTGGCTGGGATGGGTGATCTTCCTGGCCGTGTTCCTGCACAAGATTCCGGAGGGATTCACGGTGGCTTCGGTGATGCTGGCCAGCGGACGCAGCCGGCGAATCGCGTGGGGATCTTCCGCGCTGCTGGGCGTCTCCACCATTGCCGGCGTGCTGGCCATGTCGGCGCTGCAACGCTTCCTGGGGATCGGGCTTTCACTCTCCGCCGGAGTCACCATCTACGTGGCCGCTTCCGACCTGATCCCGGAAGTCAACAAGGAACCCGGCGTCAAAATGGCGTTGGTGGTGTTCCTGGGCGTTGGTCTGATGTTCGCGCTGGACCAGCTCTTCCACCTGCACTAGTGGCCGGGCGACCCGCCAGTTAGTTTGTCCCTGTCGTGTATACCGGGGCTAAAGCCAAATTGCTTTCTTACCGCCTGACGCGGGCCTGGAAAGGCCCGCTCTTCCACCCGGAGAACAAACCCACCCTTGGCAAAGGCGGCCCTTCGGCTTCGCTCAGGGCAGGCTCCGGGTGGGGCACCCCCGGCTGACAACTAACAACGTACCTCACACGCTCTGCGGGAACTTCTGGCGCTTGTAAATCTCCTTCACCGTCTCCAGCGTGTCGATCTCGTGCGGCGTCTTGTCGTCGCGCAGGCGCAAAATCCTCGGAAAGCGCAGAGCGAAGCCGCTCTCGTGGCGGTCGGAGCGCATCACCGCATTGAAGGCGACCTCGATCACGACCTTGGGCTCGACCAGCCTCACAAAGCCCTGGTCGGCCAGGGTGTGTTCCAGGAACCATTTGGTCATCTTGGCGATCTCGGCATCGGTCAGGCCGGAGTAAGCTTTGCCGACGCTGAGCAGCCTGTCGCCATCGCGGACCGCGAAGGTGTAGTCGCTCAGAACGTTGGCGCGCTTGCCGTGTCCCCACTCGACCGCGGTGACCACCACGTCCAGCGTCGCCAGCTCGCGCTTGAGCTTGAGCCACGCGCGCCCGCGGCGGCCGGGCGTGTAAGGCGACTCCAGGTCTTTGATCATCAGTCCTTCGTTGCCGCGCTCGCGCGCTTTCTCGAACATCTCGGCCAGGTGCTGGGGTGAATCGGCGGCGGCGACCGGCGCGCGGATCACCTGCACCGGCGGGCCCGCACTTGCGTCGGGGCCGGCTGCCACCGCCGGTTCGAAGGTGAGGCGGCCCTGAACGCCGGTGGGCCCGACCGTGACCGGCCTCCGCGCGGCGGCGAAGACGCGGTCGAGCAGCGCGCTGCGTTCACGTAGCGGACGGTCAATGACCAGCTTGTCGCCGGCATAAAGCACGTCGAAGACGACATAGGCCACCGGCACCTCGCGCTGGATGGCTTCGCTGACTTTCTTCCGACCCAACCTTTTCTGTAGCTCAGAGAACGGAAGCGCGCGGTGTTCGCTCGTGTCCCAGGCCACGATCTCGCCGTCAAGCACCAGGGTTTCGGTGAAGGTGCTGAGCGGCGCGATCAGCTCAGGGAAAGACTCCGTCACCTCGTCCAGGGTGCGCGAGAACAGGCAGACATAGGGCTCGCGGTCAGCCACGTGCGCCTGCGCCCGGATGCCGTCGTATTTGTCTTCAACCGCGGCATGATCGAAATAGGTGAAGGCTTCCTCGGCGTCCTCCACCGGGCTGGCCAGCATGAAGCCGATGGGATGGAACAGCCGCAGGCGCGCTTCCCCGAGACGCCCGGCGTCGGCCAGGCGTAGGGTCTCGCCGATATCGCCCAACAGCATGTTGGCGCGCTGCACCCCGGCAGGCGTCGCGCTATAGGCCTTGGCGATGGCTTCTTCCACTAGGCTCTCCTTCAGGCCGATGCGCAGCTCCCCGGTGATGATCTTGACGATGTACTTGGCTTCGAGCGGGGTCGCTTGCTGGAGCAGGGCGGTGACCAGCGCCGACTTCGCCGCCGGACCGGAGGCGCGCGCCATGGCGCGGAAGGCTTCGGCCACTTGGAGCACGGTGAGCGTGCTGTGGGCAGGCGCAACGGACCGCAGGACCTCGTACGCAGCCGCGCCGAGATCTCCGTGGCGGCGATAGGCGGCGGTCAGGAGGGCTTCGCTCTTGTGCGCCAGCATCCCGACCACGCGCCAAAGCTGCGCTCCGCCCACCTGCAGCGTGACCTCCTCCCAGGCGGGAAAGGCGCGGCCGGAAAGGAAGACGGCCGAGATCGCAGCCTCATCTACCGTGCGGGAGCGAAAATACTCGGCCAGCAGGCGGACTTTTTCCGTCTTCTTGGTGGTTCCGCCGATGGCTTCCGCAATTTTGGCCAGGGCATGCATGGGGAAAAATCCACCGCAGAGACACGGAGGATAACCGTTCATTTCCCGGATTGTCATCCCGAGTGGCTTCAGCCGCTAGGGATCTTGGTTCAAGAAAACCGAGATCCCTCGGCTCGCGCTCAGTCGCAAAGCTCCCCCGCGCTGCTCTCGGGATGACAATTCAATATTGCCGCTCTGCAGCACAGCTAAAGCTGCGCCCTCCCGAGTCTGCTGCCGTGTGTTACCTTACCTTTCCTGTCATGATCGTCGGCACCGGCATCGACCTCGTGGAAGTCTCGCGGATCGCGGCGGCGGTGGAGCGCTTCGGCGAGCGCTTTCTGAATCGTGTGTTCACTGCCAACGAGATCCGCTATTGCCGGTCGAAGCAGAACGCGATGGAGCGCTTTGCCGCGCGGTTTGCCGCCAAGGAAGCCGGGTTCAAGGCCATCGGGACGGGATGGCGCCACGGCGTGACCTGGAAGGACGTCGAAGTAGGCCGCGAGCCCGGCGGACGGCCAACCATCTCCTACTCCGGGAAGGGTGCGGAATTCGCGGCGAAGCTGGGAGTGCGGCGGGCGGCGCTCTCGCTCTCCCACACCGCCGAGCAGGCGATCGCCCATGTAATCCTCGAGGACTGACCTCTTCCGATGAGCGAAACCGCCGTTCTCCCGCGCAGCGCGAACATGATCGAGACCGACCGCACCCGCTCGCGGCTGACGTTCCGGGGCGCATCTGATATGATTCGGCGCTCGACATTATTTCTTGGACTCCGGCTCAGGAGCCCGCAGGCCATTCTTCGTGAACGCGCCCACGGGATGCTGTGTCGCTGGAGAACGCCCGCGGGGGGAAGGTGCCGACACAGAAGCAGGTAAAATGGTCGGAATTGCGCGTCGGGCTGACGGTGCTGTTCGCCTGCATCGTAATCGCCATCCTCATCTTTCTCATGACCGGGGCCACCGGCCTGTTCACTCCCAAGCTGATCCTGAAGGCCTACTTCGAGAACGCCGGCGGCCTGCGTGTGGGCGCTCCGGTGCGCCTCGAAGGTGTGGATATCGGCAATGTGGCCGCGATCGGCGTCGACACCTCCCGCCCCTTCAGCCCGGTGGAAGTGAGGATGAAGGTTGCCACCAAGTTCCGCATGGGCCTGCGCAAGGATTCGGTAGCCACGCTGGCCACCGCCGGGGTGCTGGGCGAGACCTTCGTCGATATCAGCAACAAGACCGCGAAAGGACCCGAAGCGCAGAACGGCGATGTGCTGAAGACGGTGGAGCAGCCCGACATCCAGGACGTGGTCCGCGCCAGCCAGAGCACCCTGCAGAACGTGGACATCCTGGTGCGGCGGCTGGACCGCATCGTCTCCGCCATTGAGCGCGGCGAGGGCTCCGTCGGCAAGCTGATCTACGATCCCGAGCTTTATGACAAGCTCAACACCACGCTCAACCAGGTGCAGAGCATGGTAGGCCAGATCACCGAGGGCCGGGGCAGCATCGGCAAACTCGTCAACAGCGACGAGCTCTACAACAAGCTCAATGATGCGGTGGACAAGGTCAACAAGCTGGTGGACGAGGTCGATCAGGGCCAAGGCACCGTGGGCAAACTCCTCAAAGACCCCAGCCTGTACAACAATGCCAACCAGACTATCGCCAAGGCCAACAAGCTGATGGAGGACGTTAATTCCGGCAAAGGCGCGCTGGGCAAGTTCGCCTCTGACCCGGAATTCGCCAAGAAGCTCGACAACACCATCAGCAATTTAAAGATCATCTCCGACCGCCTGCAGGCCGGCGAGGGCAGCGCGGGATTGCTGCTCAAGGATCCCTCGCTCTACACCAACGCCGACCAGATGCTGGTGGAGGCCCGCAACCTGGTCAAGGCGGTGCGCGAGAATCCCAAAAAGTATCTGACCATCCGCTTCAAGATTTTCTAGGGGGAACAGCTCTTGGCTTTTGGCTCTTGGCTCTTATGAGAACCCTCCCTGTGTGCTGCCTCGTCGTGCTGCTGGCCTCTGCCGCGCCGGCGCAAACCGAGAGCAAGGCCTCCACCGCCATGCCTGCCGTCATTCCCGCGTTTGATGCGAGCGCCATCGACGCCAGCGCCGACCCCTGCGCCGACTTCTTCCAGTATGCCTGCGGCACCTGGAACAAGAACAACCCGTTGCCGGGCGATCATGCGCGCTGGGGGCGCTTCGACGAGTTGCAGGAGCACAATCAGATGGTGCTGCGCTCGATCCTGGAGAAGGCGGCGCGCGATCCCAAGCGTAGCCCCATCGAGCAGAAGGTCGGCGACTATTACTACGCCTGCATGGACGAGAAGGCGGCCGAGACCCGCGGGACGTCTGCGCTTGAGCCCATGATGAAGCGCATCGCAGAAGCCAAGAACCCAAAAGCCTTGATGGCGGAGATCTCCAACCTGCACCGCCAGGGCATCCGCGCGCTGTTCGCCTTCTACCCCATCCAGGACTTCCACGATTCGCGGATGATGATCGCTAACCTGGACCAGGGCGGACTGGGGATGCCCGACCGCGATTACTACCTGAAGGACGATCCCAAATCGCTGGAGATCCGCAGCCAGTACCTGGCGCACGTGCAGAAGATGCTGGAGCTCGCGGGTGAGAAACCGGAAGAAGCGGCGGAGGACGCCAAGGTCGTCATGAAGATCGAGACCGCGCTGGCCAAGGCGGCCATGGACCGCACCCAACGCCGCGACCCGCACAGCCGCGATCACCGCATGAGCACCCGTGAACTGGCGACCCTGGCGCCCGGATTCGATCTTCCTTCCTATCTTTCCCGCACCCACGCGGAGATCCACGGCGGGGCCAATGTCGGCAATCCCGGCTTCTTCAAAGAGATCAACCCGCTGCTCTCAGACATTCCGCTGCCGCAGTGGAAGAGCTACCTGCGCTGGCACGTGGTGCGCGCCACCGCACCCATGCTGTCCAAGGCGTTCGTGGACGAAGATTTTCGCTTCAACGAGCATGTCCTGCGCGGCCAGAAGGAGCCCCGGCCGCGCTGGAAGCGGTGCGTCAGCTTCACCGACGAAGACCTGGGCGAAGCGCTGGGAGAGCTCTACGTCGAGAAAACCTTCGGCGCCGAGGGCAAGCAGCGCACCCTGGCCATGGTCGAGGCGCTGGAGAAAGCCCTCAAGCAGGACATTCAGACCTTGCCGTGGATGACCGAGGCCACGCGCCAGCAGGCGCTCACCAAGCTGGCCGCCATCCGCAACAAGATCGGCTATCCCGACAAGTGGCGCGATTATTCCAAGCTCACCATCACCCCCGGCGACGCGCTGGCCAATTCCCTGCACGCCAATGAATTCGAGGTCCAGCGCCAAATCGCCAAGATTGGCAAGCCCGTGGACCGCCTGGAGTGGAGCATGACGCCGCCCACCGTCAACGCCTACTACAGTCCGCCCCGGAACGAGATCGTCTTCCCGGCGGGCATCCTGCAGCCGCCCTTCTACGCCAACACCGCCGATGACGCGGTGAACTTCGGCGGGATCGGCAGCGTGATCGGCCATGAACTGACCCATGGCTTCGACGATCAGGGACGCAAGTACGACGCCGAAGGCAATCTGCGCGACTGGTGGACGGCCGAGGACGCCAAAGGCTTCGAGGCACGCGCCGGTTGCATCGCCGACGAGTATTCCGGCTTCGTCGCGGTAGCCGACGTGAAGCTGAACGGCAAGCTCACCCTGGGGGAAAACACGGCCGACAACGGCGGCATCCGCATCGCCTACATGGCCCTGATGGACAAGATCGCGGGCAAAGACCTTCCCCAGATCGACGGCTACAAGCCCGAGCAGCGCTTCTTCCTCTCCTTCGCCCAGCTCTGGTGCCAGAATACCTCTCCGGAAGAAGCACGGCGACGGGCCATCATCGACCCGCACTCGCCCGGACGCTGGCGCGCCAACGGCGTGCTGCAGAACAATTCGGACTTCGCCAAGGCCTTCGGTTGCAAAGCCGGGCAGGCGATGGTGCGGGAGAAGGCGTGTAGGGTGTGGTGACAAGAAGGCTTTTGGCTAGGAGCCAGTAGTTAGAGGCTAGCAGCTAGAAGCTAGCAGCCGCCGCCTGCTCATGCGCGTGGTAACTGGAGCGCACCAGCGGGCCGGATTCCACGTGGCGGAAGCCCCTGGCGAGGGCTTCCTGCTTGAGGGTGCGGAACTCCTCCGGCGTGTAGAAGCGGGCGATGGGCAGTTGGTCTTTCGAGGGCCGGAGATACTGGCCGACGGTGAGGATATCCACCTGCTGCACGGCCAGGTCGCGAAAGACCTCCAGCAACTCCTCCATACTCTCGCCGAGCCCGACCATCACGCCCGTCTTCGAGAGCATTCCCGGAGCGAACTTCTTCACGTTGGCCAGCAGCCGCAGGGAACGCGGGTAGCGCGCCCCGGAGCGCACGGCGGGATAGAGGCGCGGCACGGTCTCGGTGTTGTGGTTGAGGATGTCGGGACGGGCGTCGAGCACGATGCGCAGCGCCTCGTCGAGCCCCTGGAAATCCGGGATCAGGACCTCCACGCTGCAATCCGGCACCAGCGCACGGATCTCGCGGATGGTCTCGGCGAAAATCCTGGCCCCGCCCAGGTTGTCGTCATCGCGATTCACGCTGGTGACGACCGCGTGCTTCAGGCCGAGCGTCGCCACAGCTTCCGCGACCCGCCGCGGCTCGTCCTGGTCAATGGGCCCGGGCCGGCCCTTGGGCACGGCACAGAAGCCGCAGCGGCGGGTGCAGACGTCGCCCAGCAGCATGAAGGTGGCGGTGCGATGGTTCCAGCACTCCCCGATGTTGGGACATTGCGCCGACTCGCACACCGTGTGCAGCCCCAGCCGCCGCGCCAGCGTCTTCAGGTTGCGATAGTTCTCCCCCAGCGGCGCCGGCGCCTTCAGCCATTCCGGCTTGGGCACGCGGAGCTTCGCCCCCACATGGATTTGCACCAGTTGCGTGGCCATCGCAGCTTTTATTGTACAACGCGATCGTTATCCGGCTGGGCTGCCAGTTTGTGGGTCATCCGTCGTCGGACGATACAAAACGAGCCACGGATTCACGCGGCGTTTTTTCTGGCTTACTTTTTCTCCACGATCGAGATGCACTCTTCCAGCACATCCAGCGCAATGTCGGCCTGTTCCGGCGTGACCACCAGCGGCGGGCACACACGCAGGGTGTTCTCGCCGGCGCCCAGGAACAGGAGGCCGCGCTCGAAGGCCAGTTGCACGATCTGGTCGCGCTCGTCGTGCGCCGTTTCCCGGGTGCGCTGATCCTTGACGATCTCGACCCCGATCATCAGGCCGAGCCCGCGGACGTCGCCCACCATGCGGTGGCGCGCCGGCCAGGTGCGCAGACGGTCCATGATGTGCCGCCCCACGCGCTCGGCATTGCGCACGCCCTCGCGCTCCAGCACGTCAATGGTCGCCAGCGCCGCGGCATTGCACACCGGATTGCCGCCGAACGTAGAAGCGTGCGAGCCCGGCACCCAGTCCATGATCTCGGCGCGCGTCAGGGTCACGCCCAGCGGCATGCCGGAGGCGATCCCTTTGGCGATACAGACGATATCCGGCTCGACGCCCGCGTGCTGGATGGCCCACCACTTGCCGCTGCGCCCAGCGCCGCACTGCACTTCGTCGGCGACCAGCAGAATTCCATGCTGATCGCAAATGCGCCGCAGCTCCTGCATGAATTCCGGCGGTGCCACCACGTAGCCGCCTTCCCCCTGGATCGGTTCCACGAAGATGGCCGCCACTTCCTCCGGTGGCAGCGTGGTCTTGAACAGCTTCTCCTCGATGAAGCGGGCGCAGTCGATGGCATACTGCCGCGCCTCAGTGCCCGCGGGCCGGCGGTACACGTAGGGATAGGGCACATGGGTCACGCCCGGCACCAGCGGGAAGAAGCGGCGGCGCTGCTGCACCTTGGACGCGGTCAGCGAGAGCGACCCCATCGTCCGGCCGTGGAAAGCGCCGTAGAACGCGATGATGTTCTGCCGCTTGGTGTGATAGCGCGCCAGCTTCATGGCGGCCTCCACCGCCTCCGTCCCCGAGTTGCCGTAGTACACCTTGTGCGGCCCCTTCATGGGCGCGATGCTCGAGAGGCGCTCCGCCAGCGTGATCATGTTCTCGTAGTAAAAGTCCGTGCCCGACATATGGATCAGCTCGGCCGCCTGCTTCTGGATGGCGCTGACCACCTCGGGATGGCAGTGCCCGGTGGAAACCACGGCGATGCCGGCGGCGAAGTCGAAGAACTCGTTGCCGTCCACGTCCTCGATCACCACGCCCCGGCCGCGCTTGGCGACCAGCGGGTAGGTGCGGGTGTAGGACGGCGAAATGTAGGTCTGGTCCCCTGCCAGCACGCGCTGAGCGTTGGGCCCGGGCAGGCGGGTGCGAATCTTGGGACCGGCAGTGGGTGCGATGGTCGTGGCCATGGGAGCCTCCTCTTTGGGTCTTTGGTCTTTGTTCATTGGGGCACGCTGGCGTGCGGATTACCGCCTCGGTACAAGGCGCCTGCAAAGCCAAAATGAGGAGGGAACTAGTCGCCCGCGAAGAGGTTGGGGCGAGCCTGCGAGGGACAATGGAACTTGTCAACCGGGATGAGCTTCATATACCCGACTCCTACAGCAGATTATAGCTACTTGGATGCCGGCGCGTAACCCCCGGGCCCAGGCACGGGTGTGCAATGGCCGAGTGGGAGGGTTGACTAGCGAGGATCGTGGCCCTGGCGCACGTCGGCGATCTTCGCATGTATTTCGGAGGAACTCTCTTCCTGAGCCGAAACCCAGCCTCACGCGTCTGATAAGGTTACTCAGAACCCCCATGACCGCCGCCGAGCGCCAATTCCGCTTTCGCGTCGCCCTCGCCTTCGGGCTGGTGTACGTCTTCCGGGGCTCGACCTACCTGGCCATTCGCGTCGCTATCGAGCACATCGGCCCCGAGCTGATGACCGGCGTGCGCTTCCCCGTCGCCGGAATCATTATGCTCACAGCCTGTGCGCTCGCGGGACGCCGCGTCGCCATCACCGGCCGCGAGTTCCTACGCCAGGGTATGATCGGAGTGCTCCTGCTCAGCGTCTCGAACGTGGTGCTCTGCTGGGCGGAGCTGTACGTGCGCACCGGCCTGGCGTCGCTGATCGTGGCCTCGGTGCCGATATGGTTCCTGGTGCTCGACACCTGGATCCTGCGCGGCGAGCGCCTGACCGCGCGCGGGCTGGTCGGACTGGCGCTGGGCGCGGTGGGAACGCTGGTCCTGCTGTGGCCCAAGCTGGTTGCGTCCACGGCCCGCGGACGCATGGAACTGTTCGCCTCCGTCTGCCTGATCGCCTCTTCCTTCGTGTGGGCGGTGGGCTCGGTGCTTTCCCGCCGCTGGCAGGGAGGCACGGACGCCTTCACCGCCACCGGCTGGCAGATGGTCATTGCCGGCTGCCTTAATCTGGGGATTGCATTCCTACTCGGTGAGCCCGCCAAGGTTCAGTGGACCATGCGCGGCGTCGGCGCCATCGCCTATCTCGTGGTCTTCGGTTCGCTGGTCGGCTACACCGCGTATATCTGGCTGCTGAAGAACGTGCCCACGTCGAAGGTGGGGACATACGCCTATGTGAATCCCGTGATCGCCGTGTTTCTCGGCTGGTACTTCCTGGGCGAGCGCGTGGACGGCTACATCGCGGCGGGGACTGCGATCATCATCGTGGCGGTTGCCCTCGCCACCAGCGCCAAGGTCAAGCCGCAGGTGGGCGCAGAACACGAGCCGGAACTGCCGGCGTGTGAGGCGGGAGCGGACTAACTATAAGGAACTTCCCCGCCGCGGATTTGCGCGGATCTACGCGGATTTTGAAAGAAGATTTTGATCCGCGTTTGTCCGCGTTGATCCGCGGCGAATGAAGTTCCTAGCACACGGCGAGCCACTCTAGGCCCCCGGAAGTTCATCAAGGATTGCCTCAGTGTTCGGACTGAGCCTCGTACAGCGGCGAGAGCTCGCGCAGGCGCTTGACCGTTTCCACCACTCGGGCGGCGACGTAATCGATCTCCGGCTGGGTGTTGAAGCGGCCGATGCCGAAACGGATGGAGCCGTGGGTGAGGTCGCCCGCGCCCAGCGCCTTCAACACGTGTGAGGGCTCGATGGCGGCCGATGAGCAGGCCGATCCCGTCGAGACCGCCACATCGTTGATGCCCATCAGCAGCGGCTCGGCCTCCACATTGGCGAAGCTGAGGTTCAGATTGCCGGGCAGCCGCTGCTCCATCGAGCCGTTGACGTAAACCTCGTCGAGCCCGGCGAAGATCTTGTCTTTGAGCCGGTCGCGCAGCGTCCTGAGCCGCGCCGCTTCCGCCGCCATCTCCTCGCGGCAGAGCTCGCACGCCTTGCCCAGTCCAACAATTCCCGGGACATTCAGCGTGCCGGAGCGCATGCCGCGCTCGTGCCCGCCGCCGTCGATCATGGCCGCCAGTTCGACCCGGGGGTTCTTCCTGCGCACGTAGAGCGCGCCCACGCCCTTGGGTCCATAAAGTTTGTGGGCGGTAATGGAGGCGAGGTCGATGTTCTGCTGTTCGACATTGACTGGGACTTTCCCGATGGCCTGCACTGCATCGGAGTGGAACAGGACGCCGCGCTCGCGGCAAAGCTTGCCGATTTCGGCGATGGGCTGCAGCACGCCAATCTCATTGTTGGCGAACATGATCGAGACCAGGATGGTCTTGTCGTCGAGCGCGCGCTTCAGGTCGTCGAAATTGATCAGCCCGTCTTTGCCGACGGGCAGGTAGGTGACGCGAAAGCCCTCTTTTTCCAGGTACTTGCAACTGTCGAGTACCGCCTTGTGCTCGGTGACGCAGGTGACGACGTGGTCGCCTTTGTCACGATACGTCTCGGCAACGCCCTTGATGGCGAGGTTATCGCTCTCGGTGGCGCCCGAGGTGAAGACGATCTCTTTGGCCGTGGCGCCGATCAGCCTGGCCACCTGCTCCCGGGCCTTCTCGACCGCCGCCTCCGCCTCCCAGCCAAACTGATGGCTGCGGCTGGCGGCGTTGCCGAACTTCTCCTTGAAGTAGGGCAGCATCTCGTCCAGCACGCGGGGATCGAGCGGCGTGGTGGCGTGATTGTCGAGGTAGATGGGCAGCTTCACCTCTTGGCCATCTACGGTTACGGTGTTAGGCGTCATAAGTGCGTTTCCCGATACGGGCGCAATTCCTATTCTAGCGAGGAAAGCCTTAGCCCGCCCGGTTTTGTACCCATCCATCAGGGCGCCTGGTGCGGGTCACCAACCCGGGGTGACCGGTGCGTGGCACGCCCATTACCAGAGTTTCACGGAAGCTCTTGACAAGCTGCAAGGCGGGGCTAAAATACTCGCGTTTCCGGTGCATTTCCCGGATATGAGTTCACTCCAGCCGCTACCATCCTCCGAAGCAGCACGCCAGCGAGTCTCCATGGACAAGCCCTGCAAGCACCCTCGTGTGCGCGTCGTGGCCCGCGACGAAGACAGCGAATTCGTCGAGTGCCTGGAATGTGCCGAGGTCTTTGAAGCCAGCGAATTCAAAGACATGGCCATTGAAGAGCGCACGGGGAGCAACGAAGCATAGCTTAGAGCCTGTCCGATCTCTGGCCGCATCTCCTGACCACAGCCGTGGTGTGCGTGTCTGAGGAGTACCGAGTACCTAGTCACGGCGCGGGGCAGGCTTCTACTTAAGCGGCAGAGAAGCCTCGGCTGAGAGCTCCAGCCCGGCGAAGTCGCGGGCTAGGAACTTGGGATAGGCCGCCGCCGCGATCATGGCGGCGTTGTCGGTCGAGAGCGGACGGGAAGGGAAGTACGCCGGCAGGCCGGCCATCGCGGCCTCGCGCTCGAAAGCCGCGCGCAGTTCGCTGTTGGCTGCGACGCCCCCGGTGATGAAAAGCGTGGCGACATCGAGTTCGCCGGCGGCATTCAGCGTCTTGCCGACCAGGTCGCCAACCATGGCGCGCTGGAATGAAGCGACCAGATCGAGCGTCTGCCGATCGCAGAGCTTCAGCACGCCATCAGCCTTGGGCGATTGCATTTCGGCCAGTGCGCGCCGGCGTTGCTCGATCGCTGGGTGCATATTGTGAGTCTCGATGTAGCGCAGTACCGCGGTCTTGATCCCGCTGTACGAGAAATCGAAGGTCATGCCGGGAGTATCGGCGCCGACCCGACGGCGGCCGCGGCCCGGCCGCGGGCGTCCCTTGATATGCGCGGGGGGAAAGTTCACCGCTTCGCGATTGCCGTGGCGCGCCAGCTTGTCGATCACGGGCCCACCGGGATAGCCAAGCGCCAGCAGCTTGGCCACCTTGTCGAAGGCCTCGCCGGCAGCGTCGTCGCGCGTCTGGCCGACATTCTCATAGGTCCACCCGCGCTCCTGTTCGTCGGCGAGATAGAGGTGCGTGTGTCCGCCCGAGACCACCAGCGCCAGCACGGGAAAGCGGACCTCGTGGTTGCCCTTCTGCTTCTCCTCGAGCAAAACCGCATGGATGTGGCCTTCGAGGTGGTTGACGGCGATCAGCGGCTTGTCCAGCGCGAAGGCCAGCGCCTTGGCATAGCTGACCCCCACCAGCAGCGCCCCCGCCAGCCCCGGTCCCTGGGTCACGGCAAGAGCATCTACTGACTGGTAGGTCTGGCCGGCTTCTTCGAGCGCCCGCCGGACCACGGGCACGATGGCGCGCAGGTGCTCGCGCGAGGCCAGCTCCGGCACCACTCCGCCGTAGGGCCAATGCGTGGCAATTTGCGACGCGACCACATTCGACACCACCTGTTCGCCCGAGCGCACCACGGCCGCCGCGGTTTCATCGCAGGAGGTCTCGATGCCCAGGATGTAGGCGTCGCGCATATATCTATACTAGTCGAAGGCGATAGGGTGCTTTTGCAGCAGTTAGCAATTAGCACTTGGCACTTAGCCCAGGGAGCTGCTGAAGCGGCCTAAGCGTTTCAGATGCTAAGTGCTAACTGCCAAGTGCTAAGTGCTCGCTTGAAAGAATTCGCGACCGAGATCGTGCGCACGCTGCGCCAGCACGGGTACCAGGCGTACCTGGTGGGCGGATGTGTGCGCGATCTGCTGCTGGGCCGCGAGCCCGCAGACTACGACGTCGCCACCGACGCCACGCCCGACGAGGTGATGCGCATCTTTCCCCGCACCTGGGCCGTGGGAGCGCAGTTCGGCGTGGTGCTGGTGCCGGTGGACGGTGGTGCGGAAGAGAGACAGCAGGTCCTTCGCTCTCCCGCCCCAGGAAACCAACAGCAGGTTTCCTCGGGCCTGTTCGCTCAGGATGACAATAAGTTGGGAGTGGTGGAGGTCGCCACCTTCCGCAGCGATGGCCTGTATACCGATGGCCGCCATCCCGACCAGGTCACGTTTACGCGCGACCCCAAGGAAGACGTGCAGCGCCGCGACTTCACCATCAACGGCCTGCTGCTCGATCCCTTGAACAACGCAGTGCTCGACCACGTCGGCGGGCGCGCCGACCTCAGCGCGGGCATCGTCCGCACCATTGGCGCTCCGGAACGCCGCTTCGCCGAGGACAAGCTGCGCATGCTGCGTGCCGTGCGCTTCGCCGCGCGCTTTGGCTACCAGATCGAGCCGGCGACCTTCGAGGCCATCCGCGCCCTGCGTTCTCACATCCACCAGGTCAGTCGCGAGCGGGTGCGCGACGAACTGGTGAAGATGCTCACCGAGGGCCACGCGCGCCGCGCCTTCGAACTGCTCGACCAGAGCGGGCTGCTGAAAGAAGTGCTGCCGGAGGTGGACAAAATGCACGGGGTCGAGCAGCCGCCGCAGTTTCATCCCGAGGGTGACGTGTGGGTGCACACGCTGTTGCTTCTGGAAGGGTTGCCGGAGAAGGCTTCGCCCACCCTGGCGATGGGCGGGCTGCTGCACGATGTCGGCAAGCCGCCGACCTTCCGCGTGGCCCCCGATCGCATCCGCTTCGACGGCCACGTCGAGGTGGGCGTGAAGATGGCGGAGCAGATCTGCCATCGCCTGCGATTTTCCAGGCATGAAACCGAGCAGATCGCGCGCCTGGTGGCCAACCACATGCGTTTCGCTGACGTGGAGGAGATGAAACCTTCCACGCTGAAGCGCTTCTTCCGCCTGCCGCGTTTCGAGGAGCACCTCGAATTGCACCGCCTCGATTGCCTGGCCAGCCACCGCGACCTCTCGCTCTACGATTTTGTGCGCGAGAAGCTGACGGCCATGCCGCCGGAGCAGATTCGTCCCAAGCCTTTGCTCACCGGCGACGACCTGATCGCCATGGGCTACACGCCCGGCCCGCAGTTCAAGCAGATCCTGGCGGCGGTGGAAGACGCGCAACTGGAAGGCCGGCTGGAAGACCCGGAGCAGGCGCGCGCTTTTGTGCGCCGGGAGTTCCCCGCCTGAGTTGCTCATTCAAACTTTGGTAACACTGAGCCGACACACTGGTAATGGCGGCCAAAGTTGTCCGGCAACCAGATGCTACAATCGGGGTTTCACACTGCATAAGCAGTGACTCTATGTGCGCTGCGGAAACTCGAACGCATAGCCGAGGGGGACGCGAATATGGAACCTGCCCGTGCAGGCTTCCACAGAATTGTTGCGGACATATTGCGCCGGGCGCCCGTAGAGGACGCGGCGGGCATCGCCTGGGGATTGGTCTGCGGCCGTACCGTGGCGGAAAAAACCGAGGTGCTGGAGTTCCGTGAGGGAGTGTTGCGGGTGCGCGTGCCCGACGAGGCCTGGCGCGCCAATCTCGCCGGCTTCGTGCCGCGCTACGTGGAGTTGCTCAACACCATGCTGAGCAAGCAGGTGGAAAAGATCGAGTTCGTGCCGCTGCAAGAAACACCGCAGAAGAAAGGTGCGGCATAGCCGGGGATGAAGGTCACAGAAAAAGACGTGCTGTACGTGGCCGACCTTGCCGACCTGGAGCTCACGCCGGAGGAGCGTACGCGCATGGCACGCGACCTGAACTCCATCCTCGAATACGTGGACCGGCTCAATGAACTGGACACCACCGGGGTTCCACCCATGGCCTGCCCTGAGCTTGTCGAAGGGGCGCAGGTCTCCGACCGCTACGGCGTCCCGGAGAAAAAGGGCACCGCCCGGTTCGAATACGCCATGCGCGCCGACGCTCTGGGCAAATCCCTCGACCACAAGGTCGCGCTCGAGAACGCGCCCGAGTCGGACGGGACGTTCTTCCAGGTTCCCAAGGTCATCGAAAGATAATTTTTTGGTAGAGACGTAGCTTGCTACGTCTCCAAGCGCGGGCAAGATGCCCGCGCGACAGCCGCCGGGACGGCGGCGATACAAGTGGACCTGAACTCCCTCACCGTCGCCGGCACCGTCGCCGCCATCCGCGAAAGGCAGGTCACCGCCACCGCGCTGGCCGAGGACTTCTACCGGAAGATCGCGGCGGAGGATCGCGAGATCCACTCCTACCTTAGCGTGTCCAAAGAGCGTGCGATGGCGGCAGCCGCCAGCGTAGACGCGCTAGCCGGCAGAGGCGATCCCCTGCCGCCGCTGGCGGGTGTGCCCATGGCCATCAAGGACGTGATGGTCACGCGCGGCGTGTGCACCACCGCCGGCTCGAAGATTCTGGAGAATTACATTCCTCCCTATGACTGCACGGCGGTGGCGCGCCTGGAAGCAGCCGGTGCGGTGGTGCTGGGAAAGACCAACTGCGACGAGTTCGCCATGGGCTCGTCCACCGAGAACTCGGCCTACGGGCCGGTGCGCAACCCGCGCGACAAAACTCGGGTCCCGGGCGGGTCTTCCGGCGGTTCAGCCGCCGCGGTCGCAGCCGGCTTCGCAGTGGCCGCGCTGGGCTCCGATACCGGCGGCTCCATCCGCCAGCCAGCGTCCTTTTGCGGTGTCGTGGGTCTGATGCCGACCTACGGGCGCGTCTCGCGCTACGGACTGATTGCCTTCGCGTCGTCTCTCGACCACATCGGCCCGCTGGCGCACTCCGTGAAGGACGCAGCCATTCTGCTGGGGATCATCGCCGGACGCGATCCGCTGGATTCCACCTCCGCCGACGTTCCCGTACCTGACTACGCGGCCGAGATCGGCAAACCGGTGCGCGGGATGAGGATCGGCGTCCCCAAGGAGTACTTTCCCGAAGGCATGGACGCGGAAGTCCGCACGGCGGCCGAGGATGCGATCCAACTGCTGGCCGCGAAGGCGGGATGCGGAGTCGTGCCCATCTCGCTGCCGCACACCCCCTACGCCATCCCCACGTATTATCTGGTGGCCACGGCTGAGGCGTCTTCCAACCTGGCGCGCTATGACGGCGTGCGTTACGGCCACCGCTCGCGGGAGAGCGCCACGCTCTCCGAAATGTATCGGCGCAGCCGCCACGAGGGCTTCGGCGCCGAGGTCAAGCGCCGCATCATGCTGGGCACCTACGCGCTCAGCGCCGGCTACTACGACGCCTACTACCTCAAGGCGCAAAAGGTCCGTACCCTGCTGACCCGCGATTTCGAAGAAGCGTTCAAGCAGGTGGACGCCATCATCACGCCCACCAGCCCCACGCCGGCGTTCAAGCTCGGCGAGAAGGTGGACGACCCGCTCTCCATGTACCTGGCTGACATCTTCACCGTGACCGCCGACCTGGTGGGCGTGCCCGGGATCTCCATTCCTTGCGGTAATTCGCGGGAAGGCCTGCCCATCGGAATGCAGATCATGGCCCGGCACTTTGACGAGCCCACGCTCTTCCGCCTGGGACACGCCTACGAGCACGCTGCTGCGTAAGAATTCACCACAGAAGCACCGAGACACGGAGGAGATCTTGTACTCTCCGTGCCTCCGTGTCTCCGTGGTGGAATTTGGCGGCAGCTATGCTGGTTGGTAATAGCTTTCCCCGGCGCACGCACGGCATAAGACTTTCCCGTCGCGCCGGACTTCGCGCCTGAAGTTGATCCCCTCGCCGCATTGCTCGCAGACCACGCGCTCGCCCTTGTAGCCGGGGAACTCTTCGGGCGGCAATTCGACCTTCACCCATTGCAGGTCAAACAGGTCGTCGTCGCGCATCTCGCGGTAGGCCAGCATCTGCTGCCGGTTCTTGTCGGCGATCTCGGGATGCGTGGAGCGGGCGAGCGCCTTGGAGGATTCTTTGGCCGCGACGCGCACAGCCTTCCCGCTGGTGGTATCGACAAACGTGGCCGCCACCTTGCCCCAGTCGCGGAACTTGAGCGCGCGCTTGCCCAGGCGGCACCCGGTCACAACCGCTACCGCATCGGTGGCGCACCGGTCGATCTCCACGAAGGTCACCAGGCGCTTGCGGTCCTTGCCGTGCGGGTCTTCGATCCCGAGCCGAGCCAGGCCCAGCATGGCCATCCGCACCCCTAACACCTGCCCGGCGCAGAGGTGGCCATGGGCACGCTCGGCATCTTTCAGGTATTCGTCCAGTGTCTTCATTCCTCGGACTCCTGTTCTGGAGAGACCTCCGCCGTGTGACGGTGGATGGCAAAGGTGACCGGCTCTCCCTCCTTGGGGGCGAAGGTCACACGCACCGGCGGGCGCTGCCAGGTGGGCGCGTCGCACTCGGAGTCCGGCATGTCGCCGCCGTGGGCGCGTCCCAGTTCCTTGTGCACCAGCGGCTTCTTCACTCCGATCTGCGCCACCACCGCGTACACCTTCTCGGCGTCGCCCGAGAGCCCGCAATAGGCCACATAGTCACGATACCAGCTCGCCGTCGAATAAAACGGGTCGAAATCCGGCAGGTGGAGCTCGGTGACCCGGCCGGTCGGGCGATCCACCAGCAGCCATCCCGCGCGCTGCCACTTCCATTTCGGGGTTTGCTTGGGATCGCTGGGCAGCCGGTCGTTGACGCGGTAAACCTTGCGCACCACGAAGGCGCGGTCGGTGATGGCGCGCGGCGGGCCGGTGGTGAACTCCTTCAGCTTGCTGTCCACATACAGCGGGCGGACTTTCAGCTTGAGCGCAGCCTCTTCCTCGGCGCCCACGAACCATTGCACCTGGGTGGGAGCGCCGAAATGAATGACGTGGCCCTTGGAAGCTGCCGCCATCGCGCCGGCGGCGAGCGCCAGCCACACCAGGACAAGGAGCTTACAGCGCATGAGGCAAAGCGTAATCGCTCGTGAGCGATTGGCGCAAATCGGAGAACAAGACCGAGAGCCGGTCGCGGCGGGGAGTACCAAGGGCGGCAAGGAAAAATTCGCTGCGCGCGGCCGGTTGCCCTCAACGGGTCCGGGTTTGGCTTAGAATAGCGGGCGGGCCAGAACCATGTATCCCTTGGGCAAGGCCGTACGTTCACCGGCTGGAGTGGTGGAAGTTCCGGGGAGGCGCCGAGCGCAGCGCATCCTCCTCGTGGACGACAATCCCGACCTTATCATCCTCACGCGCGAGCTGCTCTCTTCGCGCGGCTACGAGGTGCAGAGCGTCGCCAGCGCGGAAGAAGCGCAGCAGGCGATCCAGAAGCAGCATCCCGACCTCATCCTGCTGGATGTGATCCTGCCCGGCAAATCTGGATACGAGCTGTGCCGCGAGCTGAAGGACGATCCCTTCACCCGGCTGATCCCCATCGTCATGATCACCGGCCTGACCGACCGCGAGGACAAGATCCGCGGCATCGAGGCCGGCGCCGACGACTTTCTGAACAAGCCCATCTTTCCGGAAGAGCTCTTTGCGCGCGTGCACTCGCTGCTCAAGCTGAAAGAGTTCACCGACGAGCTGGAAAACGTGGAGGTGGTGCTGTTCACGCTGGCCTTGGGGGTGGAGGCGCGCGATCCCTACACCGAGGGCCATTGCGACCGCCTCTCACGCTACGCCAGCGACCTGGGACGCCACCTCAAGCTCGACGACGAATCGGTCACGTCCCTGAAGCGCGGCGGCGTGCTGCACGACCTCGGCAAAATCAGCATCCCCGACGAGATCCTCAAAAAAGGGACAAACCTCACTCCGGAAGAGCGGGAGATCATGCAGCAGCACCCCATCATCGGGGAGAACATCTGCAAGCCGCTGAAGTCGTTGCGGCGGGTGCTGCCCATCATCCGCAGCCATCACGAGCACTGGAACGGCAGCGGGTATCCCGACGGCCTGCGCGCCCACGACATTCCGCTGCTGGCGCGCATCCTGCAGGTGGTGGACGTGTACGACGCCCTGCGCACCGAGCGCCCCTACAAGCCGGCGCTGGGCCACGACGAGTCCCGCCGCACCATGGAGGAAGAGGCCCGGGCGGGCCTGTGGGACCGCGAACTGGTCCGCGAGTTCTTCACCATGCTCGACCAGCATCGGCGCGCGGCGTAAACCCAAGCCACGGATCGACACGGATAAACGCGGCTCAAGAAATTTGATCCGTGAAAATCCGTGGCGTTTTTGTTTTTGCGGAGGCGCGCACCCGCCTGCCAACGCCCTACAATGGGGCTGCGTCCGAGCTGGACGCGGAGCCGGTTACGTACAGCATCGTCATTCCCGCCTATAACGAGGGCCAGCGCCTGGAGGCCACCCTGGAAAAGGTCGTGGCCTATGTCGCCCAAATGGGGTGGACGGCGGAAGTCATCGTAGTCAATGACGGCTCGCGCGATTCCACGCCCGAGATCGTGCGCGAGTGGGCGCGCCGGAATCCGATCATCCGGCTGGTGGAGAATCCCGGCAACCGCGGCAAGGGCTACAGCGTCCGCCACGGGATGATGGAGGCCGGCGGCGACGTGCTGCTGTTTACCGACGCCGATCTTTCCTCACCTATCTGCGAGGCGGAAAAGCTGATCGCCACCATCGAGCAGGGCGCGGACATCGCCATCGGCTCGCGCTGGCTGCGCGCCGAGCTCCAGACCGAGCGCCAGCCCCTCTACCGCCAGTTCTTCGGGCGCATCTTCAACCTGTTGCTGCGGATCGTCCTCGGCCTGCGCTTCAAGGACACGCAGTGCGGCCTCAAAGCCTTTACCCGGCGGGCGGCGCAAGCCATCTTCCCGCGGCAGCGCATCGAGCGCTGGGGGTTCGATCCCGAGATCCTATTTCTCGCAAACCAGGCCGGGATGGTGATCGCGGAGGTGCCGGTGGAGTGGGCGCACGACGAGCGCTCCAAGATCAGCCCCCTCAAAGACGGCTTCAGGATGTTTACCGAATTACTTCGTATCCGCTGGTACGACCTTACGGGAAAGTATCAGGACCGGGTCGCCCGCCTCGCCGCCAGCAAGTAGGGTAGCCTCTCCCCAAAAAGCTCCACCACGGAATCACACGCGTGCTTACGTGGTGGATGCTCTAGGGTCAGGAGGCAGCAGCAGTCTTGAACGCGACAGGTTCGAGAAGCGCGGTTTCCACCTTATCGCCATTCATCACCAGGGTCAGCGTGGTGGAACAAGCGCCGCAAAGCCAGAAATGCTCGACCTTGCGAACCGGCTTGGGTGTGCCCGCCAACTGGGGCCCGGGAGGGTTCCGCTCGGGATCGAACTCCATGCGGAAAAGCTTGCCCTCGCGCAGGTACTGGAACTGAACAGCGCAGGCAGGGTTGGCGCACTTGGCAATCATGGCGAAGAGGCAGCTTTGAAGTTCCGCTGTGACCTTACAGCTTACCCTCGTTAGATGTCGGGAGAGCCCTGAAACTGCTGTGGAAAACTTTTTGTTCGAAACACCATTCCGGACCAAGCCCACTTCAGGACGGTCAGGAACTCAGGAAAACTCCCTTTTTGCTGGCATTTGTCACTCAGCCCGTGAATGCCGGATTTGTCTCCTCCAGGCTGAGTGGCGGGCGGCGGTTTGGTAGTGGGTCAGTTTCGTTTTCCACAGGCTCGCTTTATGGAAACCAAACTGACCCACTACCGGCGGTTTCAGTCGCGCGGCGGCGGATTCTGGCCTATGATATCTTGGCGTCCCGCTGCTTCCGGGCGCCCCAGCCGTCAAGAGGGGGCTGCAATGGAACTGCGATTGGATGTGGCCAGGCAGGCAGATGTCGCTGTCGTCCGCTGCCGGGGACGCATTGTCTTCGGCCAGGAAGTGGACGAGCTGCGCCTGACCGTGCTCTCGCTTTTCAAGGAGACCAATCGCGTGGTGCTGCACCTTGCCGGCATCGAGCAGATCGACAGCGAGGGCCTGGCGGCGCTGGTGGGACTGTTCATCTCCGCGCGCAACCGCGGCGGGGAGCTCAAGCTCGCCGACCTGTCCTCTAAGACCTGGGAAGTCTTGCGGGTCACCCGGCTGGACGAGGTCTTTGAGATCTACAAGTCCGAGAGCGAAGCGGTGGATTCCTTTCTGCGTCCCAAAGCAGCGGCGGCTGGCAACAAAAAGCCGGCCTAGCCGGAACGCATTTACGGGCCTGCGGCCAGCAGGGCAGCGATCTCCCTCTCCAGCTTGGGGAAATCAGTGGTGCCAACATACTTGGCGTGGATACGCCCGTCGCGGCCGATCAGAAATGTGGTCGGCAGTCCGAGCACGCCTCCGAACCCCTCCGCGATTTTCTGGCTGCCCATCACGATGGGGTAATTCACCTTGTACTCCCGACAGAAGTCACGCAGCGCGGCTTCGGGGTCGTCCAGGGAGATGCCGACGGCCTGAAACCCTCGCGAGCCGTACTTCTCCTCGAGCGCCACGAACTGCGGGATCTCCTCGCGGCAGGGAGTGCACCAGGCCGCCCAGAAATTGATCAGCACAACCTTGCCCTTGTAGCGCGCAGGGCTGACGTTGTTCCCGCTGAGGTCTACCAGGGCAACGGCCGGGGCAGGCAAGTCGTGGTTGGGCGCCCCGGCTCTCGAAACGCGCCGCTGTAAATAGAGGGCGGCGACCAATCCCATCGCCGCGATGAAGACCGCCAGCTTTTTCGTCACTCCATCACCGGGCCCTGCCCATCCAGCCCGCTACTCGCCTTTCGCGGTGGGGTAGCCCTTCTCGACCCAGTCGGTCCCGAAGCTGTTGGCGATGTAGAGCACCTTGAGTCTGGTAAAGCCCATCTGCTTCAGCTCCTTATAGGCCGGACGGACGTTGGGGCAGTGTTCCCACGGACAGCATCCACAATAGATCACCAGGAAAGAATCGCGCGGCAGCGAGGCAGCGCGTGCTCGTAGTTTCTCCAGCCCATCCGGGTTCGCCGCCGGACCCATGTACTCGGTACCGGGGATGTGTGCTTGAAGGTAAATCACCCGCGGGCCGACGTTGAAGACGATGGCTTTCGTGCCCATGGAGGATAGGGCTTTCGCCAGCTCCGCCGGGCGGATCAACTCTGGGCTGCCGGGCGGCAACTCCCATGCCGGCGATGGAGGCTGGGCGGTACTGCCGTCCTTTCCTCCGCTCTGAGCGCCGGCTACAAGCGTGGTCAGCAGTGCCGCAGCAGCTACGAGTATCGCCACAACCCGTCCGCGGAGCAGGCGATCATTCCAGCGATTCATGGCACGGAAGAGTATACGCGACGCGGTTTCACCAAGCGGCTTAACCCGGGAGGCAGGAGCTGCCGGTCGCATCAGCCAGCCGATGCGACACACTGCACAAGGCTGCGGACTTGCGCAAGGCGGCGTCAGAGTCGCGGACTAGATTGCGAGTTTGCGGCCGTTGCGAATCTGGGCGCGCAGCACGCTCCGGATCAACTGGCAGGCCTGTTTCACTTCCGGGATCGCCAGCGAGCAATAGATCTGCTGCCCTTCCCGCCGGGTGCTGATGACTCCAGCGCCTCGCAGGATGGCCAGATGTTGCGACAGGTTCGCCTTGGTGACGCCCAAGCGGCGCTGCAGTTCCGAAACTCCGTGTTCGCGTTTCCCCAGGAGGTCAAGGATATGGAGACGAGTCGTGTTGGCAAACGCTTTGCAGATTCGCACCTGCAATTCGTAGATATGGTCTTCGATCTCCCGCTTGGCAGTGTGCATGGAAGTTCCCGACGGGTATCTTACGACGGGCTGCAAATCTTGCATGGCACATCCCTTATTTGAAGGCGCTCATCTGTCCGGCGAAAACAAAGATATAGCGCAGCAGAAAGCCGCCCGCCAGCACCAGCAGCGCGGTCACCGCCGCCAGCGGCTTGCTGTAGTGGGCCACCGTCTTCGAAAGCAGCACGGGCGCCATCTCACGCACTTCGATGGCCAAGGGCGCCAGCAACCCCAGTCCCAGGAAAAATACCCAGAAGACGAGCGTGAACGGCCCCCCGAGGATCAACTGCAATGATTCCCGCACGGCCTCGACCGAGAGCTCGCCGTGGATCAGGTACGGCAGCACGATGAAGAACTCCAGCGTAAGAAAGCAGATGTCCAGCGTGTACAGCAGGCGGAACTCGACGGCTTCGATCCTCTTTCCCGCAAGAGCCAGCACCAGAATGAGGGTTGCGCAGCCGGTGGAGAGCGCCGAGAACAGGAACATCTGCGCCACCAGATTGGTGTTCCAGAACGGCCGCGACTGCACCGCGCCCAGCAGCACGCCGGTGTAGATCCCAACCCCAATGCTGAACGGTAATCCCAGGGCGGCGATGGGCCGCTGCCAGGCTGATAAATCGCCACTGAGCAGCCGCAGAATCGCACCGCTCGCCGGCAGCTTCTGGAACAGCCGCTGGCGCTCCTCCTTAGCCAGCGACGCGACAAACAACAGCAGCGAGATACCGCTGAAGATCAACAGCAGCCACGATCCGATCGACATGGGGCTGACCCAGCGCAGGTGCAGGAACAGCTTGTAGAAGCGGTACCACTTTCCCAGGTCGAAGATGAGCAGGAAGCAGCCCAGCATTACCGGCCAGGGCGCCAGCAGCGCGCCGTAGCGGGCGATGCGGGCATACGGCCGGTCGCCGTTGTGTTCCAGCAGGGTGGCGAGTGCGGCCACGAAAAACAGCCCCGCCGACAGCCCGCCCAGGAAGAGGTAATTGATGATTAGAAATCCCCATTCAATGGTCTTCATCGCGCTCACCCCTCACAGCAGGTAGTAGATCTGCGGGCCTGTCCCCGCCTCGGGCTTCTTGAGCCGGTACTGGCGCTTTGACAGCAATTCGTGGAGCTTGCTGTTGGGATCGTTGAGATCGCCGAACACTCGCACCTTCGACGGGCAGGTCTCGACGCATGCCGGCAGCTCGGCGCGGTCCACACGCTTAGCGCAAAGGTCGCACTTTTCCACCACGCCTCGGTCTTCGCGGAAGAAGCGCGCATCGTAGGGGCAAGCGACCACGCAGTAACGGCAGCCCACGCACTCCGTGTCCTTGATCGCCACGATGCCATCCGGCCGCTGGTAGGAGGCGCCGGTCGGGCAAACGCGAACGCAGGCCGGGTCGGCGCAGTGGTGGCACTGCTCCGCCTCGAACACCGCCATCAGCTTGGGATACTCGCCGCGCAGCTCCTCGTTCATCCAGTTGCGTCCCTTGCCCAGCGGGACGCGATTTTCGGCGCGGCAGGCCACCGAGCACGCCTTGCAGTTGATGCACTTCCGGGCGTCGATCGCGAGCGCGTAGCGTTTCTGACGTGCGGCCATGACCGGCTCCTACACCTTTCTCACTTTCACGAAAGTTTCGTGGAATGCGCCGCCGCCCGAGACCTGGTCCCACGCGGTCTCGATGATTTCGGCATCCGATGCGCCCGCACCCGCCACCCGGCTCTGCCACTTCGAGCGCTTGCCGTAGCCGTGCATGGTGAACACGCAGTCCGGGCGGATCTCCTGCGTAACACGAGCCTTGACCGTAATGCTGCCGACGCTGCTTCTGACCTCCACCCGATCGCCATCTTCCACCCCGACGCTTCGTGCAGATGCCGGGTGGATCCACAACACGTTCTCCGGTGCGAAGGTGTTCAGCCACGGATTGTTGGTGGTGTTGGCCTGGGTGAAATAAGCCTTGCGACCCAGGATCAGGCGAAACCTGCCCGCCGGCGGTTGCATCGGGGTCTGATACACCGGCAACGCATCGTATCCCGCTTCGCGCAGCCGGTCGGAATAGAGGTCGATCTTGCCCGACTGCGTGACGAAGCGGTGGTCCGGCTTAAGCGTGGTTCCATACTTCGGGCCGTCCGGCGAAGCGTAGACGCCGTGGTGCTTGAGATATTCCAGCGGCGTGTCCAGCGGCAGCTCCTTCACCTGCGCGTCGATCCACTGGTCGATGGTGTAATCAAAGTACTGGGAGAGGCCGAGACGTTTCGCCAGCCCTTGCACGATCTCCAGCGTGGGTTTGGTGTCGTGCAGAGGTGGAATGACCGCCTGGCGATACACCACCACTGGCAGGATGCCGGCCAACACTTCCACAGGGTCCTGCCGTTCGAGATAGGTGGACTCGGGGAAGACCACGTCCGCGTACCAGGCCATGTCGCTCATCTGCACGTCGATGACGCCGATGAAATCCATCTGCTCGATCATGCGCAGCGTCTTGGCTTGCTCCGGCAGGGCGTTCATCGGGTCCTGCTTGTGGATCATCCAGGCCTTCACCGGATACGGCTTGCCCTCGAGGATGTTCTCCCGCATCTTGAGATAAGCGCCGTCGCCCTTGGCCGCCAGCGGGAAGTTCTTGTCCATCTCGTCCACCCGCGGCGCGGTGGGATCGTCCCAGGGTAGGAACATGTACTCACCCAAGGCGATCTTGGCGTTGGGCACCATGCCGCCCTGACGGTCCCAGTTGCCGATGACGGCGTTGAGGATGGCCTGGGCGCGGCGCATCGGAAAATCGTCGCGGTACCAGGAGGAGCGCCGCCCGGCGTAATAGAGCGCCCGCGGCGCCGCGTCGGCAAATTCGCGCGCGATGCGGATGATGTCTTTAGCGGGGATCTCCGTTTCGGTCTCCGCCCACTCAGGCGTGTAGGTCTTGACGTGCTCGGCCAGCTTGTCGAACCCGCTGCAGTAGGTGGCGACGAACTCCTTGTCGTAGCGGTTCTCGCCGACGATGACATTCAGCATCGCGAGGATGAACGCCAGGTCGGTGTGCGGACGAATCGGATACCACTCATCGGCTTTCGCGGCGGTTACCGTGAAGCGCGGGTCAAGATAGATCAGGCGCGCCTTGCGCTCGGTGGTAGAGCCAACCAGGTCCACCGTGTCCGGCATGATGAACGACTCCAGACGGTTGGCGCCCGACATGATGATGTAGCGCGCATTCAGCAGGTCGAACGAGGGCACCGTGCCGAAGGTCAGCGAGTATGCCAGGTTGACCGAGGCCAGGCACAGCGTGGGATGGCGCTCCACGTTCGGCGATCCCAAGGCCAAGCCCAGGCTCTTGAAGAACGTCTCCTGAAAGCTCTCGGTCGAAGACCACAACGTCCCCTGCGGCCCACATTTCTCTTTCACGGCCTTAAGCTTTTCGGCGGCGAAGTCGAAGGCCTCGTCCCAGGAGACCGGCTTCCACTTGCCTTCCCCGCGCGCGCCGGCGCGGAGCAGCGGCCGCTTCAGCCGTGCCGGATCGTACACCTGCTGCAGCCCGGCGTTGCCGCGCGCGCACACCATGCCACGGGAGCGCGGGCTCTCCGGGTTGGGGTTGAGCTTGTGGATGACGCCGTCCTCCACCACCGCAATGATGGAGCACTTGTTTACGCACATCTCGCAGGTGGTCGGGACCTCGCGCCGCTCGGTCTTCAGTTGCGGCTTCCTCAACATGGGCTCGAGGTACGGCACCGAAGCCGCCAGGGTGGCGCCGGCTGCTCCTCCGGCTGCGAATTTCAGGAACCTTCGGCGATCCATTTCCTCCTCGCCATCTCAGTCGCGCTCGGACGCCGAGCCGGGGCAGGACCCGAGGTCCGCGCCCCAGGCCTGACCGCCGCTCACTTGCCGCAGGTCTCCGGCTGCAGCGAATCCACTGCGTGGTTCGCCAGGAAGGTCTGCACATCCCGGAGCTGATCATCCGGCATGATCTTGGTCAGCGGCTCCACTCTTTTGTTGTGTTTGCCGGTTGCGAAATAGGCCTTCCACTGCGCCTGGGTCTTGCTCATGGGCGTGATCTCTCCGCCCACAGCGCCCTTGCTGTGGCACTCCTTGCAGTTCTGTTTGAAGTAGTACTTTCCTTTGGCTTCATTGCCCGCCCACAGCAGCGTGGTCGCGACGATAAGGATGAGTGCGACGAAGATGATCTTGCTTACCGTTTGCAGCTTGCTTGCACGATGCATGTCAACCTCCAGCGATTGCTTAAAACCGGGGCTGGCCGAAACCAGCCCCGAGTTGTGCCAGCTAGAACCTCGCGGTCAGGCCCAAGGTGGCCATGAACGCGTCTTTGT
The DNA here is from genome assembly GCA_023265315.1 of Acidobacteriota bacterium. Classification (GTDB taxonomy): domain Bacteria; phylum Acidobacteriota; class Terriglobia; order Terriglobales; family Acidobacteriaceae; genus JAHFUA01. Next base: position 16,628 of record JAHFUA010000007.1, on the reverse strand, counting down.
AGGTGGGGAAGCCCAGAAGCGGGGTGGCCAACGAGTCCAACGATTTCGGCGCCCCCACGTTCCAGCCGGAACCGGAGTAGCGGTAGTTGTACTTCATGAAGTCGGCCTTGAAGATGAAGCGCTGGCTCAGCCGATGCGTGAAGTACGCCTCATACACCTCTCCGCGCGTATTGGTCTTGGGGGCAATGATGTCGTCCTCGGCCTGGGCGAAGTTGAACCAGTACTTGGTGCCGTGGTTCACCTCGAACCCGATCTTGGAGCGCTCATCGTTCCCGAAGTTGTAGCGCGCCCCCACCAGGACCATGAAGCCGTTGCGGTCCTGCGGGGTGTCGAACGGGTCAGACATCAACCCGCCGAAAGGCCCGGTCAGGCCGTTCGGGCGTGTGCCCGAGTAGTTGCCGCTGATGTAGAGGTCCATCGGACCCTGGCGGCGCGTGACGTTCACGCTGGCCAGGTTGATGCTGCCCAGGTTGGCCGAGGGATTGAACCGCATCACCACCGGCGCATTGATCGGATCTCCGGTCAGCGGATTCGCCGGCAGCACGATCAGGCCGGCCATGCCGTCGGTAACGTTGAAGGCATGGGCAATGGTGGTCTGGATGAGGGTCTTGTCGGTGGTCCACAGATCGAGGTTGGCACCCAGGAAGTGCACGTCTTTCAGCCGGTCCTGAGGCAGCTTGAGAATGTCGCCGCTGCCGAAGCCCGACTCGTAGCCCAGGCCGTAGCACAGCCGCCAGACCATGTTGTCGTTGACGCGGTAGCCGAAGGTGATGCCATCGAACTGGTAGTCGATGATGGCGGCCGACGGCGTCCCGCCCCGCGGCTCATCCTGCCGGTAGTTCAGCGGAGGGCCGTAGGTCGAAGGCCGCCGCCCGATCGACAGGTAGAACTTCGAGCCGCCGATGTTGTTCCAATTGAAATAGGCCCGCTCCACCCGCAGGATGTCCGAATTGGGGGTGCCAGCGGTGTTGCCATCGATGTTGAAGCTGTTGGGCTGCCCGTTGAACACCTGCACGCCGGTTGAGTCGCCGAAGACCTTGTACATGCTCAGCCGGCCTTCGAAGCTGACGTTCTCGCTCACTTTGGCGTTGAACTTCAGCCGCAGCCGGTTGGTGTACAGGATCTTGTTGTTGTCCTTGTAGGAAGGTACGAAGACGTTAGGCGCCGTGGCCAGGTAGTTCATGAAGGGATTCAGGATGCCCATCTGCTTGAACCCCTGGGCGGCCTGGTTCAACTGGTTGAACGTCAGATTGTTGGTAAAGAATTGGTACTGTGCATAGTTGTTCTGCACGGCGCCATTGAGCAGCCCGACGAACTGGTTGATGGGCATGTTCAGCATGCTGGGATCGAAGGGCATGCCCAATCCACCCTGGGCCGTGGGAGTGGTCACGAACAGGGTCTTGACCATCAGGTTCTGCATGGCCATACCGTCGAGATGGGCGGGCACGTTGCCCCAGATGGAGTGGGCCTCGAAGCGGTAGTCGCCCGTGAGCCTGAGGCGGTCCAGAGCTTGCTCCTTCTCCGTCTCCGAAACCCGCTTCTCCAGGTCGGCCGCCGCGATCGTGTCCTGGGTCCTGGCAGCTTCCTTCTGCGCCTGGCTCTCCTTCTCCTGGGTTGCCAGGCGCTGCTCCAAAGCCCCCAGGGACTTCTTGAGTTGATCGATTTCCTGCCGGAGCTGGGCTGGATCGTCGCTCTGCGCCCGGGACGTCGAATCGGTCGCGGCCGCGGACGGTGAGCCGTTCTGCGCCCAACCTCCCGCTACCAGCAGGCATAAGGCTGAGAAAATGAGAACCATTCTTTTCATAGACATGACCTCTGCTTGAATTTGCGCCTGGCGTGCAGACCGAGGCGCCCGCACGTCGCCGGTCGCTCAGACTGGGCCGCCCGGCCGATGCAGAACCTCTGCATGGCTTTGCCCCGGGCCGGCGCTAAGAAGATGAAATAAGCACCAGACTGCACCAACCCTCCCTTGAAGATCCCCGCAGCACGAGCTGCAGCTACACCCAGCAGCGGCTGCAGGAATCTCCAGGCTCGAGAGTCGCAATTTCAAGACCTCCGTGAATCTGGAGTGTCGGACAAAGCCCGTGGTGGAAGAAACGTGGGGAAACTCCTCGATGAGCCGTCCACGGCGTTGCAAATCTCAACAACCGAATCGGCCTGGGAACCGGAGCGCTGTCCCAGCGGTGGGGCGAGGAAAGGCGCGCTCCAGATATGCGAGGGAAACAGTGGGTGAAGATACTCACTTAATTGCGAATATTCGCAACTTAACAATTATGAAATGGTAATTCTCCGCTTGGCGATGCGCTAGGCTCAGATTCCCGGATTGGTTCCGGCCCGATTCCCGGTACCGTAACCGCCCGCACGGGCATTTGTTTGTGCGAGGCGATCAGGGAACCATTTGCCGCCGAGTCCTCAAAACGCGCGCTGGCATGGCCTACGTTTTGCGACATCTGTCGTGAAGGCGCGCTTCCCGCAAATCTGTCATCCCGAGCGATGCGCGACTGACCCCGGCGAGGGAGCGCGAGTCGAGGGACCTTGGTTTTGATTTGCTCCAACTCCGAACCCCAAGATCCCTCGACTCGGGCCAGCCAACGCATCAAGCCAAAAGCGGGCTTGATGCGATCTTGGCCTGGCCCTCATTCGGGATGACAGTTCGAAATTAATTTTTACTGATTTTTACTAAATGAATAATCCAGCCGAAATTCTTCCGAGCGGAGCGAGGGAGCTCTGGTGGGCCCGCCTGGATTCGAACCAGGGACCAAGGGATTATGAGTCCCCTGCTCTACCGCTGAGCTACGGGCCCGTACCCAAGTAGCTTAACACCTGGCCTGGGCTCAGCTCGAAACCCATGACTACCTACCGATGGACTTCAGGCACGTTGCCCCGCCGGCGGAATTCATCCACCACCGACTCGTCGCGTTCCCGCTTCACGCCATCTATATTATTTGGCGGGATAATCGCGAGCCCTGCTGCTAACATCGCGACGGGACGGGGTCGGAGGAGATGAGAGACGTCTGGATCGCGGCTGCGGCCATGACCCGCTTCGGCCGCCGCTCCGAAACGCTGGAAGACCTGATGGCCGACGCTGCGCTGGAGGCGCTGCGCGAGGCTGGTCGCGAGCCCACGGCCCTGGTGGTCACGGCCATGGACCCCGAGGAGTTCGTGGGCGAGGGCAACTTCGCCTCCCACATGGGCACCTACCTCGGTCTGTCGCATGTCCCCGCCATTCGCGTCGAGACCGCCACCTCCTCCGGGGCGGCGGCGCTTTATGCCGGATTCGCCCTGATCGCCTCCGGCTTCCACAACCACGTGCTGGTGGTAGGCGGCGAGAAGATGACGCACGTTTCCACCCCGCGGGTTTCCGAGATCATCAGCCGCGTCATTGACCCCCACGAGCGCTCCTACGGCGCCACCATGCCGGCACTGGCCGCCATTGTGGCCCGGGCGGCGCTGGCCAAGGGCCTCATCACCGAACTGGACATGGCGCAGGTCGCGGTGAAGAACCATGCCAATGGCGCGCGCAATCCTTACGCGCATTTCCAGCAGCCGGTGACGCTGGAGGAGGTGATGAGCAGCCGCATGATCGCCGACCCGCTGCGGCTACAACACTGCTGTCCCATCTCCGACGGAGCGGCGGCGGTCCTGCTGACCTCCGACCCCACCGGCACCAAGCTGGCGGGCATGGGCCAGGGCAGCGACTACCTGGCGGTCCGCTATCGCGACTCGCTCACCGGCTTTCGCGCCACCCAGGACGCCGCCAAAGCGGCATTCCAGATGGCCGGCTTCGGACCCGAGCGCGTGCAGGTGGCCGAGATCCACGATGCTTTCGCCCCCTTCGAGATCCTGTCGCTGGAGGACATCGGGCTGTTCCCGCCGGGCAAGGCTGCTAAGGCCGCTCAGAACGGCGAACTGACGCTGGAAGGGCGCCTGCCGGTGAACCCCTCGGGCGGATTGAAGGCTCGCGGTCATGCGCTGGCCGCCACCGGGGTCGCGCAGGTGGTCGAGCTGGTGTGGCAGCTCACCGGACGGGCTCTGGGACGTCAGGTGAAGGCAAGCGTGGGCCTGGCTCACTCCATCGGCGGCCTGGCCACCAACAACTGGGTGACGCTGGTCGAGCAGGTGGCGTGATGGAAATGGTGGCAGCCTCGCGTTGTCCGGATTGCGGTTGGGTGGTCGCGCCGCCGGTGCGCATCTGTCCCCGCCACCCGGTGGAGATGACCCCGGTGGAGATTGCGGGCTACGGCTCGGTCCTCTCCTACACCACGCTAACGGCGGTTCCTGAAGGGTTTAAGCCTCCCTTGCACATCGCGGTGGTGGAGCTACCTGGTGGCGCGCGCATCTTCTGTCACGGCAAGGAAACCCGCCAGTTGAAGATCGGACGGCGGGTGGTGATCGAGCAGGTGGACGGCATCTTCTACTTCGCCCACCTCGGGCTCGCCGACCGCGTCACCATGTTCTGGAAGCGCCGCGGCGCCGCTCCCCAGCGCACCACCGGCGCCGTCAAGAGCGCGGTCAAGCGCTTCCTCAGCGTGTACAAGAATCCCCCCAGCGGAACCGCTCCCCCCGCCGAGAACGGCACGCGGAGCAACGAGGAAGAACAGAACCACCGCCCAGCCGAAAAAAGCTAGCGCGACCCCGCCAGCGTCCGCCGGATCAAAGCGGGCAGGCTGCGGGGATTTCCAAATGTGCGCTTCACCATCTTCCAGGTGTGGCGCCGGGTGGGCTTGATGCCCTCGCGCAGCAGCACGTGCGTGGCATCGTCGATGGTGTAGAAGTAGCGCCAGGAGAGACCGTTGTCGAAGTCCGCCGGGTTGGTCTCGCAACCGAGGCGGCAGTTGCGCGTGGCTTCCTCGCCCGCCAGCATGGCCTGGCGGCCGCCGGCGTAGTGCGAATGATCGTGGTTCTGGTGGATGGCCAGCACCACCGCGGACGCGTCCACCACCGCCGCGCCCACCGCGTGCGCTTTCCAGATGAGCCAGTTGTCCCACCAGAAGCGTCCCAGGGCCATCTCCGGCAAGGGCGGGTAGAGGTTGCGCGGGAAGACGAAGTAGTCGATGGAGCGGGCGATGTTCATCCGGCCCTGGCTCAGGGCGCGGCTGCGCAGAGACGCTCCCCAGCCGTTGGCGTCGAAGCACAGCGGCTCGGCTAGATCCAGGTCCAGCCTGCGGCCCACCATCAGGAACTCTTCGCGGAAGCGGGCAATGCGCGCGACCGCCGGCGGAAGATCGGCCAGCAGGATGATGTCGGAATTGACGTAACAGAGCCTGTCGTGCCGGGCCGCCGACTGCGCCTGCTGGAAAAGGTCGCTCACCAGCGGCGTGCCGAATTCGTTGCGGCGGACGGAAGGGATGTGCCGCAAGCCCAATTGCTGTGCGATCTCCGCGGTGCCGGCGTCGTCGCCGAACAGCAGGATCTCGGGGGCGGGCCTGAGCTCGGTCCAGCTCCGGATGGCGTTGCGCTGGATGGTCTCGATGTGCCCGCGGAACGGCTTGGGCAGGGCAAAGATGGTCAGCGCCGCGTTTGGATCTGGTTTCGCCATAATCGCTAAGGTGCAGAAGCGAGGGGCTTCAGCCCGGCAACGACCCCCCATTCAAGTGTCATTCTTCCGTCGAGCAAAGCGAGAGGGGAGAATCTGACGGCAACGGTGGCGCTACCCACAAGGGTAGTGCCGGCTGCTCCGTCAGATCCTCCGCTCGCCTTCGGCTGGCGAAGGATGACACGTTAGGTAGTGCAGAGAAACTTCCAGCAACGTCTCTCGTGCTGGTTAGTCAATGGTCTTGTGAACACCAGACGAAATAATCACGCCTTGTCTTCACACGCTCCCAACACAAGATAACGCACGCCCGGCTGCCGCCCCAGGTGCTTCAGCAGGCGCCAGCAGTCCACCACGGTGCGCGGCGTGCCGGCGCGCGCCCATCGCTCCCCGGGGATGGAGGCGAACTCGCGCCACGGCGTGGTGAGCACCACCAGGTCGGCCCCAGCGATACACTCTTCCGCTCCCGGCGTCAACCGCACCCTGTCGCCCAGCACGCGCGCGGAATTCTCTTCACCCCATGGATCATAAGCGATCACCGCCACCCCGCGCTGCGAGAGTTCCCGCGCCAGCAGCAGGCCTACAGCTTCCTCCACCACGTCCGTGCCTGGCTTATAAGTCAGCCCGAGCACGCCCACTGGTCCTTGGGAATGCTGCTGCACGAAATCGGCGAGCCACTCGACCTGCCAGCGATTGAAGTGGTCCACGCTCTGGGCCAGTTCGGGCGAGGTTCCCACCTGCCGCGCCAGCGCCGCCATGGCCAGGTTGTCGCGTGGGAAGCAGGGGCCTCCGTAGCTGATGGCGCCCTTCAGGTACTTGCCGCCAATACGGCTGTCGAGGCCGAGCGCGGAGGTGATGACGTCCACGTCCGCCCCCGGCAGGCGCTCGCTGATGCGCGCCAGCATGTTGGCGAAGCTGATCTTGGTGGTCACGTAGGTGTTGACCGCCAGCTTGGTGACCTCGGCGTTGACGAAGTTCATGCGCGCAACCGCCGGCTGGTTCTCACACACCTGCCGGTAGAGCGCCGCCAGCGTGTCGCCGGCGCGCTGGTCGGATTCCCCGATCAGCAGCATGTCCGGATTCAGGAAGTCGCGGATCACGCTGCCCAGGGCGATAAACTCGGGGCTGTAGCACAGGCCGAAATCCGGACCGCAACGCTTGCCGCTGCTGTGTTCGAGCAGGCTGCGGACCCGGCCTCCGGTCGTGCCCGGCATCACCGTGCTGGTGAGCGAGACGACGTGATATTCCTTCTTCGACGCCAGCGTCCGCCCGATCTCCCGGCACGTCGGCTCGACGTACTTCAGCGAAAAGCCGCCGCCGGCTTCGCTGGGAGTGGAGACCACGATGAACGTGAGGTCGCTGTGCGCCACCGCCGGCGCGATCTGCTCGACTGCGGTCAGCCGGCCGCCGGCTTCCGCGAGCATCTCAGCCAGCCCCGGCTCGGGCACCGGTGGCTTGCCGTGGTTGATGGCCTCCACCTTGCGCTTATCCGCATCCACCCCGACCACGGTCATGCCGCGCGCCGCCATGCACGCTGCCAGCGGAGCGCCGAGTTTCCCCAGGCCGATGACGCATACTTTCATCAGCAGGCCTCCGCGGTCAGGCACAAGTGCCAGCCGAATCGCTTCTCCAGCCAGCGGAATACCGGTTGCGGCATCCAGCTCCACGGCCAGGCTTTGACATAGCGGTACTGGACGTAATCGGCGATGCGGTAGGGGAAGATATGGTCAACGAAGAGATCGGTGACGCGAAACCCGCGCGACTCCACCAGCCGCCGGGCTTCACGCCGCGAATAGGTGTAAGTAACGGGGCATCCCGTCTGCGCTTCCGAATGCCGGGCCACCAGTTCTGCGGTGCGCCAGAACTGGCCTTTGCCGTAGCCCAGCCCGATCCACAGCACCTTCCACGAGTAGCGGTGATAGACCATGATTTTGAGCGTGGAGCCCGCGCCTGCATATTGCCGCACCTGGTCCAGCACGCGCTCCGGATGCGGCGTGTGATGGATCATGCCGAAGGAATAGATCAGGTCGTAGGTTTCCTTAGGCACGAACGAGGTTAGCTCTTCCGCGCTGCCGCTGAAGAACCGCACACAGTCTCCGAGCCCATAGACCTCGACTCGCTGGCGTGCGATCTCAAGAGAATTCGGTGAAAGGTCCACCGCCGTGACCTCAGCGCCGCGGCGCGCGAAGTTGACGGTATCGGTGCCGATGCCGCATCCGATCTCCAGCACTTTCTTTCCGCGCCAGCGTTCGAACCCGGCGAAGCGCGGAATGTGCGGCTCGACGAAATACTTGCGCGCCTCGACCTCATCGAAGTATGCGCGCGTGCCCACCGGCTGCGGCGAGTGCCGGATGTTGCAGGGACGGCGGTCCCAGTACTGCCGCACTTCGTCGATGGTAGCGTGGGAAACATCCGGCATTTTATTTTCCTGTCGGGCCGTAGCGCCGCCGCAACCGCGTCCAATTCTCCGCCCAGGGCCGCTTCATGAACGCCTGCAGCCTGCGCCCCATCTTGAGTAGGCTCGTGGGATCGGTGGACCACAGGTCGGCACGCCCGCTGGGCTCGTCCGCCAGCACCAGCGATGAATCCTGTATGGGCGAGACCGGCGCGACCACGATCGTCCGCCACGGCCTCCGCCCCAGCCGGCCCTGAAAATCCTCGTGCTCGGGCCGTCGAGTTGTGCGATACACCGCCGGAAACCCCGCGCGATACACCATTTTGACCAGCGCGCCCTCCGAGGGATAGCAGGCCACCGCGTTCAGCGCCTGGTCCGGGAGCGCGGCCTCATCGCGCAGGTGGAGCAGCGGCGCCTTCCCCGGCACGCACACGCTCTCGATGAGCAGCACCTTCCCCGTCATCGCGCGCAGCCGGCGTACCGCGCGCAAAGGATTCTCCAGGTGATAGAGCAGCCCGAAGCAGAGGACGAGGTCGAACGTCCCGAATTCCTGCGGGCGGAGTTCCTCCAGGTCGGCCAGGCGGAAATCGATCCCCGGGTGCCGCCGGCGGGCTTCTTCCACGTTTTCCGGCCGGGCATCGAACGCGGTGACCCGCAGTCCCAGCTGCTGCAGCAGAATCGAGAGGTGCCCGACGCCGCAGCCGGCGTCGAGCGCGGTGCGGAGCTCGAGCCGGTCTTTGAAATCAGCGACAAACCGGCGCAAGAAGCCGCCCCGCGCCTCTACCAGGCGTTGCGACTCCTCGCGATCGAAAACAAACGGCGTCGTCACTTACGCTAGCAGCCCTCGCGCGCGCAACGGTTCCATGCGCTCCTCGGGGACAGCGAAGAAATTCCCGTCCACGCCGGCCTTGTCCACCACCGGCTTAAGCACCCCGCCTGACTGCGGCGGGAACCAGCGATATCCCATTGTATCCAGCAGCACGACCACTTCGCGCGGATGATAGCCCCAGGGCCGGGTGCGAATCTCTTCCAGTTCACACTGGATCACGGGCCGCGGGCGCGACTCGAGCATGGTGTGCGCGCCCTTCAGGATGGCAAGTTCCGCGCCCTCGGCATCCAGCTTGATGAAATCCACGGGGGGCAGCCGATGCTCGGCGAGATAGCCGTCCAGGGTCTCCACCCGGACTGCGACCGAGCTGGTCGGCTCCTTGACGTTGGGGCGGCGGAGGCTGTTACAGCCGGTGTTGATGCCGCCGACCATGATCAGCTCCTGCCGGCCGGCGGCTTCGGCGAGCGCGCAATCTTCCACCTGCACGTTGGTGTAGCCGTTCAGCGCCAGGTTGCGCAGGAGCTTTTCGCGCTCGCGCGGCGAGGGCTCAAAGGCGATTACGCGGCCGCTGCTGCCGACCTTCACCGACGCCAGCAGGGAATAGAAGCCATGATGAGCACCGATGTCGAGCACCGTCATGCCGGGCTCGAGGAAGCGCTCGACGAAGCGCCACTCCGGGTTCTCGAAGTCTCCCCGCAGGATGGAGTGGCTGCAGAAGTCGTCTTCCGCCATCCACCAACTGCCGAACGGCAGCCGCACCCGCACCGGGCTGCCGAACCACAGTTTCAGCCGGGCCCATCGCATCACGCTGACAGCGTATCATCCCGGCCACCCATCTCAGACATCCCTGCCCGCCGGGTAATTCACGGCGGCGCGCCACACCTGCCGCCGGGGTTTAGGGTCCTCGGTTGCGAGCACCGCCGAGAGCAGTGGCGCCAGCAAGTGGGTGTCGGCGAGGAAGCCGTCGTGTCCGTGCTCGGAGACCAGTTCGAGATACCGGTTGTCCACGCCCGCTGCGCGCAGCCGGGCCCCGAGCGCCACCACGTCGGGGGCGGGGAACAGCCAATCGGACGAGATTCCGACCAGCAGCACTTTGGCGCGAATCCGCCGCAGCGCCTGCTCCTCCGAGGCATACCCGCGCGCCAGCTCGAAGGTGTCCATGGCCTTGGAGATCACGAGATAGGTGTTGGCGTCGAAGCGCTCCACCAGCTTGCCGCCCTGGTAATCGAGGTAGCCGGCGATGTCGTAGCGGTTCTCCAGCGCCGCCAGGGGATCTTCGCCGTTGCGGTTGGGCTTGCGCGCGAATCGCTGGTGGAAGAGCGCCGCCGATTTGTAGGTGCACATGGCGATGGAACGCGCGATCCCCAGTCCTCGGGCCGGCTGCTCGTCGTAGCGTCCGCCGCGGAAATCGGGATCGAGCTGGATAACCTGCCGCTGCAGATGATTGAGCGCCAAGCCCATGGCCGAGAGCGGCGTGGCGCCGATGGCGACCGCCGTCCCCACCTGCTCGGGGAAGTCCACCGCCCACTGCAGGGCCTGCATGCCGCCGATGGAGCCGCCGATCACCACGCTCAGCCGCTCCACCCCGAGATGCTGGAGCAGGCGCGCCTGTGCCCGCACCATGTCGCGGATGGTGACCAGCGGGAACTCCGGTCCGTAGGGTTTGCCGGTGCGCGGATCGGTGGAGGTGGGGCCGGTCGAGCCGTAACACGATCCCAGAATGTTGATGCCGATGATGCACTCACGATCGGTGTCGAACGGGCGCCCGGCGCCGAACATCCCCGGCCACCAATCGGCGACACGCGCCGAGCCCGAGAGCGCGTGGCAGACCAGGATCGCTTCTTCCCTCAGCTTGCCGTACACCGCATAGCGCAGCGTCACCGGCTGGAGCGCGCCGCCAGATTCCAGGCGGAATGGCGTGTCCGCTGCGAATGTAAAGCTGCCTTCCAGTGTCGGTTCTACGCTCATGACTACCTCTCAGCGGCAGCGGCCGGCGTCAGTTCGGTCGAAGGCTCGGCTGGCTTCCGTCCGCTGCGTTGCGATTTGGTCAGCGCCTGGTCGAGGTCGGCGATGATGTCGTTCACGTCCTCGATGCCGATGGAGAGCCGTACCAGCTCGGGCGTGGTGCCGGTAGCGCGCTGTTCCGCCTCGGTCAACTGCTGATGCGTGGTCGAGGCCGGATGGATGACCAGCGACTTGGCGTCGCCGATGTTGGCCAGCAGGCTGAACAGCTTCAGCGAGTTGATGAACGTCCGCCCGGCCTCCAGGCCGCCGCGAATGCCGAAGGTGATCAGCGCGCTCGCCCCCTGCGGCAGGTACTTGCGGGTCAGCTCGTACCACGGGCTCTTGGGCAGCCCGGGATAATTCACCCACTCCACGTCCGGGTGCTGAGAGAGGAACGTGGCGACAGCCAGCGCGTTTTCCGAGTGCCGCTGCATGCGCAGGTGCAGCGTCTCCGCGCCCTGTAGCAGCAGGAAGGCGTTAAACGGCGAGAGGCACGCGCCGGTATCGCGCAGTCCCTGCACCCGCGCCTTCAGGATGAACGCCAGCGGCCCGAAGGCTTCCGTGAATGACACGCCGTGGTACGACGGGTCAGGATCGACGAACTGCGGGAAGCGGCCGGACTTTTTCCAGTCGAAGCGGCCGCCGTCCACGATCACGCCCCCGATCGAGTTCCCGTGGCCGCCGATGAACTTGGTGGCGGAGTGCACCACGATGTCGGCGCCCCACTCGATGGGCCGGCACAGCGCCGGCGAAGGCGTGGTGTTGTCGATCACCAGCGGCAGGCCGTGCTCGTGCGCGACCGCGGCCAGGCGCTCGATGTCCACGATGTCCAGCTTGGGATTGCCGATGGTCTCGGTGTACAGCGCTTTGGTCTTGTCGTTGACGGCGCGGTGCAGGCCGTCGTAGTCCACGGCGTCCACGAAGCGCACCGTGATCCCGTAGCGCGGCAGCGTGTAGTGGAACAGGTTGTAGGTGCCGCCATAGAGCGAGGTGGTAGAGACGATCTCGTCGCCCGCGGCCGCCAGCGTGGTGAGCGCCAGCGTTTCCGCCGCCTGCCCCGAAGCCAGCGCCAGCCCGGCCGCGCCGCCTTCCAGCGCCGCGATGCGCTTCTCGAACACGTCGGTCGTCGGGTTCATGATGCGCGTATAGATGTTGCCGAACTGCTGCAGCGCGAACAGGCGGGCGGCGTGTTCGGCGTTCTCGAAGACGTAGGAGGTGGTCTGGTAGATGGGAACGGCGCGCGCCCCGGTGGTGGGATCGGGCTGCTGGCCTCCGTGAACGGCCAGGGTGGCAAGTCGGTAGTGATTGTTGGCGGCTTCGTCAGCCATGATCTTCTCCTCGCAAAAGATGCCGGTAAAAACGAAACGACCCACGAATCATCGTGGGTCGTCTGAGAGCTTGTTAGTGAGCTACTGTCGCTTGGCTCCGATCACGACCCACAATTCGCGGGCATGCACATGGCCATGGCCATAATGCAAATGCTTCCGCAAATGAAGGTCGAGTGCGACATATTCAATCGTTTATTTCTACGCGCAGGAGCCGGGGTTGTCAAGAGTTCGGTGCAGGACTCGTGATCCGAGCCGCGCTCGGGCTTCTTGGGAGATGCCTGGGGTGGCGTGGGGCCGCTAGCGTCCTTGCTGCGCCAGTTTGACGCGCGCCGCTTCCAGCTTGCGCTGCACCTTGGCGACGTCTTCCTGGTCAATGTCGGCGGAAACGGTTTTGTTCCACTCCTCGAGAGCGCGCTGCCAGTGGGCGGCGGCCAGCTTCAGGCGTCCCATTTTCTGGTAAAGATCGCCCAAGTGGTCCTGCACGGTGGCATCGTTGCCGATGCGCTCGGAAGCCTTGCGCAAGTTCTCTTCTGCCAGTTCGTAATTGCCGAGTTTGAAGTAGGCCCAGCCCAGCGAGTCGAGGTAGGCGCCGTTCTGCGGATCCAGTTCGACGGCCTTCTTGATGTATCCCATGGCTTCCTCCAAGCGGGTGCCACGGTCGGCCATCATGTAGCCCAGGTAGTTCAAGGTCATAGCGCTGCGCGGGTCACTGGCCAGCACTTTCCGGAAGGCCGCTTCCGCCGGTTCGTACCGCTTCTGCCGCTCGTAGATCGAGCCCAGCACAAACTGGACGTAGTCCTTCTCCTCCTGCTTGGAGGCCAGCCCGGCGGCTTTGTTGATGTCCTCTTCCGCCTGGGACCAGCGCTTCAGGCGGCTGTTGATCTGCGCCAGGGCGATATAAACTTCGCGGTCCTCCGAAGTGCCCTTGAGCAGGGATTGGGCCAGGGCGATACCCTGATCGGCCTGGCCGGTATCCGCCAGTTGTCCGGCCAGCACCAGCTTGAGGCCGCGGTCGTTGGGCAGCTTGTGCACCGCTTCCTGAGCGACGGCGGTGGCCTGCGACCACTGCTTAGCCTCGCGCAGGGTGTCGATCATCTGCTGATAGCCGCGCGAGGCGCCGTCGCCGCCCAGCTCCAGCATCTTGCGGTAAGTCTCGACCGCGGCTTGCGTCTTGCCCTGCTCGCGGTACACCGTTCCCAGGCGCTCCAGGAAGACACTGCGGTTATTGCGCTCGCCGGTGGTGTAATTGCCCTCCGGGCGTGCGGTCTTGTCCAGCAGTTGCTGCAGGGTGGTGGCGGCCTCGTCGAAGCGCCCCTGGGCGTCGTACACCAGCGCCCGATTGAACGGGACTTCCAGCGAATCCTGCACCAGACTCTCGGCCTTCTTCAGCATGTCGAGGGCCGGGTCGAACTTGCCCATACGGCGGTAGATCTCGGAAAGGCGCAGGTAGGACTGCGCGTCCTGGGGATCGGCGTCGGCGATCAGCTTGTACTGCTCCAGGGCGGCATCGTACTGGCCGTCGTTCATCAGGTTCTGGGCCAGCCCGCGCAGCGCGTCCAGGTTGTCGCGGTCCAGCTCGACGGCTTTGCGGTAGGCGGCGACCGCCTTCTTGTAATCCTTCTGCTGCTCGTAAGTGTAGCCCAGCGCCGAATAGAGCTTGCCACTACGCGCCGGATCGGGGACCTGATTGAGCAGGGCGATGGCACGGGGCGCGTCGCCTTCCTCGTTGTAGAGGTAGGCCAGGCTGGTGACCGCCTCTTCGGAATCGGGCTGGATTTGGATGGCAACCTTGAATTCGTTCTCCGCCTTGACCAGGTCGTTGTCCAGCCGGTACAGGCGACCGAGCAGCAGGTGGTTGTCCACGCTCTTGGGCTCCAGCCGGACGATCTGCTGGAACTGCTCGATGGCCAGCTTCAGCACTTCCTGCGACTGCGTGCCCGATTGCAGATCGCCCAGCGACCGCAGGTAGATGCGGCCCAGCAGCTTGCGCGCCTCCAGGTTGTTGGGGTCGCGTTTGAGGATGTCCTGGGCCTCGAGCACGGCATCGCGGATGCGGCCGGTCTTGGCGTAAAGCTCGGCCAGTCCGGCGTTCAGGAACTCCGAGTCAGGATCGTTCTCGATGGCGGCGCGGTACTCCTGGATGGCCTTGGTGGCGTACTCCGCCCGCCCGTACATCGACACCAGCTCCTCATACATGTGGGCCAGGCTGTAGTGATAGTAGGCGGCGGCCTTGTCCGGGAGCTTGTGCGCGGGCTTGCCGGAATCGGCGGGAGCCTTCGCCGGGGCTGGGGCGTGCGGGGTGGGAGCGTCCTTGCGGTCTTGTGCAAAAACGGCTGTGGAAATCAGCAATATAACTGCAACCAGTGTTCTGTTCATGAAGCGACGAAACCCCTGCGGCCTGCCCGTTTCCAACATCAGATTGGATGCTGGCCCCCTGCCGGGTGGTGCATCACCTATTTTACGGGAAAAAGCCTGGGGCTGTCCGTTACTACAGTGCTGGACCCGGTTCCCCCGCGCGGAGCTCGGCATTTTCCCGGATCAGTGCCCGCGCGACCAGCCCGTTTCCCTGATTTTCTGTAAACTAGTCTCTTCGGATCTGTTGTCCAAGGAGCGCCTATGGGTTGCTGCAGCACACCGCCGGGACCGCCAACGCCAGAAACTGCGGGGCAGCGCACCGTCTTCTGCGTGAAGTTCCAGCGCGAGATGCCGGGGCTCGACGAGCCGCCGTTCGACACCGAGCTCGGCCGCCGCATCTACGAGAACGTTTCGCAGGAAGCCTGGAAGATGTGGGGCGAGTACTGCAAGATGGTGCTCAACGAGTATCGGCTGAATCCCGCCAACCCGAAGGATCAGGAGGTCCTGGTCAAACACCTGGAGGATTTTTTCTTCGGCGAGGGCGCGGCCCTGCCTCCGGGCTACGTGCCTCCCAAGACGAAAGCGTAGTCGTCGGGCCATGCGCGACCTCAACGTGCTGCTTATCTCGACCTATGAATTGGGGCGGCAGCCGTTCGGGCTCGCCTCCCCGGCAGCCTGGTTGCGCGCCGACGGCCACTCCGTCCACCTGCTGGATCTTTCGCGGCAGTCGTTGGATGAGAATCTAGTCTGCGCCGCCGACCTGGTCGCTTTCTTCCTTCCCATGCACACCGCAACACGGCTTGGGGTGCGGGCGCTGGCGAAGGTGCGCACGCTCAACTCGCGGGTGCATCTCTGCGCCTATGGGCTGTACGCGCCCGTGAATGCCGAGCTGCTGCGCGGCTTAGGGGTCGCGACCATCCTTGGCGGCGAGTTTGAAGCCGGGCTGCGCAGCCTGGCGCAGCGGCTGGCTGCGGCGACAGGCGACGTCACACAAGTTCCGCAGGTGGAGCCGGGAATTTCTCTCGAGCGCCAGGAATTCCTGGTTCCGGACCGCGCCGGTCTGCCGCCGCTCGACAAGTACGCTCGGCTGACGCTGCCCGATGGTTCCACGCGCGTGGTCGGCTACACCGAAGCCAGCCGGGGATGCAAGCACCGCTGCCGCCACTGTCCTATCGTGCCGGTGTACAACGGCAAGTTCCGCATCGTGGGCCGCGAAGTCGTGCTCGAAGACATCCGCCGCCAGGTCGCGGCCGGCGCGCAGCACATCACCTTCGGCGATCCCGACTTCTTCAATGGACCAACTCACGCGGTGGAGATCGTGCGGGCGCTGCATCGCGAATTCCCCGACCTCTCCTACGACGTCACCATCAAGGTCGAGCATCTGCTCGAGCAGCGCGAGCTGCTGCCGGTGCTGCGCCAGACGGGATGCGCGTTCGTGATCACGGCGGTCGAGTCGGTGGACGACCGCGTGCTGCGCTTGCTGGACAAGGGCCACTCGCGCGCCGACTTCATCCACCTGGCGATGCTGATCCGCACCCTTGGCCTATTCCTCGTGCCCACGTTCGTGCCCTTCACCCCGTGGACCACACTCGAAGGCTACGAAGAACTGCTCCGCACCATCGCCAAGCTGGGGCTGGTGGAGAACGTGCCGCCGGTGCAGCTCACCATTCGCCTGCTCATCCCTGCGGGTTCGCGCCTGCTGGAGATCACGGACTTGTATGGCATCGCGCTGGGAGCGTTCGAGCCGGAGCTGCTGGTATACCCGTGGCGCAATCCTGATCCGCGCGTCGATAAACTACAGCGTGAACTGGAAGACGTGGTGCAGTGCGAGAGCAAGAAAGGAACTGGGCGCGGAGAGATCTTCGCACGCATTTGGAAGCTGACGCAACGCGCACGCGGCGTGGATTGTGAGGAAACGATTCCGGCGATGCCGCCCAGGGCAGCGCGCGCCACCATCCCGTACCTGACCGAGCCCTGGTACTGTTGAAGCGAGCCCACGAGTGGGCAGTTGGCCCAGTTCTAGAAGGTCGTCCGGTCGTTGGCCAACAAGAGTCGTGGCGGCCGACGGCCGACGACCGGCGTCTAAGCCTGTCGCGCCGTCTGCCCTGCCGCTCCCACCACCGGCGCTCGGCGGTTGCGAGTCACCAGCCACACGATCAGCGCGACGATCAACCAGACGATGGC
>JAHFUA010000006.1 GCA_023265315.1 Acidobacteriota bacterium | reverse complement strand
GGTCACGTTTTCTTGCCTACCGGCAGATGTTCCTCAACCACATCGTGCATCACCGCGCCCAGCTCGGGGTATACCTGCGTCTGAATGGCCAGCCGGTGCCGGCCATCTACGGCCCGTCGGCAGATGAGACTCTGGGTTTCTGATTCTGTGCCTTTTGCTTTGCAACGATGGCCCCGCCGCGACTGACCTCCTCAATGGAACGTCATTCTTCCGTCGAGCGGAGCTTGAGGGGAGAATCTGACGGCGACGGCGGCGCCACCGGCAGGGGTGGTGCCCGCTATTTCGCCAGATCCTCCGCTCGCCTTCGGCTCGCGAAGGATGACATTCAGGAAAGCACGCGGGCGCGCGTCGCGGCGGGCAGCGTCTCGCAGGCGGTGCGCAGGACCAGGCGCGGTGCGCGGTCGCGGATGCGGAGCAGATAGGGAACGGTCGTCTTGGGATCGGCCTTAGCCGCTTCGCGCAGCAGCCATCCCAGGCCCTTCTGGACCATGTCGTCCTGGTCGGCGAGAAGGGCTTCGGAGACGCGGACGATCTGCGGGAAGAACATCCGCTCCCGCGCGCCGCGGATCAGCGATACCGCAGCCGCGCGCCGGCGCCAGCGATTCCGCGACTTGGCCCAGCGCACGACGCGAGCCGTGCGGTGAGGCTCGGCAGCGACCAGCGGGCCGATCAGATAATGCACCAGCGCGTCGTGATCAGCCCAACTGCTGACGCGGTCGAGCCAACTTTCGAACAGCCTGAACTCGCGTTCGCCAAACCTGGCGACGGACTTCTCCAGCAGCAATACGGCGAAGACTTTTTCTTCGAGCACCTCGCCGGCGAAGAGCCGGTCGGCAACCTGCAACAAGGTGTCGAGGCCGTCCGTCGCCTGGATCGCGCGGCTGGTCTTGCGCGCGAAGCGGCGCAGATCGGCGGTGTACCATCCGTGCGAGCGGACTTCTTCCTTGAAGAACCACTGCACGCCCTGGGCATGCTCGGGCAATCCGCCGCAGCGCAAGTCCTCGCGGATACGCCTCACCCAGGAATTGGCGTGATCAGGCATACTCACGCGGAGGCTCTTGTCGCCTCAGATTTCGCCGGCTCGACAAGCCGGTCGTAAATCCAGAGGAGCAGCGCCGTTGCCACACCCACGGCGGTTACGACCCACCAGATCTTCTGCGGCTGGTGCTGGACCTCGCCGAAGTGATGGAGCAGCAGTCCGGCAAACCATCCGCCAATTAAAGACCCGATCCCGATGGGCAGGAAGGCGAAGCCCAGATAGGTGCCTTGCTGTCCGGCAGGCGCCAGGCGGGAGATGTACTCGTAATAGCGCGGCGACAGGATGATTTCACCCAGCGCCACAGCAGCCAGGGTCAGAACGGCTGTGAGAACGCTGGGCCGCGCGGCGATGATGAGCCAGGCGATCGCGGTCACCAGCGTTCCCAAGGTGATCGCGCGGAAAGAGGGAATCTTCCGCGTGAGGGCATTCACGGCCACCGTCAGCGTAATCACCATCAAGGGATCGGTGATGAGGATCATCTCCGTGTTCGCCCGGGCGTCCACGTAGTCGTGGATATAGATCGGCAGGATCAGGTACTGCTGCCAGAAGACGATCCAATAACCGCTGAAGATGAGCAGGAAGACGACGAAACGCAGGTTGCGGAGGACGGTGAAGAGGTTGCGCGCAACCTGGCCAATGCCCGAGGCTTGCGGTTCACCGCCGCCGCGAGGTTCCTTGAAGAAGACCAGCACGGCCACGAACATCAGCAAGACACTGAGCGCGGCCAGGCGGAAGACGTTTTCCACCCGCATCCGCTGGTGCACCCAGCCGGCGAGGAACGGTCCCAGGGTGCTGCCGATGTTGACCATGGTGTAGTAGATCGAATATCCGAGGGAACGCACGTTCTCCCGGGAGGCGCGCGCGGTGGTGCCGACCACGCTGGGCTTCACCAGCGCCACTCCGAAAGCGGGAAGGAAAAGAATGACGCCGACCATCGGCCCGAGGGGGACGGCGTTGCGCACCGGCGCGAGCCATGATGCTCCGATGGAACCGATCAGAAAATAGGAGCAGCTCAGGAGGAAGTACGCCAGGGAAAGAGCCCGACGGAAACCAATGCGGTCGGCGAGCGCGCCGCCGAAGATCGCCATCACCCACACGGCGCCGCCAAAAATGCCGCTCAGACTTGCTGCCTGCGCGGTGGGGAATTGCAACGCTTCGTGGAGGTAGCGGGCGAGAGCGGCAAAAACCGCGTAGTACGACAGGCGCTCGAAAATCTCGCTGCTGTTGGCGACCCAGAAGGGGCGCTCGAAGCCGGTGCGTATCTCGCGCAAGCGCTCGGCCAAGCTCAACGTATCCTCCTTAGCAGGGGCGCCCAGTCCACGGTCCAGAGCGACTCAGGAGTAGATGTAGCCTGTGAAGGGGCACGCCTTCAGGCGTGCCGTAGTAGCCAAGTAAGAACCCAGGCTTTAGCCGCTGAGGGAAACTCCCGCAGGGCCTAAAGGCCGGTTCATTTTGGACCTTTGCGGCACGGCTGGAAGCCGTGCCCTTTCACCTTTCACTACCTCGACACATGAACTGTGAGTCCGCTCTCGCCCGTGGCGCGCCGCAACCGCTCTTCGACTTGCGCGCTGGTGAGACCGCGCACGCGAATGACTTTGTTCCGGCTGGATTGGCCGGCGGCTATGGTAACGGAGGAGCGCGGGACTTTCAAAAATTCCGCCAGAAACTCGATGCAGGCCTCATTGGCGCGGCCCTCGATGGGCGGGGCGGTGAGGGCCAGCTTGAGGGCGTCGCCAATCTCGCCCACGATGGCGTTCTTGCGAGCGCGCGGCTGCACGCGGACGGCGAAGGTGGCGCCCTGGGGAGTGTCGCGAATGGGGATCAAGGCCGGACCATCTGCACCCTATTACACCGTCCCTTCGATTCGCAAGATCCCTCGCTACGCTCGGGATTTCGGCAGCGGGCTCAGACGCCCGCTAAGCGCCTCAAGTTTCTGTGCCTTCGCTGTGGGCCCATTCCGAACCGGGACGTGGTCCGAAGATGGCCGTGCCCACGCGCACGCAGGTGGCGCCTTCTTCGATGGCAATCTCGAAGTCGTGCGACATGCCCATGGACAGCGTATCCATGCCGACCCCGGGAAGCTTGCGGGCGGCAATCTGATCACGCAAACGGCGGAGCAGGCGGAAATAAGGCCGCGCGCCTTCCGGATCTTCCGTGAAGGGCGGGATGGTCATCAGGCCGCAAAATTTTAGGTGCTCCAATCGCGGCGCCGCCTGCAGCAGTTCTTCGAGCTCGTAGGAATCGGGCGGTGCGGGCACGTGGATGCCGGACTTGGCTTGCTCACCGCCCACGTTGATCTCAATGAGCACTGGCAGGCGTTTGCTTGCTTTGCCGGCGGCAGCGTTCAGCTTTTCCGCCAGGTGCAGGGAGTCGAGAGAGTCGATCCCGGCAAAGATATGGGCGGCCTTGGCAGCCTTGTTGGATTGCAGGTGGCCGATGAGGTGGAAGTCGATGCCCGACAAATCCGTGAGCGCCGGCGCTTTTTCCGCGAACTCCTGTACGCGATTTTCGCCGAACAGGCGCTGTCCGGCGGCGTAGGCTTCGCGGATGTTCTCGGGTGGGAAGGCTTTCGTCACCGCCATCAGCGCGATCTCTTCCGGGGGCTGGCCGGCGCGACGCGCCGCATCGGCAAGGCGCTGGCGTACGCGGGCGAGATTGTCGGCAATGGACACCGGGGGGTTTTACCACAGAGGACACAGGGGAGCACAGAGGAACACGGAGCGATTCAAATCGAACAGGCCCGAATCTCAGATCCCGAGCATCCGGAGAAGGAAGAGCATTCCTCCGTGTACCTCTGTGTCCTCTGTGGTTAATCCTTCACATGATAGCCGTTGGCGGAGCGGGTTCGTCGGGGCTGCCGGCGCTGGCCAGCGGCAGCTTGACCATGACCGCGACCAGCACGGCCAACCCGATCAGGCCGGAAATCCAGGCGTTGCCGGGCGAGAGCTGGAACAACTGGGCGGCGCCGCCGTGCGAAAGTTTCTGCGCGATGATGGCGGCGATCACGATGCCGCACAGCGCCTCGCCGGCGATGAGGCCGGAGGCGGTGAGCACGCCGGCATTATCCACACGAGCTTTCTGGGCATCGTTGAAGCCGCGGCGGTCGCGCAGCAGGTCGGTGAGCCAGCGCACCACGCCGCCCAGAAAGATGGCGAAGGTGGTCTCCAGCGGCAGATACATGCCCACGGCGAAAAGCATGGGACTGCGCACCTGCACCATGACGGCTGCGAATCCCAGGAAGATTCCGACCACCACCAGCGGCCACGCCATGTTGCCGCCCACGATTCCCTGCGCCAACATGGCCATCAGCCCGGCCTGCGGGGCCGAGAGCGCGGCACTGCCGAAGGTGTAGGCCTTGTGCAGCATCATGAGCGGGAAGAACAGCACCAGGCTGGCGACGACGATGCCAAACAGGTCACCGATCTGCATCTTCGAGGGCGTCCCGCCCAGGATGTGTCCGACTTTCAAGTCCTGCAGCATTTCGCCGGCGACAGCGGAGGAAACGCACACCACCGCGGCCACGCCGAGCACCGCGGCCACGCCGCTCGGTCCCTTGACGCCCAGCGCTACCATCAGCAACGCGGCCACCACCAGCGTGCACAGGGTGAGGCCCGAGACGGGATTGTTGGAGGAGCCGATCATCCCCACCAAATTGCCGGACACGGCGGCGAAAAAGAAGCCAAGGATGACCATGACGATGGCAGCGACCACCGCCCCCGGCAACGTGCCCGCGAAGTAGAAGTAGAGCGCGATCATGCAGAGGAAGACGGCGGCAATTCCGCCGAAGACGGCCTTGGCGTTGAGGTCACGCTCGGTGCGGTCGGTGATGGGCTGATGCGCGGTGGCGGATTTCTTCAGGTCGGAAACGGCGCGCTTCATGCCGACACCGAGCTGGGCGCGCATGCGGAACAGGGTAAATCCCGCGCCCACCAGCATTCCGCCCACCGCGATGGGCCGCACGATGGAGTACCACATATTGAAGGCCAGCGCGCTCCAATTCATGGTCGTACCAGGCGGCAGGTTGGCCTGGATGCCAGGGCCGAGGAAATAGACGAGAAGCGGGACCAGAAGTCCCCAGGCCAGCACGCCGCCGGCGAAGTTGAGCGACGCCAGGCGCGGTCCGATGATGTAGCCGACCCCGAGATAGGCCGGACTGATGGCCGGCGTAGAAAACGTAGTCAGGCCGCCGGTAGCGACCGTCGGGGCGCTGGCGCTGCGCCCGATGCGCAGGCCGTTCAGCATCGCCGGGATCCGCACCAGCACGGTGCGCGTGTACCAGAACAGGTTGATCTGCGAGAGGAAGTACATGACGGCGCCGAAGCCCATGTTGGCGAACAGGATCTTGGCGGCCCGTGCGCCCTGCTGGCCGGCTTTGTGGATCTCCGAGGCCGCCACCGATTCGGGATAGGGCAGCTCCGGGTCCTCGACCATCACCCGCCGGAGCAGGGTCACGAACAGAATGCCCAGCGTCCCGCCCACGGCCATCAGCGCTACCGAGGGCCAATAGGCGTGTTCCATGTCGAACGCCGGCCAAACCCCAGCCAGCACGAACGCCGGGATGGTGAATACTGCGCCCGCGGCTACGGACTCGCCGATCGAGCCGATCGTCCGGGTGATGTTCTCCTCCAGGATGGAGCCCTTGAACAAGCGCAAGAGCGACATGCCGATGACCGCCGCGGGGTAGGTGGCGGCAATGGTCATGCCCGCCTTCAACCCCAGGTAGGCGTTGGCAAAGCCAAGGATGGCGGTCAACGGCAGGCCGATCAGCACGGCCCGCACCGTGAACTCCTTCATCTCCATGCTGGGAGGGACGAACGGCTGAAACTTCCGGGGCGCCTCTTTCGGGGGAGCCGTGGTTTGAGGGCTCATGAACTCCTCGTCGCTGCGAATTGTGGGATGTGTGCCAAGGACCGCAAACAGCACCGTGATTTTACAAGGAAATCTCCCGGCTACGGGGGTGGTTTCGGCGGTAACGGCAGGACGAGGCCGGATTTTAGGCAGCAAGAGCGTCTCCAGGCGCGTTGCACCCCGGGTTCATATCTCGCTATACTTGAAAGCGGTTTTCTGGTGGACTCCCGGCACTTCCGGCCGGGAGCATCGGAGGAGGAGGGGTGTCTTCAGCAGTAGTGACCTAAGCCGGGCCACGGGCCAGGGATCTACCGCCGACACGTGCAGCAGGGAGCACCGCGCGGGCCAACAGCGCATGGGTTCGCTGTTCGATGCGGCGGCGCAAAGCCTGTTCGCCACACTGTTGCCCTCCGATTGCCGTCTCTGCCAGGCTCCCCTGACCAGGATCGCGCGACTCCCCGTTTGTGACGCCTGCCTAAGCGGCATCACGCCCATCAGTGGACGCCTGTGCGCCGTCTGCGGAGAGCGCATCTTTACCCCGCACGCGGACGCGGAGCCTGTCTGCGGCGAATGCCGCACAACCGTTCCTCCGTTCGTGCGGGCCATGGCCTATGGCAGCTATGACGGCGGCCTGCGCGAGCTGATCCACCTGCTGAAGTACGGTCGCGTGCGTCCGGCCGCGGGTGTGCTAGGGCGCATGCTGGCTGAGGTCATCCAGGGGTTGGGAAGCGAATTCCAATCGGCGGTCGTTGTCCCGGTGCCGCTGCACAACCGCAAGCTCCGCCAGCGCGGCTTCAACCAGGCGGAAGAGATCGCGCGCGCGGCGTTGAAGAAACTCAACCGCAGCGGGCTGACGCTCAAGACCGGCGTCGGCGTCCTTGAGCGCCGGCGCGCCACCGAGAGCCAGACCGGACTCACCGACCACCAGCGCCAGGAGAATGTTCGTGGCGCGTTCCTGGTGACCTTGCCGAAGCCAATCAGGAGTCAGGACGTGCTGCTGGTTGATGACGTGTTCACCACCGGCGCCACGGTGCGGGAATGCGCGCGAGTCCTGCGCCGCGCGGGCGCCGACCGCGTGTTCGTGGCCACGGTGGCGCGCGTCCTCAAGTCCGAAGTGGCGTGGGCAATCCCGGAAGAGGTCGAAGAATCCAGGGCGCTGAAGGCATATGCATAGGCACGAGCCTAATCCGGGACGCATGGGCGGGCTGCAGCCCGTGGCCTTGCATGAGGGCAGCAACGGTCATAACCCGATGCATACTCCGGTGCTGGTGCTGAACGCTTCCTACGAGCCCATCAACGTGTGCGCCGCGCGCCGCGCCATCGTGCTGGTGCTCAAGGGCGTCGCCATGACCGAGGAGGAGAACGGACATTACCTGCACTCGGCGAGGCTGGCAATCCGCATGCCCTCGGTGATCCGGTTGCTGGAATACCGCCGCATCCCCCACCAGACACGCGCCCTCTCGCGCAAGAACATTCTGCTGCGCGACCGCAACACCTGCCAGTACTGCGGTGAGGTGCTGCCCTCGAGCGAATTGACCCTCGATCACGTGGCCCCGCGCTCCCGCGGAGGTCTCTCCACCTGGGAGAATCTGGTCGCCTGTTGCCATGCCTGCAACCGGCAGAAAGGCGACCGCATGCCGGCCGAAGCCGGCATGAAGCTGCTGCGGGAGCCGCGAGCCTTCAATCTCCACACCAGCCGCCACATCATGCGCATGATCGGCCGCTCCGATGCCAAGTGGCGGAAGTATCTGTTTTATTAGCACAGTGCTAAGAAACCCAAGGGCGGTGGGTGTCCACCGCCCTTCGTTTTATTACCCCCAATATAAACCTGCCGGTGTAGATGGCCTGAGAGCTGCCCCGGGCTCACATTTTTTTCCACCGCGGATCACGTGAAACGTGAGGCTACTTCGGCGGCTGCTGGCCATTCTGCCCGCCCTTGGGAGGTTGCTGCGCCGGCGGGAGCTCCTGGCCTTCGTAGGTGATGCGCACTTTGGAGCCGAAGCGCTTGTAGTTCTCGTAGCGGATGATCTCGCGGATGCGCACGTCGCCGGTGGCGAAGCGCAAGGTGTCGTCGGCGCGGGTGTAGGTGGGGAACCAGTACTGCCCGTCAATCTGTTCCCGCCAGGTAGTAAAGGCGGGAAACAGATTTTCCTGGCCGGGCTTGACCCGCTTGCCCTTGGTGTTGCCGGCGCGGAACTCCGGCACCGTCCGGCCGTGAGTCTTCACAATCTGGAAATCGTGGTCATCCACCCAGATGCGGCCGTCGAAGTAGCGCTTCCCCTGCTGGATTTGCCTGGGCCGCAAGTCGAACACGTAGGTGGTGAGTTCGTCCTCGCGCTGGCGGCCGACATAGCTGATGTCGTAGAGCGGGATCTCGGCGCTGGTGAGCACGAACGGCAGCACGTTGCGGATGTCCTCAAAGTCCTCACGCGACATGCTGACCAGGCTGAGCGAGGACTGCGGGGCGAAGACCACGTTCTCGACCCGTCGGCCGTTATCGTCGAATAGCACGTCCCAAGTCTGCTCGAACCTGCCGCCATCTTCCGGGGTCTCGATCTTGATTGACTGCCGATAGGTGTAGTTGTCACGCGCTTCCTTGAACTGGGTTTCCTTGGCGGCGAACTTCTGGATGATCTCCTGCGGAGTGATACCGGTCGGCTGCGAAGGGTCGAGCGGGCCTTCGCCTTTCTGGGCAACCGCCGGCAGGCTGAGCAGCAACAGCCCGAGAGTGGGAAACAGTATCTTGAGAGGGCGCATAAAGGGTTTTTAGGAATCTCCTCGTTAGATGGCGAAACCTGGCTGCAAGTTGCTGTCCGGCGATTTGCTACCGACCATCCCCATAACGGCGTCGCCAGCTTAGCGCCGTCAGGGGCGACTGATTGTAGCCCGGAAAGTAGCGCCGCCATCCCGGCGTTGTCCGTGTGGGCGTCTCGTCATTGGTTGGCGGCGGAGAGGTGCGCCCCTCCCAGCAGCAGCAGCCCCGAGAGAAACGCCCAGAACATCAGCGTGACCGAGATGGAGAACGGGCCGTACACCTCGGCGAAGTTCAGCCAGGGCAGCAGCAGGATGTAGAGGTACTTCGACGCTTCCCAGACCAGACCCACCACGATGGCCGCCGGCAGCACCGCCCGGGCCGGGGTCTTGCCGTTGGGCAGCAGCCAGTAGATCAGGAAGAAGATGACGATGGTGGTGACCAGCGCGCACGCCTTCATGATCACGAAGGTGGAGATGCGCACGGGCAGGAGGGCTTGGCCGTGGGTCATCCACAGCAGCAACGACCGGTGGCCGGCGCTGAGGCCGATGGAGATCAGCGCCAGGCATCCGCCGCCGAAGGCCAGTCCCAGCGAGACCAGCAGGTTCCCGAGATAGCTGCGGTTGTTGGGGAACCCCCAGATCTTGTTGAGCGCTACCTCGAGCGGCAGGAAAACCCCGGTCGAGGTGATGAGCAGGATGACCAGCGAAGCGATCGCCGCGCGCTGCCGGGCGTAGATCAGCACGTTGAGATTGCGGACGATGAACTCTTGGCCGGTGGGCAGGTAGTCCCGCAGCAGGGCGATCACCACGTCGTACATGGGCTTGGAATGGAAGACGCGGCGGATCAGGGTCATCAGCAGGACCATGAAGGGGAAGAACGAAAGGATGGCGTTGGCAGCCACGGAGAAGGCAAAGGTGTGGACGTCGGTGCGCATCAGGTATCCGACCGTCAGCATCAGCCGCCGCGCAAAGGGCAGCGGCTTGAGCGGTGCGGACCGCGGTTCAACCGCCTTCGCGGGCGCCGCAAGCGTGGCGTCTACCGGAGCGCTGCTGGGATTGCCGGACATAAACCAATCCTAGCAGGAAGGATTTGTGATTTGCGGATCTGCGATTTCTGATGTGCACCAATTCCAGGGCGATCGTCAATCACCAATCGGAAATCGCACCGCCAATCACCCCGGACGGCCTGATCACCGAAAACGGCACGGCGCCTGCGGTTCCCTCTTGAAAGAAGGTAAGTTCCTGCTTATCATGCCCTCGGGCACTTTCCCGCAAGGGGAATCCCGGGCTGGTTGGCCAGCAATTTGGGTTGATTGTCTTGTACTTCGCAGTCGAACTTCACGCAGGGAGATCCGGGTTGCTGAAGGTGGGGCGTGGTTGGACGATTACCATGCCGTCGCCTTGCAGCGCCTTTTCATTGCGCACAGGCTGGAAGACAAAGCAGCAACCCCTTCTCTTCCCGTCGGACCTGGTGGATCACGCGTTATGGGCGACCCAGACGCCGGTCCCTCCGGGCGGCGGAGAGAATTCCATAACAGAGCTGAGGCGAAAGGAGTTTCTTTGTGAGAGAGAGGGGTACAGTGAAGTGGTTTAACGGCGCGAAAGGCTATGGTTTTATACAACGGTCCACCGGCGAGGACGTGTTCGTCCATTTCTCTGCTATTCAGGAGAACGGATACCGCACGCTCAACGAGGGCGAGACCGTGGAGTTCGATCTGCTGAAGGGCCCCAAGGGTTTCCAGGCGGCGAACGTTGTCCGCGTGTAGGTAATTAGCTCATCGCGGAGCGTGGGGGTCCCCCCGCCCGATCCGCTTCCGATCCTCACCCCTCCCGGCATGGCTGGGAGGGGCTTCTTACTTGTGATTGATGATTTCCTTAGTCTTGTGTAGAGACGCAGCAGGCTGCCCTCGCAAAGCCGCATCAAGAATGCCCCGGTGCTATGGTCAGCTTGCTTGCTTGGTATTCTGGCCTGACTGCTTTTTCTCCGGCGGCTCATCCGCCAGGCCTTTCTTAAAGGACCTGATCCCCTCGCCCAGACCCTTACCAATATCTCCTAGTCTTTTTGGACCGAACACAAGCATCGCAATCACCAGGATCACCAGCAGGTGCATCGGCTGAAAGAGCCCTTCGAACATTCCAAACCTCCACAAATCATTCTGCTTCCCAGTGAGAATTCTACTCCTCGCTGAGAACGTTGCCATGATAAGCGTCACAGGCAGCCGTAAGCTACATTGTCATCCCAGCCGGCGCAGCGCCCATTCCGCGTGCTCGGCCACAACCGGATCCGAATCGTGAACCAGTTGCCGCAGGAGAGGCACGAAGCCGCGCTGGCCGCTATTGCCCATGGCCACCACCGCATTCCGCCGGAGACCGGAACGTTTGGCGCGCCTGATTGGGGAGCCGCGGAAGGCGGCGCGAAAGTCCTCTTCCGAGAGGCAAGCCAGCCACACTAATGCGGGATGGACGCGCTCCGGGTGCGGTTGGAATTCCGGCGCGGAGGAGGCGGGAGCCTTGCGGTTCCAGGGGCAGACGTCCTGGCAGATATCGCAGCCGAAGACGTGGTTTCCCATGTCTGGGCCCAGCTCTTCGGGGATGGCGCCGCGCTTCTCGATGGTGAGGTAGGAGATGCAGCGCGTGGCATCCAGCTCGTGGGGAGCAACAAACGCCTGCGTGGGACAGGCATCCAGGCAGCGGGTACAGGAGCCGCAGCGGTCCAGGGCCGGCAGGTCAGGAGCCAACTCCAGCGAGGTGAGGATCACGCCCAGGAACAGCCATGAGCCCAGACGCTGGTTGATCAGGCAGGTGTTCTTCCCGATCCACCCCACCCCGGCATAGGCGGCAAACACGCGCTCGACCACCGGCCCGGTATCAACGTAGCAGCGGGTCTCGAGCGCCGGATCGGCGACTGCCTCCCGCAGACGAGCTTCCACGCGACGCAGGCGGTCCATGACCACTTCGTGGTAGTCGGCCGGCCCCCAGGCATAACGCGAAATCCATCCTCGCTCGGGATCGTGGTACTCGGTCGAGCGAGGATGCGCCGTGTTGTAGTTCAGCCCGCAGACGATCACCGAGCGCGCCCAGGGAGCGACGTGCTCGAGCGATGCACGCTTGAGACGTCTCTGGTCGTCGCGCGCTTCGAGGTAAGCCATTTCGCCGGCACGTCCGGCGGCGATCCAGTCCGAAAAGAAGCGCAGCTCGCGCGAATCGCCGAGCCGCGCCGGGGCAATCCCGGCCAGATCGAAGCCGGCTTCGATGGCGGCCTCCTTGACCAGCGCTTCGAGTTGGGCGACAGAGCTCGGCATCCCAGCACGACATCAGGCCGCCACCTGGCTGCGGGAGCGCTCGTAGCCGACCGCCGCGTAATACACCGCCTGCTCGAAGAACTGATCCAGCAGTTGCAGGATCTCCAGTTCGCCGAAGACCTCGCTGGGTCGTTCGATGACAGCCTCGCGGTTGAGGAATTCGAACAGATTGTCCTTCACCAGCAGGATGGCCCAGATGAGCTGGCTGAGCAGGACACCCTGGCGGCAGCGCAGGGCGCCGATCTCCAGGTAGCGCTGCTCGACGTCGGCTTCCTTCTTGGTGATCAACCACTCTCCCAGGTAGTGGTAGATCTCGTGGACCCGCTGCCGCAGGTCCTCGGGTGGAACTTTGTCGATGTAGTTCCTGGTCTTCTCCGATTGCCTGGTCCTCTCCAGCAGAGACGCTGCCAGGCCATCGGAGTGGGTCTCGATCAGGCGCACCAGCCGTTGCGCAGCCAGCATGAGGAGCCTCCCTCACAAACGCATCGCATGAGGCTATGCCGGGTGCGGGCAGGCGGTCAACCGTGCGAGTCGGGGGCCGACGGCGGGATGGGTGGGAGGCCAAAGCGGCGGGCGCGCTAAATGCCCAGCTTCTTGACCCCCTCGTTGTAGTACTTGCGGTAGAGGATGTCCCATTCCTGGGTGCCTTCCAGGATGGTGCGCTTCTGGCTCTCGATCTTTTGGCGGGCGGCAGCGTCGATCCGGGCCTCTTCCTTGAGCACTTCTTCCAGGATGCGGCGCACCTCCAGGCGGATGGTGTTGCGGTCCTCGATGAACTCCACCACGTCCAGCGCGGCCAGCGCGTCGGTGACGCTGTGCGCCAGCTTGTTGAGCTTGTCGCGGCTGAGCCGCAGGCCCGAGGGGCGCTCGATCTCCGGCAGTCTCACCATGTACGGATGTCGATGATAGCACGCCCGATACGGCGTTTTCCTGTCGCCGGGTGCTGCCGGATCCCCAGCCGGCGCGCGGTTCGCGGGAGGGAGTGCTCGTCCCGGAATGGTGCTCGCCCAAAGGTGCCAATCCGAAGATAGTACTCTCGCGGTGCTCCCCTGGCCCACTTGGCCCTTTCACTCAGATGCCAATCAGGATAAGAATAGACAGCTTCACACTCATGAGACACAGGTCCACTCCTGAATTGGGGGTGTCGGGCTGGCGTGGTGGTTTGCCCGAGCTTCCCAGACCATACGCCACCGAATCGGATCCCATCCAGCGGTTGCTCGCCTTCGCCTATCTGCAGGCGCAGAAGACCCACCGGGAAGCAGCGGAAGAGCTGCGTAAGGACTCCGATACCTTGTCGGCGGTGCTGGCTGCCCAGAGCCGGATCGCGGCCGCACACCTCAACCTGGAGCAATCGCTGCAGTTCATCGCCGACGGGGCGCGCCGCCTCACCGCAGCCGGCGCCGCCGCCATCGCCCTGCGCGAGGGCCAGAATGTCGTCTGCCGCGGGCGGTCCGGGCTGATTGCGCCGGACTTGGGCGCGTATGTGAATCCGCAATCCGTGGTTTGCGGCGAGTGTCTGAGCAGCGGCGAGGTCCAGCTCTGCGACGATACCGAACACGACCGGCGCGTGGACCTCTGGGTGTGCCGCAACCTGGGCATTCGCTCCATCCTGGTCGTGCCCTTGCGCCGCCAGCAGGACGTGCTCGGCATCATCGTGGTCTTTTCCGGATGGGCGGGAGTGTTCGGCGAGCGCGACATCCGCGCCCTCAAGCTGCTGGCCGGACTGGTCATCGAGGCGTTGTGGTCGCACGAAGTCCACCAGCGGCCGGCACTCGCTCCCGAGCCTGTCGAGAGGTTGGAAGTCCCTGCGCCGGCGGTCGAGGCTTTCTCCGTTGACCTGGGCGAGATTCCGGAAGCGGCTGCCGTACCAGTTCTGCCCGAACCGGCCGTTCCGCTGCCGGAGACCGCAGAAATCCCCGCTTGGGTCGAGACGCCGGCGGCGATCGTAGCCGATTGGCCGGCGCCGGCTTTTGCCGTGATCGGAGGCGCTGAACCCCGCCGGCTGGGGCGGACGCTGGCCATCATCGCCGCCGCCATCGCAGTGCTGGTCGGCGGCACCGAGGCGGTCGTGTGGCGCGGGTCGCACGTCCGCCAGCTGCTCCATCATCTCAGACCTGCGGTGGTTGCCCCACGCACCGCGACGCCCGTCCCTGGCGTGACTCCAGCGCCGGAGCCGCCCATCCCGGCGCCCAGTGCAGAGCCGGCCGCCAGCGCCGCTCCCGAGGTCGCATCGGGTCCCGCGCCCGCCGCCGGTCCCTCGCAACTGCTGGCCATCCGCTCCTGGTCGAAGCCGGAGGGCACCACCATCGCCCTTTTCCTGGAAGCTCCAGCGCGGTGGGAGGCGGGAAGGCTGAAGAGTCCCGAGCGCATCTACTTTGACCTGGAGAACACGCAACTGGCGGGGGACATGCTGGGGAAATCGCGCGAAGGCCTCGCCATCCCGGTGAACGATGGGCTGGTGAACCGCGTCCGCGTCGGTATGCGCGAGGCCGCCGCGGTGCGCATCGTAATCGACCTGGCCACGCCCGCCGAATACTCCGCCGTGCTCTCCTCCGCCGAGCCCTACCGGCTGATGATCGTGATCCGCGGCACGCAGGCACCAAACCGCCCCCCCGCGACTCCGAAAGCGGCGCCACCGAAGAAAGTTCCGAGCGCGGAGATACGCCCGCCCGCAGCGCACGCCGCCCTCACCCGCCGCCCCAAGGTTGTCATTGATCCCGGCCACGGCGGCACCGAGGACGGCGCCATCGGTCACAGCGGCCTGAAAGAAAAAGACCTGACCTTGGAGATCGCGAAGCGGCTGGGCGGCCTGCTGGCCAGCCACCTGGGCGCAGAAGTGGTCTACACGCGCACCAGCGATCTCACCGTTCCGCTCGAGGCCCGGGCGGAGATTGCCAACCAGGCCGGCGCTGACCTTCTCATCTCCATCCATGCCAACTCGAGCGACGACCCAGGCGCGCGTGGGGTCGAGACCTACTACGTGGCCAGTAGTCCTTCCCCGGTCAAGGTCTCCTTTTCGGGGCGTGAGAGCCCTGCCAAGACCGGGGTCCTGAAGCCGGTGGCCGAGGACCAGAAGCTCAGCGAATCCCACAAGCTCGCCGTGCAGGTGCAGCAGGAGCTCTACCGCGCTTTCGGCGGCGAAAAGGGCGTACTAAATCGCGGCGTGAAACAGGCGCCGTTCGTGGTGCTGCTCGACGCCGATATGCCTTCTATCCTGGCCGAGGTGGCATTCGTCACCAGTCCCGCCGACGAGCACAAATTGAGTACGGCGGAAGGGCAGGAGGCAGTCGCGGACGCGCTCTACCACGGCATCGCCCGCTACCTCGTGGCCGCCCGGCGCGGCAAGGTGGTCGCCAGCCTGGGCGGGCAGCAGGGGAATTGAATCATTGAGCCATTGACTCATTGACTCATTGATTCACTGGATCATTAACGGGCACTCGAGCCTCAGCCCAATGGTTCAATGAATCAATGAGTCAATGACTCAATCTACAGCACGGCCTTGTACTTGCGCACCAGTTCGCCCTTCACCCTCTTGAACATCTCCTGGTAGCTGGCGCCGGTCTTGCGCATTTCGTCGGAATATTGCTCGAGGATGGCGCGCACTTCGTCGTTGATGCGGTCTTCCAGGCTCAACTCTTCCAGCAGCGCGGCGTGGACCCGCTGCAGCGTCGCCGGCTCGTCCGTGGTCTCGATGAACTCGCCTTTGAGCAGTTGCTTGGTGACCTCTCGGGCCATGTAGGCCACGTATTCTTTGGAAAGGATCATCGTGCGCGTCCCGCGGGGATCGTTTGGACAAAAAGAATATCACACGCGTCAGGAGCGTGGCCGGCCGGAGAATTGAGTCATTGAGCCATTGAGTCATTGACTTCATTGAACCAGGTCCTAATGGCTCAACGACTCAATGACTCCATGGCCCAATCCGGTTTGACCCTTGTCGCCGTGCGTGATAGCTTTAGCCGCTTGCACGCGCGCAGAATCTCTCGCTTGTCGAGGCACTCATGGAAGCGCTGGGGATGATCGAAACCAAGGGCCTGGTGGGCTCGATCGAGGCGGCCGATGCCGCCGTCAAGGCCGCCAACGTCACGCTGGTCCACAAGGAGTACATCGGAGCGGGCTACGTCACGGTGCTGGTGCGGGGCGACGTGGCCTCGGTGAAAGCCGCGACCGATGCCGGCGCCGCTGCTGCCCGCCGCGTCGGCGAGCTGGTGGCCGTGCACGTCATTCCGCGTCCGCACGGCGATCTTGACTCCGCCATGCCCATGCTCACCGGCAAGGCCGGACCGGCGAAGAAGGGCGCGCTGGGATAACTAAAGTAAGTTGTCATCCTGAGCGACCGAGGGTGAGGCGTTTGGCGGGCGTCTGAGCCCGCCGCCGAAATCCCGAGCGGAGCGAGGGAGCTTCCCGTCTCCTCCGGCGCGGGAAACGGTCGCGAAGGACCTCGGTTTTCACCCGCTCAGAAGATCTTGGCTGCTGTCGTCCAACCCGCCGCTGACAAGGACTCGCGCTCCGTCGCTGAAGCCCGCGAGCTGATCGAGCGCGCCTACAACGCCTTTCTCGAATTCCAGCATTTCACTCAGGAGCAGGTGGACCGCGTCATCGACGCCATGGCGGCCGCGGCCACGGCCGCGGCGGAAAAAATCGCGCGCCTGGCGGTCGAGGAGACCGGCTACGGCGTGGTCGCCGACAAGGTGCAGAAGAACCTGTTCTCCTCCGAGCGCGTGTACCAGGCCCTCCGCGGGATGAAGACCGTGGGCATCGTGCGCGAGGACCGCGAGCAGGGCGTCATCGAAGTGGCGGCTCCGGTGGGGGTGGTGGCGGCGGTGCTGCCCTCCACCAATCCCACTTCCACTGCCATCTACAAGATCCTGATCGCGCTTAAGGGACGGAACGCCATCGTGCTCAGCCCGCATCCCACGGCGTTTCGCTGCACCTGCGAGATCACCAGCATCATGCGCGACGCGGCCATCAAAGCGGGATCGCCCTCGGACGTGATCTGCTGCTTCACGATTCCCACGCTGGCCGGCACCCAGGAGCTGATGAAGCACCGCCGCACCAGCGTGATCCTAGCCACCGGCGGGATGGGGATCGTGCGCGCCGCCTACAGCTCGGGCAAACCGGCGTTCGGTGTCGGTCCAGGCAACGTGCCCGTGTTCATCGACCGCAGCGCCGATGTGAAGAAGGCCGTGGCCGACGTGGTCTTCGGCAAAACCTTCGACAACGGCACCATCTGCTCGTCGGAGCAGGCGATTGTGGCGGAAGAAGCGATCCGCGACCAGGTGACCGAGGAACTCAAGCGAAACGGCGCGCACTTCCTCAGCGAAGACGAGATCCAGCGCCTCGGCCGCGATATGGTCAACCTGGAGCAGCACACCATCAATCCCAAGTTTGTGGGCAAGTCGGCTCAGCGTGTTGCGGAGTTGGCGGGATTCAAAGTGCCGGATAGCACGCGCGTGCTGGTGGCGCTGCTGAAGGGAGTGGGACGCGAGCATCCGCTCTCGGCGGAGAAGCTCTCGCCCGTGCTGGCACTTTATTTCACGCGCGACCGCAGCGCTGGATTCGACACTTGCCTGGCGCTGCTGCGCTTTGGCGGCCTGGGACACACCTGCGTGATCCACGGCCGCGACGATGCCGTGATCCGCGAGTACGGTCTCAAGATGCCGGCCGGGCGGATCGTGGTGAACAGCCCGGCGCCGCAGGGATCAATCGGCGCCTCCACCAATCTTTTTCCGGCGATGACGCTGGGCTGCGGCGCCGTGGGCGGCAACATCACCTCCGACAATATCTCGCCGCTCCACCTCATCAACCTGCGCCGGGTTGCGTATGAAGCGCGGCCGGTGACGCAGAAAGAAGTCGCGCCCGTGACCGGAGTTGCGGCGCCGGCTGCGACTGCCACTGCGTGCGCTTGCCAGGCCGGCCAGAAAGAAGAGGGTGCTCCGCTTGCTGCCAGCGGCGCCCCGGATCGCGTGGCCGTCGCCCACGCCATCGAGCGCTTTCTCGCGAAGAAGACGGGCAAGCCCGCGCCGGCTACTGCTGCTCCAACGCCCACTCCGGCTGCCGCAAAGCCAGCACCAACGCCAGCCGCGGCGCCTCCGGTCTCGCGCCCCAAGCCGCGTCCCGTGGACTTTGTGAGCGAGGAGGAGATCCGCGTCGCGCTTAAACGCAAAGAAAAGATCCTGATCGGCAGCAAAACCATCATCACCCCCGCAGCGCGCGATCTGGCCGCGCAGCACGACGTGTTCACCATCGCCGAGTGAGCAACCCTCATGAAACATTTGGTTGCGGCTGGCATTCAACGGTTGGCATTTGGTGCGCGATTGTCGGTCTTCCAAGTGTTATCGCCATGGCCGTTCTCACCCCTGAGAACGGGGACAATTATCCCCTGTTTGCGTTCGTCAACGCGATCTTCTACTTTTCTGTGATTGAGGGTGTTATGGCACTAAGAAGTAAGTTCTCAAAGCGATCCGCAACATGAACCCGTCTGGACACAGAGCCCTTCCGAGAGTAGCGTAGAATATCGTTCGTCGAAGTGCTGCGACCCCATGCCGGACGATCTCACCAACCTGAAAGACGACATGACCGCCTTCATCGAAGGCCACGGCATGCTGCGCTTCCACGCCTACGTGGGCGAGGAAGTGCCCAGCGTGATGTGGGACTCCAGCGACAATCCCGAGAGCTGGAAGGATTTCGTCGAGCTGGCCAAGCACGCCGGCGCCACTTTCCTCACCATGAGTGACGTGGTGCTGGAGAAGGAAGACCTCGATTTCCTGGTGGACCGGCTGAAGAACGCCGCCTATCCCGACGAAGAGGACATCGAGGAAGCGCGCTGGCTGCGCACCTACATCGGCAAAACCGGATTCGTGCAGCTCGGCTGGCCGCATCAGGGCACGGTATTCCTCTTCGAGTCCTCCACCGAGTGGTACGACCGCTATCAGCGCCTGGTGGACATGGCCGAGGAGTACGGCGGCATCGTCTTCGACGAGCCCGAGCAGGACGACGAGCACTGACCCGTGCGCTGGACCCTGAAAGCGGCGGACGAATCCCTCCTCAGCCGCCTGGTTTCCGAAGCTAATCTCGATCCGCTGGTAGCGCGCCTGCTTGTGGTGCGTGGCGTACACGGTCCGGAAGAAGCCGCGCGCTTTCTCCATCCCTCTCTGGCGGACCTGAACTCTCCCTACCTCATGCTGGGCATGAAGACGGCGGTGGAGCGCCTGCGGGCGGCCATCGCGCGCCAAGAGAAGGTGCTCATCTACGGCGACTACGACGTGGACGGCACCACGGCCGTCGTCATCCTGAAGACGGCCATCGAGCTCTGCGGCGGCGCCGCCGATTTCCACGTGCCGCACCGCATCCGCGAAGGCTACGGCATGAAGGACGAGGTGATCGAGCGCGCCGCGGCCGAGGGTGTGCGGCTGATCATCAGCGTGGATACCGGCATCCGCGCCTTTGCCGCGGCGGAAACCGCGCACCGCGTGGGTGTGGACCTGATCGTGACCGACCATCACCTGCCCGAAGTCGGGCAGGGCGTGCCGGGAGCGCTGGCCGTGCTCAATCCCAATCAGCCGGGTTGCGGGTATCCGTGCAAGGAGCTGTGCGGGGCCGGGGTGGCGTTCAAGATCGTGCAGGCGCTCTTGGAAGAGAGCGGCCGCGCGCGCCTGTTGCCGTCCTTCTTGAAGATGGTCGCCATTGCCACCGTTGCCGATGCCGTGGACCTGGTCGGCGAGAACCGCGTGATCGCGCGCCTCGGCCTCGATGGCCTGCGGCATGCCGTCAACCCGGGGCTGAAGGCGCTGATCGCGGTGTCGGCGCTCGATTCCGGGCAAGCGATCAACTCCGGCGACGTGGCCTTTCGTCTCGCGCCGCGCATCAATGCCGCCGGGCGTATGGACGTGGCTCAGGACGTCGTGGAGCTGTTCTCCACGCGCGACGAGGCGCGCGCCCGCGAATTGGCCGAGCATCTCGACCGGCTCAACGCCGAGCGCCAGGCCGAAGAGCAGCGGATCATGGCAGAGATACGCAAGCGTCTTGATAGCGATGCCGGGCTGCGCGAGCGCTACTGCATGGTCATCGACGGCGAGGGCTGGCATCGCGGCGTGGTCGGCATCTGCGCCACGCGGGTGATGGAGCGGACCGGGCGTCCGGCGCTGGTCGTGGCGCGCGATGGCGACGAGGCGCATGGCTCCGGACGGTCCATCGACGCGTTCCACCTGCTGGATGCGCTCGAATCCTGCGCCGGTCTGTTCACCCGTTTTGGCGGGCACGCGCACGCCGCAGGATTCGCGCTGCCGTCGGAGCGCCTGCCGGAGTTGTGCGAGGCGCTCGACCGCTACGCCCGCTCCCGGCTCACGCCCGCCGACTTCGAGCAGGTCTTGGCGGTGGATGCGGAACTCGGGCTCGAGCAGGTCACTCCACAGCTACACGCTATGGTTGAGCAACTGCGTCCCTTCGGCATGGGCAATCCCGAGCCGGTGTTCTTCGCCCGCGGTGTGCGCCTCGGCCTGCCGCCGAAGGTGCTCAAGGAAAAACATCTCAAGCTGCGCGTGGTGAAGGAGACGCCCGGCAACAACGGCCGCGCGCAGTTCCACGCCTTCGATGCCATGGGCTGGCGGATGGTGGAGCGCACTGAGAAGGAGCCGCTGGTCGCCGGTGACGTGCTGGACATCGCCTTCACGGTGGAGAAGAACTCGAATCCCGAGTTCGGCGGGATACGGCTCTCGCTGCGGGATTACGCGATGGCGGCGAAAGCAGCCGTGCCCAGCGCCTGAAGAACTATGTGGGGGCGAGACGCCGGCGCTACAAGCCCAGAGCCAACAGCCCAGAGCCAACTGCCGCCCCCTTCCTCGCGTAAGATAGAACTCAGACATGCCTCTGGACCCCAAGCGCCTGCGCAAATGGTTTGCGGCGGCGGCCATCTTCGTGATTGCGATCTCCCTCGCCTACTACCTCTACGGACGCATTCACGCCTGGCGGGTCGCAGAGCGCGCGCCCGGCAGCATGGGCGTCGAAATCCAGCAGAGCACGCAGGGCTTCACGCTGTCAAAGTCCGAAGCCGGGCGGACGATCTTCACCGTGCACGCCTCCAAGGCCGTGCAGTACAAGGAGGGCGGCAGGGCCGAGCTGCACGACGTGAGCATCCTGGTGTACGGTCGCCGCTCCGACCGCTTCGACCAGATCTACGGCAACAGTTTCGAATATGACCCCAATTCAGGGGACATCATCGCCCACGGCGATGTGGCCATCGATCTGGAGGGCGATGCGCAAGGCCCGGTACGTCCCGACCAGGCGGCGCCCGTGGAGCTGAAGAATCCCATCCACCTAAAAACCAGCGGCCTGACTTTCAACCAGAAGACGGGCGCGGCAGCGACGCGCGAGAAGATCGAATTCCGCATCCCGCAGGCCACCGGTAGCGCCTTGGGCGCGACCTACGATGCGAAATCGAACACGCTAACGCTGGGCTCCCAGGTGCAGGTCGAGACGCTGGAGGGGGCAACGATCCTGGCGCGGCACGCGATCATCACGCAGAACCCGCGGCGGGCGGTGCTGGAGGCCGCGCGCATTGAGCGCCCGGCGTCCGATATTGACGCCCGCCAGCTTACGCTCTACCTGCGCGACGACAACAGTATCTCCCGCATGGCCGCTGCCGGCGACCTGCGCGGCCTCACACGGGGCGCCAACCCGGCCCGCGTCGAGGCCGCCCAGGGCGACTTCGCGCTGGGACCCAAGAACGAGATCCAGTCGGGCGTGCTCTTCGGAGGTGTGAAGTTCCAGCAGGAGGGACCATCGCCGTTTCACGGTGCCGCGGGACGCGCCACACTGGCCTTCGGCCCGCGGAATGTCCTCACCCAGGTCAAAGCGACGGATGGTGTGCGGTTCATCCAGGACCAGCGCGCAACCGCCAAGCAGGCCGCGCAATCCGTCGAGCTGGCCTCCGACGTGCTCGACCTGTTCCTCGCCGAGGGACGACTGGAGCGGGCCGTGACCGGCGGCACGGCCAGGATCACGATACGCCCGCAAGCACCGGCCGCCACCCAGGGCGATACCGTCATTACCGCCGGGCGCTTCGACATGAGCTTCGACGCGGACAGCCGTCTGCGCGCGGTGCATGGTGAGCCGGATGCCAAAATTGTCGGCGCGACACCGGGACAACCCGACAAGGTAAGCACCAGCCAGACCCTGGACGTGGCATTCAATCCCAGCGACGGCGGCATCGCGAGCGTGGTTCAGCAGGGCAATGTGCGGTATAACGACGCGCAGCGCAGCGCCACGGCCAACCAGGCGCACTACACTCCGGGCGATGAAACCCTGGTGCTGACCGGCTCGCCCCGCTGGATGGAAGCCGGCGGCGCGACCACCGCCCGCGTGCTTAAGCTCAACCGGCGCACCGGCGACGCCTTCGCCGAAGGTGAGGTCAAGACCACCTACCGGGAGACGCGGCCGCAGCCAGGCGGGGCGCTGCTGGGGGGGGCCGAACCCATCCACGTGACCGCCGACAGCATGACCGCCCGCCGCCAGACCAGCACCGCGACCTACTCCGGCTCGGCGCGTCTGTGGCAAGGTAGCAACATCGTGGAGGCGCCGCTGATCGAATTCGACCGCGCCGACCGCGTCCTGAAGGCCAAAGGCGCTAGGCAGGCGGTTTCCACGGTCTTTGTCCAGAACGACGGCAAGTCCAAGGGGACGCCGGTCACGGTAACCGCCTCCTCACTGACCTACTCCGACCCACAGCGCCGGGCGGTCTTCCATGGGGGGGTATTGCTTAAGTCAACAGAGGGGACGATGAGCGCCGACGATGCTGACGTTCTCCTCAAGCCCCGGGGCCAGAGCAGTGCGACGCAGGGCACGTCCGATGCCAGTCAGATTGAGGAAATTGTGGCCCGAGGACACGTGGTCGTCCAGCAACCTTCCAGAAAAGCGGTAGGAAATACAATGACTTACACGGCAGCGGATGGTAAATACGTCCTGAGGGGTGGACGTCCTAGCATTTTTGATGCCGAACGCGGCGTTATCACCGGCGATTCGTTGACTTTCTACAGTCGCAGTGATACGGTGCTGGCAGGTAGTGAGAGTGCGACTCGCACCGTCACCCAGACCCATACGGGCAAGTGAATGCAGACTCTGGCGACTGACGAGATCAGCAAATCATACCGCGGTCGCAGGGTGGTCAATGGCGTTACTCTCCGCATCAGCCAAGGGGAAGTAGTAGGTCTGTTGGGCCCGAACGGTGCCGGTAAGACCACCAGCTTCTACATGATCGTGGGGCTGGCGCCGCCGGACACCGGGCGGGTGCTGCTGGATGGCAACGACATCACCGACGTGCCCATGTACCTGCGGGCGCGCAACTATGGCATCAGCTACCTGTCGCAGGAGCCCTCGATTTTTCGCAAGCTGACGGTCGAGGAAAACATCTTGGCGGTGCTGGAAGCGCAACCCATCTCCTGGCACGAGCGCCGGGAGCGGCTGGAAAAACTGATCGATCAGCTCGGCCTGGGGGTGATCCGCAAGAACCGGGGCTACGCGCTCTCCGGCGGCGAGCGGCGCCGGGTCGAGATTGCGCGCTGCCTGTGCATCTCGCCCTCGTTCATGCTGCTGGACGAGCCCTTTTCCGGGATCGACCCCATCGCCGTCCTGGACTTGCAGAAGATCATCTTCGACCTGAAGGCGAGCGGGATCGGAGTGCTGGTGACCGACCACAACGTGCGCGAGACCCTCTCGGTCACCGACCGCGCCTACATCATCAACGAGGGCCGTATCTTCCGCACGGGTACTCCGGAGCAGTTAGGCAACGACCCCGAGGTCAAGCGGGTCTATCTAGGCGAAAGTTTCTCGCTGGTTTAGGCAAGATTGCAGAGGTAATCGCACGGCAGCCCGGCGATGGGTACCGTAGTCATCTAGGCCGCAACGCCCGGATAGGTTACAACAGGAATCTGGAAGCCGTACACACGCGATGGTCTTACTCCAGCCCAGACTGAACCTGAAGGTCACCCAGAAGCAGATCCTTACCCCGGGCCTGGTGCAGATGGTCAGCGTCCTGGCTCTGAACAAGTTGGAGCTCAGGGACATGATCACCGCCGAGATGGTGGAGAACCCGGTGTTGGAGGAGCTGGAATCCTCGGTCCCCCTGCTCGACGAAGTGGCGGCCCGGGAAGAAGACCGGGAACGCGATCCTTCCCAGGCGGCCGATGAGCCGGTGCTGGAGGGGGAGAATAAAGACCCGTTTGAGGAGATCGACTTTGGGTCTTTCTTCCAGGATTATTTGGACCCGGGTTATCGCAGCCCGGCTTCGGAGATCATCGAGAAGCCTTCTTTCGAGAATTTCCTTTCGCGTCCCAGCACCCTCACCGACCACCTGACGTGGCAGCTCGGCGCCATGAATGTGTCCGCTAGGGTGCGCGAGGCTGCCGAACAGGTGATCGGCAACCTGAATGAAGATGGATATCTGATCGCCAGCGATGAAGAGCTGCTGGGCCTGCCGGTGCAGCCGGGAGAAAAGGACGAGGCGGCGGAGTCCGTGATCTCGGAAATTGCCGCCGAAGCGGAGCCGGATGCCCTGGACGCCGCGAGCCTGCCGGCGGCGTCAAGTCCGCTCCAGGAGGCCGCAGGCATCTTCGAGACTGAGACCGACGGCAGCAGCGTTGCGGTGGAAGAAGCGGTTGGTGAATTGGAACCTGCCGAGGTCGAAGCCGAGGCCGGCGCCGCGCCTGACGCCAAGGTGGAGCGCAAGCTGTTGGAGTTCCCGCGTCCCGGCTTCAGCCGCGAGGACCTGCACGAAGCCATCGAGTTGGTACGCCAGATGGATCCGGTGGGGGTGGCGGCACGCGACCTGCGCGAGTGTCTGCTCGCCCAGCTCAAGTACCAGCAGCAGTTCCGCAAGTCCCACGGGCTGAACGGCGACACCGAACAGGTGCTCGAGGATGCCACGGTGATCGTGGACGAGCACCTGCGTCCGCTGCAGAACAAGCAGTACCGCGAAATCTCGAAGGCCATCGGGCGCCCGCTGGAGGCGGTGATGGCGGCCCTGGACTACATCAAGACACTGGACCCGCGGCCCGGGCTGCGCTACAACCGCAGCGACGCGCGCTTGATCGAGCCGGACGTGGCCTTCGTCAAGCAGGGCGACGAGTGGGTGGTGGTGATGAACGACGACGATGTTCCGCAGCTTCGTCTGAATCC
Organism: Acidobacteriota bacterium; assembly: GCA_023265315.1. Taxonomy (GTDB): domain Bacteria; phylum Acidobacteriota; class Terriglobia; order Terriglobales; family Acidobacteriaceae; genus JAHFUA01. Next base: position 19,541 of record JAHFUA010000006.1, on the reverse strand, counting down.
CGCCTACCGGCGCTTGCTGAGCCGCGACACCGCCGAGAAGGACGTGCGCACCTACGTCAAGGAGCGCTACAAGTCAGCCATCCAGCTCATCAAGAACATCGAGCAGCGCAAGCAGACTATCGTGAAGGTGTGCTACGCCATTATCGGCCGGCAGCGCGACTTCCTGGATTTCGGCATCGATCAGCTCAAGCCCATGATGATCAAGGAAGTGGCGGAGGAGATTGGCGTCCATCCCTCCACCGTCAGCCGCGCCGTCGCCAACAAGTACGCGCACACTCCCCAGGGAGTGTTCGAGCTGCGGTACTTCTTCAGTGAGAGCGTGAATGGACCTGAGGGCTCCAACACCTCGCTCCTCATCCTCAAACGCCGGGTCAAGAAACTGATCGAGGAAGAGGATCCTGCCAGGCCGCTCACCGACGAGCAGATCACCCGCATCCTGCAGTCGCAGGGCATCCAGGTCACTCGTCGCACGGTCGCGAAATATCGGGAGGACATGCGCATCCCGAGCACCCATCAGCGCAGAGTGAAAAACTAGGCCATTGTCGGCCCAGGACGCGGCGGGAGCAGCCCGCAGCTTCCGGGGCGAGTCACCTTGGCAGATTCCGCTGTTGGCAACCAGCGTGGCCAAAGTGACTCCGTCGTGAACCAGTCCTGAATCCCCTTTGGGCTAGGGCACGGGACAAAGGAGGCTTTATGAACGTGGAATATACCGGCAGGCAGTACGAAGCCACTCCCGCCGTCCGCAAGCAGATCGATCAAGGCCTTGCCAAGCTGCAAAAAATCCTGGGTACCGCATTTAAGACCAACGTCATCCTCGCGGCAGAGAAACACCGCCACATCGCCGAGATCACCATCACGATTCGCACCCATCCCATTGTCGGCATCGCCGAAGCCGGGGACATGAATTCCGCCGTGGGCGAAGCCCTGGAGCGCATCGAGAGCCAGGCGCTCAAATACAAAGGGCGCTGGAGGGACAAGAAGCGCCAGCCCAAGAAAAAGTGGAATGGGGAGGCCACCGCCGCCGAGCAGCAGGCCGCCGTCGGGAATAATCTTTCGACCGCCGTGCCGGTGGTGGTGCACACCTATCCCGCCGTGGTGCGGACCGCAGAAGCTCATGTGACACGCGACGACAGCTCCGTGGCCCTGCGCCCGCTGACTCTGGAAGAAGCCATCAAAGAAGCCGAGTTCCGCGACCGCGATGTGTTCGTGTTCCGCGACAACCAGGGGCGGGTGAAAGTGCTCCATCGCACCAAAGACGGCAAAATGGAGCTGATCGAAGCGCCGTAACCAGGAGTCAGGAGTCGGTAGTCAGGAGTCAGGCTTAACGGGGCACAGAGAGGTGCCCCGTTTGGTTTTCAGAACACAGCAATTAGTACACACATTTCTGCACGCGTGTCGCCCTACAATGGCATCGGCGAGCTGATGCGGTTATTCCGTCAACTGTTCTGGATTCTGCTCTTGCTGCCGTTGGCGGCAGGACAAACTACGCCACAACCCGCTGCCCCGCCACCGCTCTCCGCCGAAGAAACCAAGAAGCTCAACGACTCGTTGCTGGCCGCGGTGGAGCGCGACGATCGCACCCGGGTCCAACATTTGCTGGCACAAGGCGCCGATCCCAACGCCCGCGACGAGCACGGGGTGACGGCGTTGATGAAGTCGGCGGAGGGCACGGATGCGGCGCTGGCGCGCATGCTCATCATTGCCGGCGCCGACGTCAACGCCCGCGATGCCATGGGCTGGACGGCGTTGCTGACCGCCGCCGATGACGGCAGTCCGGAGATCCTGCGCCTGCTGCTGGCCCGGCACGCTGACGTCAGCGTCAAGGACGCCAATGGGTGGAACGCGGTGATCCTTGCCGCCGATGCCCACCGCACCGACCTCGTTCGCATCCTGCTGGGCACGGCAGCGGATTATCTCGCGCAGGACAAGATCGGCACCTCAGCACTGATGATTGCCGCCGCGGGTGACGATCCCAGCACGGTGTCTGCCTTGCTGGGTGCCGCCGAAAACGCCGACAAGCTCGGCGCCCGCAAGCGGCGGACCGGCGCTCCCAGCCAACTGCGGCTCATGGTGGATGCGCGCGACCGACGCCGCTGGACAGCCCTGCATCATGCTGCTGCCCGCGGCGCCGAGCGCACCCTCCGTCAGTTGCTCGAGCACGACGCGGATCCCAACGCCAGCAACAATAACGGAACAACGCCGCTGCTGCTGGCCGCCGAGAGCGGCGATCCGGGGACGGTCGAGGCGCTGCTGGCCCACCATGCCGATTCCAACGCGCCCAGCTCGAACGGCACCACTCCGCTGATGCAGGCGGCGGACGCGGGCAACACCGGCGCCGTCCAGTTGCTGCTCGAGCACGGCGCCAATCCGAACGCCCGCGCTCGCGACGGCCGCACCGCCCTGATGGAAGCGTCCGCCGGCGGACACACTGCTATCGTGCAGATGCTGCTCGAAAAGGGCGCCGACCCCAATGCACGCATGTCGAATGGCGCTAGTGTGCTTGCTCGGGCCTCGGCCCGGCCGCAGAACGAGCAGGTGATCGAGTTGCTGAAGCAGGCGGGAGCGAGATAAATCGCCGGGATTTGGGCGGTGGCATCCGCCGGGCGTAAACCTTAGACGCGCCCCCATCGTCTAATCCTGTAGTTCTGCTACCATCGAGCTTATGCCGCGCCATTCGGTGAAAAGGAAGCGGCGGGCCGCTTCCAAGCCGGCTGCCGGGAGCGACGGGCGCCCTCGGTCACGCCGCCGTCAGCCCGAGATGGTGCTGATCACCGGCATCAGCGGCTCGGGCAAGGGTTCGGCGCTCAAGGCGTTCGAGGACCTCGGCTTCTACTGCGTGGACAACCTGCCGGTGGACCTCATCCCGCATTTCGCCGAGCTGGTGCTGCACTCGGAGATCGAACGCGCGGCGCTGGTGGTGGACGTGCGCGAAGGGCAGCGTCTGGACAAGCTGCCGGCCATCCTGCACTCGGTCAAGAAGCTGCTGCCGACGACCGTGGTCTACCTGGAAGCCACCGACGAATCCCTGCTGCGGCGCTTCAGCGAGACGCGCCGCCCGCATCCGCTGGGGACCTCGTCGCCGGTGAAGGCTTCGCTCACCGCCGAGCGCCGCCGGCTTTCCACGCTGCGCAATCTGGCGGACGTGGTGATCGACACCTCCAAGTTCAACGTGCACGAGCTCCGCGCACACCTGACCGAGCGCTTCCAGCGGCAGGCCACGGACAAGAACATTTTGGTCTCCTGTGTGAGCTTCGGCTACCGGCAGGGCGTGCCCGAGGAAGCCGACCTGCTGTTCGACGTGCGCTTTTTGCCCAACCCGCACTTTGTGCCCGAGTTCCGCCCTCATACCGGACGGCACCCGCGGGTGGCCAAGTACATCCGCTCCTTCCCGCAGACGCGGGAGTTCATCTCCCGCATTTCCGAGCTGCTCATCTACCTGCTGCCGCATTACGTCAACGAGGGCAAGAGCTATCTGACCATCGGGTTCGGGTGCACGGGCGGGCAGCACCGCTCGGTGTTTATTGCGGAAGAGGTTTACAAGCGGCTGGCCCGGGCGGGTTACCGCGTCAAAGCAATCCACCGCGACAGCCCGCGGTAGCGGAAAAGGTTCTTTCCCTTCGGTGCCGAAGCAAGCGGGGCTTAATCCGGTAGAATGTAAGTTTGCCCCTACTCCTCACCAGCTTCGAGGCGCGATGCGGCCTCTGATCCGGCTGCTCCATTACGTCCGCCGTTACATCCCGCAACTGCTGTTCTCGGTTCCCCTGGCCGCGGGTGTGGGCGCGGCTGACGCCTTCCGGCTGCTGCTGATCGGCCCCATCCTCGACCGCGTTCTGCGGCCGGATGCGGGCAGCCACGACATCGTGCTGGCGCGCCTTCCCGGCACCCAGTACACGCTCTACCTGCAGCAGTTCGTTCCTGAGCACTTCAAGAATGCGTGGACAATGGTCGCATTCGCGCTGGTAATGGCCACCCTGATCAAGGGGATCTGCGATTACGCCAGCACCTACCTGGTGTACTACGCCGGCTTCGGCCTCATCACCGACCTGCGCAACGACCTGTACAACGCCATCCTGCGCCGTTCCGTGGGCTTCTTCACGCGCTATTCCACGGGCACTCTGCTTTCGACCATCGTCAACGACGTCGAGCGTGTCCAGGTGGCCATGGGCTCGGTGCTGGCCGAATCCCTGCAGCAGGTGTTCGTGCTGCTGTTCACCATGGGGGTCGTGATTTCGCTGGGCGGCAAGCTGGCATGGGTGCTGCTACTGTTCGTCCCGTTCATCGTGGTTTCTGCGGGGCGAATCGGCAAACGCGTGCGCCACACCACCCGTCGCGGCCAGGACAAGCTGGCGGACGTGCAAAACATCCTCCACGAGACCATCACCGGCAACCGCATCGTGAAGGCGTTCGGCACCGAGCTCTGGGAGAGCCTGCGCTTTCATGGCGCCTCCCGGCGGTTGTTCCACGCCAACATGCACTCGGTGCGCGCCGTCGCCCTGAGTTCGCCGCTGATGGACCTGTTCGGCGCGGCGGCCGTCGGCATGCTGCTGCTGCTGGGCCGCGACCGCATCAACCACCAGGTGTTCACGCCCGGCACCTTCCTGGCTTTCATCTTCGCCATCTACAAGCTGTACGACCCGGTGCGGAAGTTTGCGCTGTATAACAACAGCTTCCAGCAGGCGCTGGGCGCCTCCGCGACTTTGTTCTCCTTTATGGACGAGAAAGACGATGTTCACGAGAAGCCCCACGCGGCCACGCTGCCGAACTTCAGCCGCAGCGTCCGCTTTGAGCACGTGAACTTCTCCTACGGCGTGAGTGGGGAAGGCGACCGCGAGGTGCTGCGCGACATCGAGCTGGAAGTCAAGAGGGGCGAAGTGCTGGCCATCGTGGGCTCGAGCGGCGCCGGCAAGAGCACGCTGGTGCACCTGATCCCGCGCTTCTTCGACGTGAGCGGCGGGCGCGTCCTGATCGACGGCCACGACGTGCGCGAGGTCACCCTGGCGTCGCTGCGGCGGCAGATCGGCATCGTCACCCAGGACACCATCCTGTTCAACGACACGGCGCGCAACAACATCGCCTACGGACAGCCCCACGTCTCCAACCATGCCGTGATCGCGGCCGCCAAGGCGGCCCTCGCCCACGACTTCATCCAGAGGCTGCCCGAGGGATACGACACCATCATCGGGGAGCGCGGGCTGATGCTCTCCGGCGGGGAGCGCCAGCGCATCGCCATCGCGCGCGCTCTGCTGAAGGACGCTACCATCCTGATTCTGGACGAGGCCACCTCGGCTCTCGACAGCGAGTCGGAAGCGCTGGTGCAGTCGGCGCTGCAGAACCTGATGGTGGGGCGCACCGTGTTCGTGATCGCGCACCGGCTCTCCACCGTGCGCCGCGCCGACCGCATCGTGGTGCTGGAGAACGGCCAGATCGCCGATACCGGCACGCACGAGAACCTGCTCAGCCGTCTGGGCACCTACCGCCGGCTGTATGATCTACAGTTCCTGGATGCGGAGCCCTACAAGATGTCCGCGGGTCCGGAAAGCTAGCCCATGCCCATCCGCTCCATGACCGCCTTCGCCCAGTTCAAAGGGCAGGTGCGCCCGGATGCGAGCTTTACGCTGGCGCTGAAGTCGGTGAACCACCGCTTCCTGGACCTCCACCTGCGCATGCCGCCGCAATCGGATGCGCTGGAGATGAAGCTGCGGCGCGTGCTGAAGGAGAGGGTCGCGCGCGGACACGTTGAGCTGACGCTCGCACTCGACGGCGCCGGGGCGGCGGCGCTGGCGGTGAACCGCGAACTGGTGGGCGGGTACGTGCAGGCTTTCCGGCAGGCCGCGCGGGAGTTCGGCATTTCCGGCGAGCCCGACCTCAATGCCGTGCTCCGCATGCCCGGCGCGCTCAGCTCGGGCGAAGCCGAGCTCGATGCGGAGACCGGAGCCCGCGTACTCGCAGGATTGGCCGAAGCCATTGCGCAACTCGACCGCATGCGCGTTGAGGAAGGACACGGCATCGAGCGGGAACTGCGCGAGCGCATGGCCCGCCTGAGGAGCGCGACGGCGGAGGTCGGGAAGCTGTGCGACGCGGTTGCGCGTGCTTACCTGGAAAAAATACAATCCCGCATGAAGGAGTTGATCGGCAGCCACGCCGACCCCGACCGCATCCTGCAGGAAGCCGCGCTGCTGGCCGAACGCAGCGACATCCAGGAAGAGATTGTCCGTCTCAACACCCACATCCAGCATTTTCTGGGCGTGCTGGATGAAGGCGGCGAGGCCGGCAAGAAGCTGGATTTCCTGCTGCAGGAGATGAACCGTGAAGCCAACACCCTGCTGTCGAAGACCTCGGGGGTCTCCGGCGAGGGCCTGCGTATCACCGAGCTGGGCCTGGCCATGAAGTCCGAGATCGAGAAATCGCGGGAGCAGGTGCAGAACGTGGAATGACCACCGTCTACATCATCTCGGCGCCGTCGGGTTCGGGGAAATCGACGCTGGTGAGTGAGCTGCGCAAGGCGGTCAGCAATCTGGAGTTTTCCGTCTCCTACACCACGCGCCCGCCGCGCGGCAGCGAGCACGATGGTCACGAGTACTTCTTCATCTCGCGCCAGGAGTTCGAGCGCCTGCTGGCGGAGGATGCGTTGCTGGAGCACGCCGAGGTCTTCGGCAACTACTACGGCACCGCCAACCGCTTCCTCGAGGGCGCCCGCGAGCGCGGCCACGACCTGCTGCTCGACATCGACGTGCAGGGCGAGCGGCAGGTGAAGCAGAAGCTCCCCGACGCGGTGAGCATCTTCATCCTGCCGCCGACGCGCAAGGAACTGGAGCGCCGCCTGCGCCGGCGCAGCCACGCCGAGGGCATGCTGTCGGAGGAGGTAATCCAGCGGCGGCTGGTGACCGCCGCCAAGGAGATTGAGAATTACGGGAATTACGACTATATTCTTGTTAACGACCAGCTTGAGCGGTCCATCGACGAGCTCAAGGCCATCGTGCTGGCCGTGCGGGTTCGTCGCGCGGGCGGGCCGCGTTCCCCCGAAGAAAAGAAATGGCTGGTCACCGCGGAGCGTCACCGGCAAGCTCACATGCGCCCGACGCTCCAGCCCATTCTGGAGTCCTTTGCTCTGTCCGCAACTCCCGGCGGACGTTGAAGTTGAGGCGCGTAGCGGGCGTGAACCCGTTGCCGAATCCCGAGCGCAAGCTCGGGATCTTGAAGTGAGAGAGGTCACAGCATGAAGCTGATGGACGGCTTCGACAGCAACTACCGTTACATCCTGGTCGCCGCGCGCCGTGCTCGCCAACTGCAATCGGGATCGCGCCCGCTGGTGGATACGCATTCCCGCAAGCCCTGCAAGATCGCGCAGGAGGAGATCGCCGCCGGCAAGGTCAAGTGGACGATGGAGGCGCCGCGCTCGGCCGCCGAGGTCGCCAACGAGATCCTGGAACAGGCGATCAATAAGGGCGAAGTTGAGGCCTCTTAGCGGGCGTGAGCGGCCATGAGCGCAGCGAATGGGAGCGGGAGCCCGCTGCCGAAATCCCGAGCTTGCGAGGGACCTGCGCATCTTACAATGGGTCCTCTTTCCTGAGGCCCTTCGCTGCGCTCCGCGGGGTAGAATCAATCCATGAAGATCGCACTCGGGGTCAGCGGAGGGATCGCGGCCTATAAAGCGGCGGAGTTGGTACGCCAGCTCCAGGACCGCGGCGTGCGGGTGCAGGTGGTCATGACCGGGGCGGCGCAGGAGTTCGTGCGGCCGCTGACCTTCGCCGCCCTCAGCGGTGAAAAGGTCATTACCGATTTGTTCGCAGCGGGTGCCGGGCAGCCCAACATCGACTCCGCAGTGGAGCACATCGCGATCGCGCAGTCGATCGACGCGCTGCTGGTCGCGCCGGCCACCGCCGATGTCCTCGCCAAGTTCGCGCAGGGGATCGCCAACGACTTCCTTTCCACGCTTTACCTCGCTACTACAGCGCCGGTTGTGGTCGCGCCCGCGATGAACGTCAACATGTGGGACCACCCGGCGACCCGCGCCAATGTCGAAATCCTGAAGCAGCGCGGGGTGCATGTGGTCGAGCCCGATGCCGGCTACCTCGCCTGCGGCATGACCGGTCCGGGCCGGCTGGCGGCCAACGAAACCATCGTAGCGGCGGTGATGCAGGCGCTGGGCGCGGCGCAGGACCTCGCCGGGGAAACCGTGCTTATCACCGCCGGACCGACGCGCGAGCCCATTGATCCGGTGCGCTACATCGGCAACCGCTCCAGCGGCCGCATGGGATACGCGCTGGCGGAAGCGGCCCTGCGGCGCGGCGGACGCGTGGTGCTGGTAAGCGGCCCGACCGCGCTAAGCGCGCCCGGCGCAGCCGAGTTGGTCCCGGTCGAGACTGCGGAAGAGATGCGGCAGGCCGTACTGTCGCGGATGGGGGACGCGACCATCGTCATCAAAGCCGCCGCGGTCGCCGACTACAAGCCGAAACAGCGCTCGCCGCAGAAGATCAAGCGCCGCGGCGCGCTGTCACTGGAACTCGAGCCGACTTCCGATATCCTGGCGGAAGTGGCGTCGAAACGCAGCTTGCAGATCGTCGTCGGCTTCGCCGCCGAAACCGAGAACGCGCTCGAGAATGCGCGCCGCAAGCTGGCGTCCAAATCGCTCGACGCCATCGTGGTGAACGACGTCTCGCGCCAGGGCATTGGCATGGATTCGGAGCGCAACGCGGTCACCATCATCACGCCCGCCGAAACCATCGACGTTCCCGAGACCACCAAGTGGGAAGTCGCGCACCGCGTGCTCGATACGGTGGTGCGCATCAAGCAGCAGCGGTCCGAGGCTGCCCCCGCCGGCACACGTCGCTGATGGATTCCCATACTCAGCAACTCCTCACCGCCCGCCTGCAGTATTACCGCGATTTGGGGATATACGACTTCTACAGGAGAGAGGTTGCACCTAACGTCTCTGCAGTTGAGCAGCCGGAGACCCTGCCGATTTCCACCTGCGTCGCCACGCCCGACCTTTTTGTCGCGCCCCAGCCGGAGGCCGCAGTCGCCGACTGTGCTGAGGCGCTACGACTCATCAAGGAAGACCTGGGCGAGTGTACGCGCTGTGTACTGGCACGCCTGGGACGAAAGACTATCGTCTTCGGCGAAGGCAATGCCAACGCTGAGCTGATGTTCGTCGGCGAGGGGCCGGGCGCAGATGAAGACGAGCAAGGGCGGCCGTTCGTCGGACGCGCCGGGCATTTGCTCAACAAGATGATCGAGGCGATGGGTCTGAAGCGCGAGCAGGTTTACATCGCCAACGTGGTGAAGTGCCGCCCGCCGGGCAACCGCACGCCGGAGCGAGAGGAGATCGAGACCTGCTCACCATTTCTGTTGCGCCAGATCGCCGTGATCCAGCCCAAGGCGGTCGTGGCCCTGGGCGCGGTGGCGGCGCGCTGCCTGCTCGGCCTGAACGAGCCTATGGCCAAGCTGCGCGGCCGCTGGTTCGATTTCCGCGGCACGCGTCTGGCTGTGACCTACCATCCGGCGTTCTTGTTGCGCGATCCCCGCCAGAAAAAAGAGACGTGGAAAGACCTGCAGATGGTGATGGAGTACCTGGGGCTGAAGCCGCGCCGGGGCGCCGACTGATTCAAGAATCTGACCACAGAGGACACAGAGGATCACAGAGCATATGAACCATGCCCGCGCTTTTCCCTCCGTGTACCTCTGTGCCCTCTGTGGTTAAATTGCCCTTCCGACCATGCCGCAATTCTGCGATGTCGCGCTTCCCGTCCCGCTGGAGACCTGCTTCACCTACCGGCTGAACGGGGCAGAGCCGGTGGTCGGCGGACGCGTGCTGGTGCCCTTTCGCAACCTGCGGCTGCCGGGAGTGGTGACCGCGCTGCACGACCGCACGCCTTCGGTCGAGGCGAAGCACGTCCTAGAAATCCTCGACGCGGCCCCGGTGCTCGACGCCGAACTGATGCGCCTGGGGGAATGGATCTCCCACTACTATCTGGCGCCGCTCGGCGAAGTCTTCCGCACCATGCTGCCGCTGGGCGCGGAGGTAAAGCGGGCGCGGGCGTTCCGCATCACCGAGGCGGGATGGGCGGCGCTACACCAATCGGCAGAACGCGGATCCTCGCGGCGATCCAAGAGGTCTGCGGACGAGCAGATGCTCGAATACCGCGTGCTCGATTACCTTGCCGCGCGAGACGGCGCGCGAGAACAGACCCTGCGCAGCGCCCTTCGAGCCGGGCGCGAGCTGCTGGCGGGAATGGCGCGCAAGGGCTGGATCACCGCCGAGGATATTTCCAGCGCGCGCGATGCCCGGCGCACCCGCCGCATCGCCCAACTGAAAGAAATCAGCGGCAAGCTCAACGACAATCAGCGCAAGCTGGTTGAGACTCTGGCCGCGGCCGGCGGCCGGGCCCCGGTAGAGCATCTGCGCAGCCTCGAGGTGCCGCCGAGCACGCTCGCGACGCTGGCGCGGCGCGGGATCGTGGAGATCGTCGAAGAACCGGCGGAATTTGCGGTTTCCCGCCTCGCAGGCAAGCCAGCGCTGGACTTTCCGCTCAACCCGGCGCAGGCGGCGGCTCTCGAACAGATTCGTAAACGAGCCGAAGAGAAGCAGTTCTCGGTCACGCTGCTGTTCGGCGTCACCGGCTCAGGCAAGACCGCGGTGTACCTGGCGGCCATGCAGGACCTGCTGGCGGCGGGCCGGTCGGCGATCCTGCTCGTGCCTGAGATCGGTTTGACGCCGCAGGCCGCCGCCAACCTGCATGAGATTTTCGCAGACCAGGTGGCCATCCTGCACTCCGCCCTCACCGATGCCGAGCGGGCCGAGCAATGGCACCGCATCCGCAACGGCGACGCACGGGTGGTGGTGGGGACACGTTCGGCGGTGTTCGCGCCCGTGCGCGATCTCGCCCTGATCGTCGTGGACGAGGAGCAGGACAGCTCCTACAAGCAAGAAGAAATGCCGCGCTATCACGGTCGCGACGTGGCTGTCATGCGGGGAAAGATTTGTGGCGCGGCGGTCGTGCTGGGCTCGGCCACGCCCGCGATGGAGTCGTTCCACAACGCCCATAGCGGTAAGTACGCTCTGCTGGAACTCGCTGAGCGCGTCGAGCAGCGCCCGCTACCGGAGGTCGAGCTGGTGGACATGCGCGCCGAGTTCCAGCAGTCGGGAGAAGATCATGTCTTTTCGCGGCGGCTGGTGGAGGAGATCCGCGGCAGGCTCGATCGCGGTGAGCAGGCGATGATCCTGCTCAACCGTCGCGGATACTCCCCGGTGGTTCTCTGCCGCTCCTGCGGCGAGACGGTGCAGTGCAAGAACTGCGCCATCGCGCTCACCCACCATCGCCGGGCGCAGCTCCTGATGTGCCATTACTGCGGCTATCAGGCGCCGGTGCCCAAGGTCTGTCCGAAGTGCGCGAGCCAGTACATCTATTTTCTGGGCACGGGATCGGAGAAGCTGGAAGACCTGCTGCATGGGACCTTTCCAACGGCGCGCATCGGGCGGCTCGACCGCGACACGGTGCGCGGCCGCGGGGATTTTGAGCGCGTGCTCTCCGCCCTCCATGCCGGTGAACTCGACCTGCTGGTGGGCACGCAGATGATTGCCAAGGGCCACGATATCCATGGCGTCACGCTGGTGGGCGTGGTGGGCGCGGATTTTGCCCTCGGCTTTCCCGATTTCCGGGCTGCTGAGCGCACCTTCCAACTGCTCACCCAAGTGGCCGGACGCGCCGGACGCGGCTCGACCCCCGGCAAGGTCATCCTGCAGACATACTTCCCCGAGCACTACGCCGTCCGCTTCGCCGGGCGGCACGATTACCGCGGGTTCTACGAAAAAGAGCGGCAGTACCGCCGCTGGATGCACTATCCACCCTTCACGGCGCTGGCCAACGTGCTGGTGCGCTCGGACGAGCTGGCGCAGGCGTTGGAATATTCCGGCCTGCTGGGCCGCTGGCTGGAGAAAAATCCGCCTCAGGGAGTGCGCGTACTGGGTCCGGCGTCGGCGCCGCTGGCGCGGCTGAAGAGCGAATACCGCTATCACTTCATCCTGAAGTCGCAGAGCCGCGAGCGGCTGAACGCCGCCCTGCGCGCCCTGCTGGACTTCGCTGCCGTCGAGAAGATCCCGCGTGGCAAGCTGGTGGTGGACGTGGACCCGGTGTCGCTGCTATGAACTTCCCTCGCCGCGGATTGAAGGCGGAAAAACCCGGATTGAGGGCCTATAAGTCTTAAAGAAATTCGCATTTATCCGCGTGAATCCGCGGCCAAAAACTTACCTGAACAGCGAGAGCACGCCGGTGCCGCCGAAGGGCGCGGGGATGAAGGTCAGCGCCAGCATGACGACCGCGAAAATGGCCAGTATCCGGCGCTGAGGGTCGAGGTTCGGCTCGACAGGCACCTGGGGATGGCGCATGCCGGTGGCCATCAGCAGCACCGACCAGACCAGCCATCCGAACCAGAAGATGGTCATCAGGACCAGCAGCAGGACGGTGATGCGCGAGACCCGGCGGTGAATGCGCGGGGCGACCGAGTACACGATGTGACCGCCATCGAGTTGGCCGCCCGGCAGCAGGTTGAGCGCGGTGGCGAACATCCCCACCCAGGCAGCGACGGCGGTGGGATGCAGATAAACGTGCCGCAGGCTCAGATGCAATTGGCTGCCTGCTGGCGCCACCAGCGCCAGCGCCCCCCGCACCAGGTGGAAGATCAGCGGATAGCCGAGATGGATGTCCGATCCCGCAGCCATATAGGCCATGGGTTTCGAGAATGTCAGCGCGAAAGCCAGCACCACCACCGCAACCACAAACCCGGCGATGGGGCCGGCGATGCCGATGTCGAACAGCGCGGCCCGTGAGCGGATGGGCGAGCGTATCCGGATGAACGCCCCGAATGTTCCAATCAGCGTGGGGGCGGGGATGAAGAAGGGCAGCGTGGCCCAGACGCGGTAGCGCACGCAGTATAGGAAGTGTCCCATCTCGTGCGCCAGCAGGATCAGCAGCAGGGTGGCGGAGAAGGGAATACCCAACAGCAGGTGCGAGGGATTGCCGATGGCCCATCGCCACGGGAAAATCGAATCCTCCAGCGAGAACGCCGGCAGGTTGTGGTCGAAGTTGTATTGCAGACGCGCTCCTACCACCAGCGTGCTGAAGATGGTCAGCAGGAGCAGCAGCGCGTGCAGCCAGTAGCGCCGCTTCAGGGGCAGAGGCGCGACGAACACTTCCACCGGCCGGTACAGCTCGAAGGTGGAAGGGGCCAGTGGCGGATTCGGCTCAGACATGGCAGAAAAGGCTTGGAGATGCGGCGCGCGCCCCGAGGGTGCGGGCCGTCCGCCGCGTTCTAGTCGATCGATTGCAATTCCTTGCCGGGCTTGAAGCGCACCGCCTTGCCGGGAGGGATGTTGACTTCGGCGCCGGTGCGCGGGTTGCGGCCAATGCCGGTCTTGCGCGGGCGCACGTTGAACACTCCGAACCCGCGCAGTTCGATGCGGTCTCCCCGGGCCAGGGCTTTCTTCATGCCCTCGAAGACGGTCTCGACCGCCAGTTCCGCCTTGGTCTTGGTGATGCCGGTCTTGGTCACCACTTCATTGATGATGTCGAGCTTGATCACGCGCTGCTCCACGGCCGGGGTTTGCGCCCGTTGGCCTCGAAAGTCGCCAAGTAACAGATGCTAGAGGAGATAGCGACTGTTGTCAACGGCGGCGCTTCGCGTTTAAGATGGCCTCACCCTTCCTTGCCTGAATGGACTCGTGGCGACCCGCCGGCCACAGATGAGGACAAGCATGCTGAAGAGCGACCGTTGGATCCGCAAGATGGCGCTGGAACACGACATGATCAACCCTTTCGCGGAGAAGCAGGTGGCGAACTCCGTGATCTCGTTCGGCCTGTCTTCCTATGGCTACGACCTGCGGGTGGCCGACGAGTTCAAGATCTTCACCAACGTGAACTCGGCCATGATCGACCCCAAGAACTTCGACGAGAGGTCGTTCGTGAACGTGCGGTCGAGCTGCGCCATCATCCCGCCCAACTCGTTCGCGCTGGCGCGCTCGGTGGAGTACTTCAAGATCCCGCGCGACGTGCTCACCATCTGCGTGGGCAAGTCCACTTATGCGCGCTGCGGCATCATCGTGAATGTCACGCCGTTCGAGCCGGAGTGGGAAGGCTTCGTCACGCTCGAGATCTCGAACAGCACCCCTCTGCCGGCCAAGATCTACGCCAACGAGGGCCTGTGCCAGATCATCTTCTTCCAGGGAGATGAGCCCTGCGAGACCAGCTATAAGGACCGCAAGGGAAAGTACCAGGCGCAGAAGGGGATCGTGCTGCCGAAAGTGACTGCGTGAGGGCAGCTGTTAGTTCTGGGGACTTTCGCTTTTGGCCGGCTGCGGTGGGTGACTGCAGCTAATCACTCGCGACCTGGGAACTCGTGACGGTTCAGTCCTTCTCCGGCTCTTCCGCTTCCTTGAACATGTACTTGATGGCGGGCTTGTAGATCAGCAGGTTGCCCTGGCCAGAGAGGCGAATAATCTTGAGGCAGTTCTTGTCGTACCACTCGATAACCCCGTGCACCTCCTCGCCATCGCGGAGGACCACGACCATCCGCGTCTTGGCCTGAATCTGCTTCTGGTAATAGAAATTCTCGGCGTGGGTTTGCTCGGGAGGCGGGGTTTTCTTGGCGACGATGGGGCGGTCGCGGTCGCGGCGCTCGCCGGGGAGGTGGTTGCCTTCCGAGCGGCTGAGCGAGGGCCGGATCAGCTTGCGATTGGCGAAATCGTCCGCCGCCTCAGGGGCCCGGCGCACTGCGGTGGAATCCCTTCCGTCTTTCATGGCGCTTCTCCGGCTGGTACCCGACCTCCCCAGGCAGCACCCACAGCGCCTCGCATCGTCGTTACCGACAGCGCGCTACGCGATCGTCTCAGGAATGACCCAGGAGTTTCGAGCGGTTGACTCTGCCCATACCGTATCACAGCCTCAGCGGCGTGACAATGAATTGTGCGGTAAACGCCGTTTCTAAGCGCGTTCCAGTGCGGCGACGAAGGCGTCGAGGGAAAGCGAGCGCAGCAGGTTGCGGCGCATGCCGGACTCCACTTCACCCAGGCGCTCAGACGCGGCGGCGATCCAGGCGAATTCCACACTCTGCGCGATCCGGCCCAGATCGGAGGCGAGGTCCGTGTTGCGCACCAGCTCCGGCGTGCCCGACTTCAGGAACAGAAGGTCTTCGAGCAGCCAGTACAGCGTGCGGATCAATTCCTCGGTCTTGTCCTTGCCTTCAGCGCCGGCGCGGTAGGTTTCCGTGACCTTGAACAGCTCGCTGTGGTCCTGGGGATGGGTGGCGGTGGTCAGCAGCGCGAGCGCGTCCTTGCGCGCGGTGGTATAGGCGGTGAGGTCAAAGGAAAGCGCGGCGCCGACCGCCCCGCCGGAAAGCCGCGCCACCAGGGCGCGCTGCCTGGGGTTCCACTCCGGGCGCATGCGGGTGAGGCAGGCCTCGATGTCGGCTGCGGGCAGCGCTGCCAGCGTCAGGGTGATGGCGCGCGAGCGAATGGTGGGCAGCAGTTCGCCCGGATTCTCGGTCAGCAGGAAGATGGTGGCGAACCCCGGCGGCTCCTCCAGGATCTTCAGCAGGGAATTGGCGGCCTCCTTCATGAAGGCGGAATCGGTGAAGATGTACACGGCCTCGCGGCCTTCCGACGGGCGGAAATAGATGGTCTCGATCACCCGTCGCACCTGGCCGACCTTGATCATCATCTGCGGCGGATCGGGGGGGATGATGAGCACGTCAGGATGCGTCTGGATGAGCAGGCGGGTGTCGCGCTTGTCGGCCTCGCGCATGTCCTCGCGCGCGGCCACGGCCTCGGCGAAACGCGCGGCGAGATCGTCCGCCTCGGCGATCCGAAGGCAGTTGGAGCAGGCGCCGCAGAAATCCGGCAGGCCGTCGCCGAGCGGGCGCTTGAGGCAGTTGAGCGTCTTGGCGGTCATCTGCACCAGCTTGTACTTCCCCGCGCCCCGCGCTCCTGCCAGGATGATGGCGTGCGGCAGGCGATCGCGCGCCAGCATCTCGCGCAGGCGCGTCACGGTTTCAGCGTCGCCGTAGAAATCAGAGAAGGGCATGGGCTCGTCGTCGGTCGTTGGTCGTCGGTCGTCGGCCGTGGAGATGATCGGCCGAGGGCCAAGGACCAAGGACCAACCACCAACGATAGCAAAGTTAGCGCTCTCGCGGGCCGGCTTTCGGTCATTAGGATTTCCGGCCGACGACCGATGACCGACAGCCGACGACCAGCCGCTGCCTCACAGCGGCCACGATTTCCTGGTGGACGACATCCGGCGCGCGGCGTGCATCCACCGCGAACACGCGCTTCGGCTCGCGTTTTGCGATCGCCTTGTACGTGGTGGCAACGTGCTGGAAGAAGGCGCGGCTTTCCTGCTCGAAGCGGTTCTCATCGTTGGGTTGCGCCTCCGTCGCCGGCGCGACCGAGGGGACGCGCGCCAGGTTGCGGCGGCGCGCCCGCGCCACGCTGGCCTCAACATCCGAGAGCATGAGGATGGTCAGGTCGGGCTGGAGGTCATGACACAGCAGCTTGTGCAGCGCCAGCACGGGCTCGCTGCCCAGCTTGCGGCCGCCGCCCTGGTAGGCTTCGGTGGAATCGGTGAAGCGATCACACAATACCCAAATGCCATCGGCGAGCGCCGGCAGGATCACCTCGTCCACGTGCTGGGCGCGCGCGCCGAACATCAGCGCCAGCTCGGCCCGGGGCGAAAGGCCGGAGGTGCGGGAATCGAGCAGTACGGCGCGGATCTTCTCGCCCACGGGAGTGCCGCCGGGCTCGCGCGTCTCCAGCACCTTGACCCCGTCGGCGCGCAGCACCGCCGCGAGCCTCTCGAGTTGCGTGCTCTTGCCGCAGCCGTCCAGACCCTCGATGGTGATGAATTTCCCGCGCGTTTTCCTCGCTGGCACGCGGGAATCATAACATCCGTGCGCGGAGTTGACTGAGCGCTGCCAGCCGCTGCGCGTCGGCGCTCGCTGTGCTAAACTCCGATCTCGTTGCTTTTCGAGTCCAAGGAGGCCTTATGCGCCTCGGCGACGACATCGACGATTACTGCTCGCGCTGCAAACTGAGCTCCACCCACGCGGTGGTCTCCATGGCCGGAGAAGAGGTTCAGAAGGTCCGCTGCCGCACCTGCAACCACGAACACAATTACCGCAAGAACAAAGGCGGACGCGGCCCGATGTCGAAGAAGGAAGCCTTCGACAAGGTGATGGCCAGCATCACGGGGGCGGCGGAGGAGACCAAGAAGACCGGCAAGAAATAGCTGGTAGCCGGCGGCGCTCGTTCCGGTTGCACAATCCCTGATACCACGATTATTCTTGTGCGCCGGAGCCTTCATGCGAAAGCGTTCTGCGGTTGTTCCCCTGCTGCTGTTCGGCGTCTTCTGCTTACCTCTCCTTGCCGCAAATCCTCCGGGTACGATTACGCTTGCGGTCGATGCCACGGACGCACCGCGCAACTTGTTGCATGCCAGACTCGTGGTTCCGGCCACCCCCGGGGCTATGACGCTCTTTTATCCCCAGTGGATCCCGGGGGAGCATGGTCCCACCGGACCGATCATCAATCTCGCTGGACTGAGGATCACCGCCGGCGGCAAGCCGCTGGCCTGGCGCCGCGACGACGTGGATATGTACGCCTTCCATGTGGACGTCCCGCAGGGGACATCCACGCTCGACATCGCGCTGGACTACCTCGGGCAGGTGAAGGAGGAAGGGTTTTCCTCGGCGGCCTCCGTCACGCAGCAACTGGCGATGATCAATTGGAACCAGTTGCTGCTCTATCCGCAGGGGAAGTCGCCCCGCGATCTGACGTACGCTGCCAGCCTGCGCCTGCCGGCAGGATGGAAATTCGCCACGCCTCTCGAAGTCGCCGCGCACACGGGTGACACCGTTGAATTCAAGCCAGTCGCTCTCAACCTGTTGATCGATTCACCGGTGCTTTCCGGCGCGCACTTCCGGGTGGTGCCCCTGGCGACCGAGATCAGTCCGGCGCACCGCCTCGACCTGGCGGCCGACAGCGAAGCCGCGCTCGACATCCCTGCCGACGTGGTGGGCGAGTATTCGCAACTGGTGCGCGAGACCGGCGCGCTCTTCGGCGTGCGCCACTACGGGCACTACGATTTTCTTATCAGCCTGAGCGATCACGTGGCGCATTTCGGGCTGGAGCACCATCAAGCGAGCGATGACCGCATGCGCGAGCGCGCCTTCGTGGACGGCTATCTTTATGCCTCGGGAGGCGGCCTGCTCCCGCACGAGTTCACCCATTCCTGGAATGGCAAATATCGCCGCCCTGCCGGCCTGGCCACCGGCAATTACCAGGAGCCGATGAAAGGCGAGCTGCTGTGGGTGTACGAAGGACTCACGCAATATTTGGGCACGATCTTGTCCGGGCGCAGCGGCCTGTGGAAGCCCGAGCAATTTCGGGAGCACCTGGCGAACTCCACGGCGCAACTGGACACCACGTCCGGGCGCACCTGGCGACCCTTGATCGATACCGCGGTCGCGGCGCAGATCCTCTACGAAGCCCCGCGCGAGTGGGAGGCTGCGCGGCGCAGCGTGGATTTCTACGATGAAGGCACGCTGCTCTGGCTCGACGTTGATACCACGATCCGCGAGCTGACCAAGGGACGGCGCTCGCTCAACGACTTCTGCCGCCTCTTCTTCGACGGACCCGACAGCGGACCCGAGTTGAAGACCTACACCTTCGACGACGTGGTGAACACGCTCAACCAGGTTGTGGCCCATGACTGGCGCACGTTCCTCAGCACGCTCTTGAACTCCACCGCGCCGCACGCGCCCATGGCCGGCATCGAGCGCGGCGGCTGGAGGCTGGTTTACAGGGAAACGCCATCTGCCGTGTACCAGGGAGTTGAGACCCTGGATCATGTGACCGATGTGCGCTACTCGCTGGGCATGGTGATCCGCGAGCCGGAGGCCACAATGAGAGACGTTCTGCCCGACTCTCCGGCCTGGCGAGCCGGCATCGGACCGGGAATGAAGCTGCTCGGCGTCAATGGGCGCGCCTATTCCGCGACCGAGCTGCACGACGCCATCCGCGCCGCCAAGAAAGGTACCCAGCCCATCCACCTGCTGGTCCAGAGCGGCGCGTTCCAGAACACCTACGGGGTGAACTATCACGGAGGCGAGAAATATCCCGAGCTGGAGCGCATTTCGAACACGCCGGATATGCTGGGAGAGATCATCAAGCCGCTGGCGCCAAGCTTGAAGTAGCAATTGAGAATTGAGTCATGGATTCATTGGGTCATTGTGGGTCATTGAAAACCAATGAATCCATGACTCAATCTTCCTTCACCCCCTCGAACAGGTCGGTTTCCAGCTGCATTGGGCGCGGAGCCATGGTCGCGGCCAGGTGAAAAAGTTCCTTGGTTCCGCGCTTGCGCACCATGGTCTCGAAAAGCTGGAACAGCGGCGACTGGCTGGTGTGCTGCTTGAAGGCCCTGATCTTCTCTTCCAGGAATTCGGGTCCGATCTCGATGGTCGCGGTCACTGGGGCAGGGGAAACCGGCTGCCGG
>JAHFUA010000005.1 GCA_023265315.1 Acidobacteriota bacterium | reverse complement strand
GCCCGCTTCCAGTGGAATTCCTTCTCCAGCGGGGCTACGAAAACGCTCCAGGCGTAGAGCGAGCCGAGAGCCAGGTTCATTGACAACCCGCCGACCACCCGCCACCAGCGGCTCAGGCCGGTATCTGCAACAGAACCCCTTGCGACAGTTGCCATGGTTCCATCTCCTTTGTCAATGGTGCTTCGCGCCTGGGATTCGCTTGTTCGCTGCTCCCTGGGCTGCGAATGACTGCTTGTGCTGCTTTCTCCGGATATAAGGTACTAAGGTACTAATGATGCCGGAAATAGTCCGCTTTCCCTTACGCGCACAGCACTTGTCGCTGAATGGTGTTCCGTCGGCCGTTTTCTCGTTGCGAAAACCTGGGGGATCCAAGCCGGGTGTCCGCGTGCCGGGAATACTCATCTGGAACGTGCGCAACTACCGCGCTTCCGCTCCGGCAGTGCAGTCTTTCGCCTTCCCGGGCTTCTACCCATGGCCGCCGCGGCCTTGGGCTGCGGAACCTACGTCCGCTCGCGGACCCTCATGCCAGTCCGCCAAAGCGGCGCGTGGCTGCGAATTCTTCCCGAGTATGACCCAGCGTGCAGTGACGGGCGTCACAAATCGGTGTGACGTGTCGACGCCAGGCAAGAAGCCACGGTCTCCGGCGTTGCAACGGCTCCTGCCGGCCGCGGAACCTGCTGGGGTTAATTGAAACCAGCGGAGGTCGCGGCCACGGCAGCTCGCCGTCCCGCCAGCTTCTGCCGCCGCCGCGCCAGGCGTTTTTCCAGGCGTTCCAAGCGCTCCCGTCCCGCTGGCATGTTCATGATCACCTTCTCCACGGTCAGCAGAAAATAGGGGAGCTTTTGCCGGATTTCCGTCAGAAAAGGCTTGAACTTCGCAAACACGCAATACATCTCGCCGCTGGAGTCAAAGAAAAGGCCTTCATGCAGGGCGCCGCGCAAGACGAAGGACGAGGCCATCTCCCAATAGCTGGTCACCTGGCGCAGCCACGTGTTCTCGGGACTAGGATACGCGCGGGCGAGTTGCAGCGTATCTTCGGCGGATTCGGGCCAGAACTCGGCGGAGATGAAGTGGCGGGCCTTCCTCATTTCGGACTCGCGCCGCAGCTCGTATAAGTGCAGGATGATCTGGGCGTCTGCGGCCGTGGCAGACGTGGACGCGGGCTGACTCTTCGCAGCCCTGGACTTCGCGCTCATGGCTCTGCTCCTGACACAATGATCCCAAGGATAGACGGAGCGCAGGGTATTACGAGTCTGCGGCGGGTGCAATGTAGAAAGCAGCCGGGTGAGATGACATTGCGCTGGTTCACAGGTTCCGCCCGCCCGTCCAAATCGGCTATGATCGGCGTTGGAAGTGAACTATGCGATCCCGGCTGGTGTTCGTGGGCGCCGCGATTATTCTCCTGGCGGTCGTGGTGGGCGCCTGGAGATCCTTTCACACCCTGCCCGGCGAAGTGCGCATGGCCTATCCCCCGATCATCCCCAGCCTGCCGGTGTTTGTTGCCCAGGACCAGCACTTCTTCGAGAAGCAGGGCCTCAAGCTCCAGACCCTCTCTTTGAGCAGCAGCAACGACCTGGTGACCGCGCTGGTGGCCGGGCAGGCCGACGTATTGCCGGCCGTCTCCCTGGTGCCCATCATCCATCTCGAGATCCAGCACCCGGGCAGAGTAAGGGTGGTATCCCACAGCCGGATGAACGCGCACAATGCGCTCGACAAGATCATTGTGAAGGAAAGCTCCAGCCTGCGCAGCTTGCAGGATCTGCGCGGCAAAAGCATGGGTCTTTTCCCCGGTACGGCGCCGCAGAAGATGCTGGCCACCTTCCTCAAGAAGCACGGTGTCGATCCGGGGACGATCTCCTTCGTGCAACTCGCCCCACCGGCACAGC
Organism: Acidobacteriota bacterium; assembly: GCA_023265315.1. Taxonomy (GTDB): domain Bacteria; phylum Acidobacteriota; class Terriglobia; order Terriglobales; family Acidobacteriaceae; genus JAHFUA01. Next base: position 42,899 of record JAHFUA010000005.1, on the reverse strand, counting down.
TCTCCGGTTTGGAGTCGGGGGCAGTGGACGCGCTGTTCTCCTACGAGCCGGTGACCACCACCGCGCTGGCTCACGGCGGCTATCGTGTGCTGTTCGGCTCGGTCTACGCCGACCTGCTGGATCCTTGCCACATCGGAGTGTCCGTGATCTCCCGCGAGTTCGAGCGCTCCCAGCCGCAACTGGCGCAGCGGGCGGTCGAGGTGCTGCAGGAGGGCATCCGTTTTATGGCCGCTCACCCCGCTGAGGCGCGCGCTTTGCTGCCGAAGTTCACCAAGCTGCCGCCGGAGCTTGCGGCGCGCGTCAACGTCTCGGACGTCACGCTGCAAAACCAGGTGGACGTCGCCAACCTCCAGGCCTTCATCGACCTGCTCTACGCCGCCGGTGAAATTCCGGAGAAGATCGATGCCCACCGGCTGGTAGACGCCACGCGATGAGCGTTGCGGCTCCTTCTCCGGCCTGCGCCTTGGAGCTCGAGGACATCGTCTTCGCCTATCCCGCACGTGCGGATTCCGGCAACGGCCAACTGTACGCAGGCTTTTCCCTGACGGTCGGGCTGGGCTCGATTCTGGCGCTCATGGGACCCAGCGGCTCGGGCAAGAGCACCCTGGGGCGCATGATGGCGGGACTGCTGACGCCGCAGGCCGGCAACGTGTGCTGGTCGGAACAGTTCGCCAATCGCTGGGACGTCGTCTATGTGGATCAGCACGCCATCAACAGCGTCTTCCCCTGGCAGACGGTGGCGGAGAACATCAAATACCCGCTGCAGAAGCTGGGCTGGGACCGCGCGCGTCGTCAGGAGCGCATCTGCTATCTCATGTCTTTGCTCCGCATAGGAGCTTTGGCGGATGCGTATCCCGCCTCGCTTTCCGGGGGAGAGTTGCAGAGAGTCGCCCTGGCGCGCTGCCTCTCGTGGAAGCCGCAACTGGTCATCCTGGACGAGCCCTTCTCCGCGCTTGACCGCCGGGTGAAGGCGGAGATCATCGCCGCGCTGCAGGAACTGGCGCCACGGGATGGCATGACGCTGGTGTTGATCACGCACAACGTCGCGGACGCGCTGGCGCTGGGCACCCGCTGCGTGGTGATCGGGCAGCGGCCGGTGCGGATCATCTCCGACCGGGAGTTCACGACCGCGTACCCGCGCGAACCCGGCACGCGCGATTACGTCGCCATGCAGCAAACCCTGATCGCCGGAATTCGCGATGGCCTGGTTTAAACGCAATTCGCGCGCCTTGTTGTTCGTTGCCGCCCTCGTGGGCGTGTGGGCTGCGGTCACGGCCCTGCGCCTGGTAGACCCAATCGTGCTGCCTTCCCCGGCCAGTGTGGCGCGGGCGGTCCCGCGCATGCTGCGCGAGCGCCTGCTCTCGGACGTCGCTCTCACCCTCGGGCGCGTGCTGGGGGCGCTGGCCATCGCCTGCCTGTTTGGCATCCCCCTAGGCCTCTATCTCGGCTATCGCAAAGGCATGTACCAGGTGATCGAGAGCCCGCTGCACGCGCTGCGCTCCATCCCCGCCTCCGCGCTGTTCCCGCTGTTTCTGATCATCATCGGCGTAGGGGAAAAATCCATCGTGGCTCTGGCCGCCTATCCCAGCCTGCTGGTGATCCTGGTGAATGCGGTGTCCGGCGCCACCCTGGCCAACAAGCGCCGGCTGTACCAGGCCCGGCTGCTGGGCCTGGACACCCTGGACACCATCACCGAGGTGCTGTTCTACGAGGCGCTGCCCAACATCTTCGACGGCATCCGCACCGCGGTGTCCTACGCCCTGCTGCTGGTGATCGCGGTGGAGATGTTCATCGGCCTGGATGAGCGCGGGCTGGGACGCGCCATCTATGAATATCAATCCACCTACCGCATTCCCGAGACTTATGGCGCGATCATCGTGGCGGGGGTGATCGGCATCCTGCTGAACGCCGTGGTCAGCCAGATCGAGCACCGCATGCTGCGCTGGCTGCCCAACGTGCAGGAAGATTAGAGTCATGGATGATGTACCTCGAATGGGGCGCGCTTTGAAAGGGCGTGGCTTCAGCCGCGCCGTCGACGGATTCCATCAAGATTGTCATCCCGAGCAAGCGCGAGCGAGGCTCTGCGAAGCGAGCGCAACGCGAGGGACCTGAAGTCGCAAAGATAACACCAATGCAGATCTTTCGACTCGCGCTCCGTTCGCAAGCTCACGTCGCGCGTCGCTCGGGATGACGATTGTTAGGTGCGTTTACGGCACGAGTGAAGTCGTGCCCTGACACGAACCGGTTCACGTCGGTGCGGCTGAAGCCCGCGCCCCGTCCAATCGATCCGCCTCCGGGCACATCAACAAATTAGAATCCCCGCGGTACCACAAGCAGCGTGGGCGCTCTTGCTGACGAGTTGTTGAGAGCCGGCTCTAACATCGAGGTTGACTGTTATCCCATAACTGGGATATCTTTACAGCGCGATATGGCAAACCGAAGAAGTAAGCGCTCGGTGGTTCGCAGTTCGAGCAATGTTTTCCGAGACCTGGGGCTGCAGAATGCCGACGAGAAGAAGACCAAAGTACGGCTGGCGGTGACCATCAATCAGATCTTGGAGAAAGCCCGCCTCTCTCAGGCACGGGCAGCAGAGCGGTTGGGAATCAATCAGCCCAAGATCTCTGCTCTAGCTAATTATCGGCTGGAAGGCTTCTCGGTGGAGCGCCTGATGCGCTTCTTGAATGTCCTCGGACGTGACGTTGAAATTGTGATCCGCCGCCCTCGCTCGCGGAGAGGGACGGGAATCCACGTGACCGCAGCCTGAGCACGGTCCTGGCTAGTGCCCGCTGTATTCGGTGAAGTAGGCCTGGTCGCCCTCCCATTCGGCGATGTGGGCGCGAATTTCGCCGAGGCAGTGGAACTGGGCGTCGAACTCGTACGCTACCACGCGCTGGTCTTGCGCGTCGAGGTAGCGGAGGACGAAGCGGTCGGGCAGTTGGAGGGCGTCGATCGGCTTGGCGTCGTCGAACTCGACGCCGATCTGGGAGAGCAAGGCGCGGAGGTCGTAATCGGTCCCAGCGATGGTCACCCGCTGAGCGCCGGCGCCCAAGGGCCCGAAGCGGGCTTCGATCAAGGCGCGGCCATGCAACTCAGGCATACGGTCAGATCAAAAGTCGTCGCCGGGGACCAGGGGGCAACGGAAGGCGGCGCTTTTGAACCATTCATAGTAGTTGTCCTCGCCGATCCATTCCGCGATGTGGCCCCGGGTCTCGTGGACGAAGCGGAACTCGCCATCGAATTCGTGGGCGACGACGCGCTGGTCCTGGCCATCGTAGTAGCGCACACAATAAAGGTTCTCGGCGACGACGATTACGTCAATGGCCCAGGTATCCTCGAGCTTCAGGTCCATGCGGGCCAGCAAGGTGTCGAGATCGTACTCGGCGTCGTTGATAACCAGCGCATCGCGGCCCTTGCCCAGACGCCCAAAGCGGCTCTCGATCAGGGCGCGCCCGTGCAATTCCGGCATACCCACCTCACCCCGCGGCTTCGGCCACGGGACGCTTGAACACCAGGTGCGTGCCAATGGTGCCGTAGGCGACGCCGTCCTTGTTGGGAGCGATCAGCGGGACGGCGCTCACCAATTCCCAGCCTTCGGCGCCGGCTCCGTTGATCCACGAATCCAGCCCGCTGACCATGCCCTGCTCGCTGTCCTGGAAAACGATCATGCGATCAAAGTATTCCCACCTCATGTGGCTCCAATCCTCCTCCCGGCTCAACCAAGAGGACTTGTCAGGCGTGCTGAGCAGCCGCGAGGCGCTCCTGCGCCCATTGCGCTGCCACTTCGACACATTCTGCGTTGAACTTCAATTCCCCATGGTTGAACCAGCGCGGCAAGTAACGAACCAGTCCGCTATCGTGCTTGATGTCAGGACGGATATCGCGCGTAACGTAGCGCAGCTCGGCGCCGGAGAGCTCCGCCTGCAATCCTGCGGCGCCCTGGAGGATCATGGGGATGTCGCGCTCGGCGTAGAGCAGCAGACACGGACGAGTGTGTTTGGGCACGGGACCGATCTGGTCCAGCAGTTCCGTCACGTAGCCGGAGTAAGGCTCGCGCACGGCGGGGCTGGGGAAATTCTCGAACATCCATTTGCCCTGCGCCGAAATCTCCGCCACCACTGCCGGCGAGATGGCCACCATGCAATCGGCGGAAGACATCAGCGCCAGCCGTCCCCCTAGACTGATGCCCACGGCGCTGACTGGGCCGAAACGGCGCGTGTACTGAATGCCGGCCTCCATCTCCTCCAGCATCCCGACCCCGATCTCGGCGTGGTTCTCGCCATGACCGCAGAGATCCGGCAGCAGGCACGCGATCCCCTTTTCCACCAGGCCGAGAGCAACGCCCAGCATCTGCTCCTTGGTTCCGCCGTAGGGATGGATCACGACGGCGCCGCCACCGCGGGGGACGTCGGCAGTAAACAGCAATGCGGGAATGGTGTGGCCGTCCGGGGCCTTGAGATCCTCGACGCGAATCAGGTTCATGATGCCTCACAGAGTCAGAGCCAGCAGCGCTGCAACGGCAAAGAATGCGCGGAAACAGGATGACCTGGTCCGCCGATTGTACCTAAAGTCACTGCGGGACCACCGCCTTTATCCAGCCCAGCACGCGCCCCACCAGCACCGGCTGTTGCTGGCTGAAGCCGTGATCGGCTGCCTCCACGTAGGCCATCGTCACCTTGGGGTTGTCCCCAGCCGCCTTGCGCAGGCGCTCCGCGATGTCGAGCGCGATCAGCTTGTCGGCCTTGCCCTGCAAGATGAGCACCGGACTCTTCACCTTGGAGATGTTCTGGTAAGGGTCCGACTTGGCCTCCGGACCGCGCAGGCTGAGCAGATAGCGCGGGGTGTAGAGCGCCTTGCCCAGCGGGCCGAGGTCCACCAGCATGAGATCGCGGTCGTGGCCGGCCGCGCGCAGGCGCAGCGCCTCATCCACCGATTGCTGGGCCTTTTCGTGCCCAAACTGCCACACGTTCCATTGGAACAGATTGCCGGGCCCGCTCACCAGCACGGTGGCAACGATGGCCGGATCGGCCGAGGCCGCCTGGTAGTAGAGCACGCGGTTGGTGCCCATGCTCTGGCCCAGCAGCACAATCTTGCGGAGGCCCAGGCTGCGCAAGTGGGCGACGCCGGCCGCGATGTCGGTCTGGTTATCGGCGAAATCGGACACCTTGGGGCCGGTGTCATGGTCGCGCATGTTGAGCGCCAGCGTGGTAATGCCCTGCTCGGCGGCCGCTTGCGCGAGGAGCGGAAAATAAGCACCGTAAAAATGGCCGCCGTAGCCGTGCACCAGAATCAATCCAACTGGTCCAGGTTTCGCGGGCCGGTAAAGAACGCCATCGAGCCGAACCCCATCGCTGGTATGCAGCGCGAGGAGCTCAACCCTTACCGCCGACGGCGCGGGCGGCACAGCCTCGGGCCGAGTCTGCGCTACGGCCAGCGTCCCGAAAATGCACACTATCCCTGCAACCACGGATTGGCGCCAGCGCTCGATCATCAACGTTGAAGCAAAGACATGGGCTGATCCTATCGGACCGAGGTCTCGGCTTCAGCAGGACCGCCGAGCGCCTTGACCTTGGCTTCCAGCTCTGCCATGCGCGCGCGCACAGCTTTTTCCCTCTCCCAGCGCGCGGTGACGTCGCTAATGGTGGCGGCGGCGCCAATCACCTGACCGGTTTCATCGTGCAGCAGCGCGACGTTGAACTCGATGGAGATGCGCCGGCCACTCTTGGTCAGCGCGGGAACGGCAAGCACTTGGTGGCCATACTTGGTCACACCGGTCTGCATGACGCGGTCATAGCCTTCCCAGTGCTTGGCCCGATGTTTCTCCGGCACAATAAGGTCCATGGATTGGCCAACCGCCTCGGCGGCGGTGTAGCCGAACATGGTTTCCGCGCCGGCGTTCCACAGGCGGATGATGCCTTCGCGATCGCCGAAAACGACCGCGAGAGGAGTGTGGTCGATGATCTCGCGATAGAGCCGGTCAGGATCCAGTTTGCCAGGCATAGGGTGGGCGAGGATAGTTGTCGTCAAGTGCTGATGTCAAGGTCAGCATCCCCCGACGAGTAGCGCCGGCCTCTGGCCGGCTGTCGCGAGGGCATCCCGCCCTCGCCGCCGAGACGGCAGCGCTACTGTGGGCCCAGGGTTGCGGGTGCGCAGGAGCCATCAGGCCCCCGCGCGTGGCATGGAGTTACGAAGCAGCTTTGGCCTGCTCGGCATCGCGCTGCCGCAGCACGCGCCGCAGCAGTTTGCCGGTGGGCGTACGCGGAAGCTCGCTGACAATCACGATCTCGCGCGGCAGCTTATAGGTGGCGATCTTGCCGCGGCAGAACTGGATCAGCTCTTCTGGAGTGGCGGAAGAGCCCGGCTTGAGCACCACGAACGCCTTGGCGATCTGGCCGCGGATCTCATCCGGGACACCGATCACGCCCACGTCCAGCACGGCCGGGTGGGTGGCCAGTTCGACCTCGATCTCTTCCGGCCCGATGCGGTAGGCCGAGCTCTTGATGATGTCGTCCTCGCGCGAGACGAACCAGAAGTAGCCGTCGTCGTCCACGTGCACGAAATCGCCGGCGCGGTTCCAGCCGTCCTGGCTGATGGCATGGCGCTGCTTCTCGGGATCGCGCCAGTAGATCGTGCCGGTTGGTCCCCGGGCCATGAAGTGGCCAATGTTGCCGGCAGACACCGAATTGCCGTTCTCATCCACCACTTTAAGCTCGTAGCCGGGCACCGCCTGGCCGAAGGAGCCGGCTTTGGCTTTGCGGCTGACCACATTGGAGGCGAAGACGTACATCATCTCGGTCGTGCCCAGCCCCTCATAGATCTCCAGCCCGAATTTTTCCTTCCAAGCGTGGTAGGTGGGAGCGGTGAGGCTCTCGCCACCTCCGGTGCATACCTTCAGGCTGCTCAGGTCGTACTTCCTTTCCGCATCCGGGACTTGGAGCATCTTGCGGTAGGCGGTGGGGGCGAGCGTCAGGATGGAGACGCGGTGCTTCTGGATGGTCTCGAACATCTTCTCCGGTTCGAACTTGGCGATCAGCGAAGCCGCCGCCCCGAAACGGAAGGGGATGGTGGCGTAGCTGGAGTACCCGGCGCCGAAGGCCAGCGGGGCGGAGCCGCCGATCACATCGTTCTCCGTCACCCTCCAGCCGTACTTGCCGAAGCTGTCCGGGATGACCAGCAACTCCTCGACGAAATGGACCGTCCCCTTGGGGCGGCCGGTGGTGCCGGAGGTGTACAACAGCAGGCCGACGTCCTGGCGTTTGCGCAGCACTGGGTCGAGTTGTGCCGCCCCAGCCTGCACCAGTTCGCCATAGGGAGTGAATCCCTTGGCCTTGATCTCCGCCGCGTCCCCGCCCATCACGATGATGTTGCGGACCGTCTTGAAGTTCTCCTTGGCGGCCTCCACTTCGCCCAGAAGCATGGCGCTGACCACGATGGCCACCGCCTCGGAGTCATTGGCGACGTGCGCGATCTCGGTGCGGGAGAACAGGGGCGAGGTCGGCGTACAGACCGCGCCCAGCCTCAGGATGCCGAAATTCGCCACCAGCGCCGGGGGAATGTTGGGGGTGCGCAGGATGACGCGGTCGCCTTCCTGCACCCCGAGCTGGCGGAGCGAATTGCCGAACTTATTCGCTTGCGTCAGCAGTTGGTTATAGGTGAGCTTCTGGTCCTCAAAAAGTATGGCCGTGCGATCGCCGCGCCCGGCGCCCACGGCCTTGCCGAGCAGTTCTTCCGTGGGGTTGAACCGCTCGGCATAGGTCTGGAACTCCGGCAGCGTGTAGATGCGGGTCGGCCAAAGTTCGCGTGGAGGTAAGTATTCCGCCATATGTATGTCCTCGGCTAGCGCGTCGCCGCCTTTACGGTGGTGGCGCACTCGGCGAGCAGGTCCTCGAGGGCCTGCTCCACACGAATGGTGCCGCGCTTCTGGTCGGTCCGCGGGAACGCCACCGTGGGATAGCGGTCGCCCTCGAAGACCAGCAGCGCCGGGACGGTGGTCCCGAAGTCCGGCACCAGAGCCCCCTTGAAGCCGAACACCGGCCGCACAGAGGCATCCGGGCCGCTTACCGACTTGTGATAAATCGGGAAGCGGTCCTTAACGCCGGCGACGTCAATCGCTTTGGCGTCGACCCCGCTGGCTTGCAACTTCTTCACCAGTTCGAGGGCGCGATTGTTGTCGCAGGGGAAGGCTTCGCCGGGCTTTTGGGCGGTCGAGTAGTAGAACTCGACGCGCTTCGGCCCTTTGGCAGCGGCCGCCGCAACCGCGGCCGCAGCCATTGCCGGTTCAGGCGGCACGTAGGCCTTGCCGGCCTCCTCGAACACATCGCATTCGGTCCAGCCCTGAAGGGTGAGGGCCAGAGTAAACGGCCATTCCCGCTTCGTGCATTTCCCCAGGTACGCCTTCTGGATGTTGGGATCCAATGCCGGGCGCAGGTGCTTGCAATGGACGCACAGGCAGTTCGCGTTGTAGTGGGCCATATTGCCTCCAGTTCTAATGAGCTCCGGCAACCATGAACTTCGCTGTGCTGCCGATGAGTTCTTCCTTCTTCAAGGGATGACCGCTGACCACGTTACCACGCACGTTCTTGGACATGGGAATGGGCCTGCAGACCGAGTCCTTGCGCGCGCGCGGCGCCGGGCGGGTCAACCCCGGCCCGGCGATGGCGCTGTAGTCCTGCTTCTCGGCGAAGCCGGGCAGCAGATCCACCTTGCCGTCGGCCGCCTCCGGGCCGGCGACGCAAGCGCCATTAGCGGTCTCCAGGCGATAAACGCTGGCGCACCCGGCGCACTTGGTTGTCCCTTTGAAGTTCCAAAAGGGGTAAGGATCGAGGAAATTCTTGGTCTTGCACTTCGGACATGTGAGCAGCATAGTTTGTCTCCTAGATGCACTCCTGATCTTCCAGCCGCTTGATGTCCTCGGAGGTCAAGCCGGCCAGTTTGCCGAGGACGTACTCGTTGTCCGCGCCCACCGGCTTAAAAGCCCACTTCAGCCGCGGTGGGGTGTGCGACAAATGGTAGGCCGGCCCCTGGTGCAGCAGATCGCCGAAGGTGGGATCGTCGAGCCAGCGAACCGCGCCGCGCTGTTGGAAGTGCGGATGGTTGGCAACCTCCTTGGCGTTCCAGACCGGCTGGTTGTTGATGTTGGCGGCGTCCAGGATCTGCGCCACCTGTTCCTTGCTCTTGTCCGCCGCCCACTTCTCCAGGGCGGGATAAATCTCCATCTGGCTCTGGGGCTTGATGCGGACGTCAGCCTTGGCGTACTTGGTGGCCAGGTTGCCATCCCCAACGGCGTGGCAGAGGCGGGCAAAGTCCTGGTCCGAGTAAGCGCTGATCAGGATGTACCCCTCTTCCGTCTCCTGCGGGTTTTCGGATTTGGGATACGAAGACTTGCCGCACATGATGATGCCGTGCACGCAGAGCTGCGTGTCCCAGTTGCCCCAGCGCTCGCGGGTAATGCCGTGACGACCGTAGAGGGGGAGAGCGTACTCCAGTTGACGCGTGACGCCGTGCACCTGGGAGTACTCGCAGAAGGTGCCCTCGCCGGAGATCTTGTCGCGGTAGTACAGCGCCGCCAGGATCTGCGTGGCGCCCATCATGCCACCCCAGTAATCGGCGAGCCAGATGGTGTGCTTGGCCGGGGCGCCGCCAAAGATCTCCTGCTTGCCGGTCATGCCGAAGTTGCCGCCCTGCGACTGTCCCAGAATATCGTAGGAAGCGCGCACACGCCCCGGCCCCCAGCCGCCAAATCCGCCCAGCCATTGGTACACCAGCCGCGGGTTGATCTCTTTCAGTTGCCGGTAGCCAATGCCCCAGCGGTCAAACGTGCCCGGCCGATAGTTCTCCACGAACACGTCGGCCTTGGCCGCCAGCTTCTTGACGATGGCCTGGCCTTCCGGCCGGTGGAAATCCACCGAGATGAAGTACTCGTTGGGGTTGGCGCCCAGGAAGCCCAGTCCGGTACCGCGCTCCGGCACCCACTTGGAAAGCGGGTAGAGAAAGGGCTCGTTGAAGGGCGTGGTGTGCCGCATCGCTTCGCCGCGCCGTGGAGCTTCGATCTTAATCACCTCGGCCCCCAACTCAGCCAGGTAGGAAGCACAGGAGGGGCCAAGGATGTACTGCGTGCACGACAAGACGCGGTACCCCTTCAGGGCTTCAGGCTTGGTGAATTCCTTCTTGGGGTTGAACGTCTCCTGGCAGAACTCCTCGAAGCTCTGCCCACTTTTGGTTGCAGTCGTTGCCATGAGTGTTCCTCCTGCGTCAAATTACCTTGGCCTGCTGGAGCCGGGCAAAATCATCACGAGTGAAGCCCAGCAGCCGGCGATAGATGTCCTGGTTGTCGTAACCGGTGGGCCGGCCCAGCCACTTCAGCCGCCCCGGCGTCTTGTGCTGCAGCATGGGGGTAGTGCCATAGAGGATCTTTCCATAATGCGGCGAATCGGTCTCGGCAACGTGGCCGCGGTACTTGAAGTGCGGGTACTCGGCCACTTCGTTGACGTAGAGCACACCACCCGAGGCCACCTGCTGCTTGCCCAGCTTGGCCTCGGCCTCGCTGCGGGAGTTGTCTTTCAACCACTCGCAGAGCATGGTGTAGGTCTTCACTTGCTGGTCGTAGGCGAGCCGATCGGCCACTTCCCGCAGATGGGGATCGCCGAGGATGTCATCCTCGACATCGGGATTGGCATCGCCCACCACGCGCCAGATGCGGTACCAGAGGCGATCGTGACCGCCGCCCACCATCATGTAACCGTCTTTGCAGGGATTGACGGCGTAGATGTTGATGGCCAGGTCCCAATTGCCGAAGCGGGGACGGATGCTGCCATCCATCGAGTACCACGCCCAACTGTAGTCAAGGATGCGGATGATGGCCTCCGCCGACGTCGCCTCGACGAACTGGCCTTCGCCGCTGACGTTCTCCCGATACAGCAGCGCGGTCAGGATTCCCATCGCCGCCGTGGTGCCGCCGACGTGGTCGGCCATCCACAGCGCCGAGCGCGTGGGCTGTCCGCCGAACTCTTTGGGATCGCCGGTGCCGTGCACGAAGCCGCAGGCCGCTTGCGCTACCGGGTCGACCATGCCCGGTTTGTCTTTCAGCGGGCCCCACTGGCCGCGCTGACCCACCCAGCAGTAGATCAGCCTGGGATTGAGTTCGCGTAGCTGACGATAGCCGATGCCCCAACTGTCCCACTGGCCCGGCGGAGCGTTTTCGATGATAACGTCAACCTGGACGGCGAGCTGCTTCAGCAGCTCCCGCCCTTGCTCCGTCTCCAGGTTCAGCGTGATGGAGAATTTGTTGCGCATCTCGTGCAGGAATTGTGCTCCGCACTCCTCGCCGCTCTCCTTGTCCTTGAACATGTACTCCTTGCGGCCGAAAGGAGTCAGTTTGCGGAGCGGGTCACCGCCCGGAGGTTCGACCTGAATCACCTCCGCGCCCAGTTCGGCCAGTTGCGAGGAGCACCAGTGGCCGATCGTCATGTTGGTGGTGCAATCGAGGACGCGAATGCGCGACAGCGCCTCCGGCTTCTCGAAGTTGTGTTCCTGGCGGACGATCGATTCCAGGAAGAGGGGATACTCCTTGGCTTGGTCACTCAGCCCGGCATACACCTCCTCAGGCTTAAGGACGGGTACCGCCGGCCAAGGTAGCACTTTGGTATCTGCCATGTTTGCCTCCTAAATGCCCATCAGAAGAGATCGAAGATGATGTGCCGCTCCTAACGGCTTCCCATGGTCACCGCATGCACCTCACCCGTCAACACACACAAAGGGGAAAAACCACTGCCGCGGGCAAAACCGCGTGAACGTCTCCCTAGTATACTGCGCTGGCGAGCCAAGCGCGGACGACTTTCCCGAAGCGCAAGGCGGGGCACATTGTGCTCAAGCCTCTTACCTCTGTATGTGATGATTGTCACAATTGTTTGTGACGTATTGGCGGAGGCGTTCCCCGCAAGCACCACAGTATACAATCGCCGAATCCGGCGAGGGAAACGGGCGCGCCCTCTCCGGCCGCGCTCCCGCCTGACCCAACATTCGCCGCGGGAGGAGAGGAGAGGGCGGGTGGGGTTGCGAGCTCGATGGAATCCTGGCCCAGTCCTGGCAGCGTTGCTGCTTGGGCTCCTGACCCCGCTGCCCTCGGCGGCGCAGTACACGTTCGGCCGTGTCGAAGGCATCATCCTCGATCCCACGGGGGCTACCATCTCCGGGACCGCGGTCCGGCTCCAGCATCTGGCCACGGAGACGGCACGCAGCTTCAGCACCGGCGCGGAGGGCGTCTACGTCTTCTTTGCGGTGCCCCCGGGAAACTACCGCCTGAGCGCAGAAGCGCCGGGCTTTGCGACGAAGAGCGCGCAATTCAACGTCTCCAGCAACCAAACCGTGACCGTTAACCTTACGCTCGGCGTAAGCGCGGGGACAACCAGGATCGAAGTGAGGGGCGAGCCTGGCGCCCTCGATGTCACCGACGCCCAGCACAGTCACACCCTGAGCGCCACGGAATTGGCGCTGCTGCCCAACCTCCCGCGCAACATGATCACCACCGTCACCCTAGCCCCCGGCGTGCAACCCACCAACAATCCGCGCGGCGGCTCGACCTTCGGCGGAGGCACACCAGGGTTCGCGGTTACGCTCGGCGTGCAATCGGGGCTGATCTCCGCCAACGGCGGACGCGCCTACGCCAGCTCGGTGCAACTGGATTACACCGACGCCAACGACTGGCAATTCGGTGGTTTTGGGCCCGCCATGCAGGCCATCAGCCCGGACATGCTCGAAGAATTCAAGCTGCTGACCAGCAACTTTTCCGCCGAGTACGGAGTCGGGTCGAACGCCCAAGTCATCATGGTGACCAAAAGCGGCACCAATCGCTGGCACGGCACCGCCTATGATTACCTGCAGAACGACCTGTTTAACGCGCGCGATTACTTCGATGTCAGCGGCCAGGCCTCCAAGCTCAAGCAAAACATCTACGGGTTCACCATGGGCGGCCCGGCGGTGAAGGACCGCAACTTCCTTTTCGGCGGCTACGAGCGACGGCAGACCCGGGGCGCCAGCTTCACCAACCTGGTGGGCCTGCCCACTCTGCAGGCGCGAGCCCGCGCCAGCGACCCTATCATCATCAATCTTATGAGCCAGTTTCTGCCCGTGCCTCCCACTAACACGGGGGACCTGGGCACCGTCGTCACGCAAATCCCCTCACCCGTGGACAATTACCAATTCATCGTCAAGACCGACCACCGCTTCAGCGATGCGCATGTGCTTTCTGCTCGCTATGTGCAAGGAACGGCATCGTTTGTGGCGCGTTTTCCCTCCAGCAACCTGTTGCCGGGATTCGACGGCGACGACGAGTTCGCGCTGCGCAACGTTAACCTAACGGACAGTTACTCGCTGAACCCCCGGGCCGTTAACGAGCTCCGCCTTGCTTATGGATACGATAGGGGGACGGTGGGGACGCAGAACGGGCTCTTGACGCCCCGCTTCCAGATCACGGGACTGGTCAATTTCGGAGCCCTGGAGAGGCTGCCCACCAACCGCACCTTCAATGTCTACCAGGTCAATGACGTGCTGAACCTCATGCGCGGCTCCCACGTGCTGAAGATGGGCGTGGACGCACGCAAGATCCAGGACAACTCCCGCAGCGACACCAACAGCCGCGGCGTGTTCACCTTCCCCTCTTTGAATGCGTTTCTCAACGCGCAACCCAGCAACTGGACAGAGCTGTTCGGCAGCACGCAGCGCGCCTTTCGTACCGGCTTGTATGGGTTCTTCCTGCAAGATGACTGGAAGGTACGCAAAGACCTCACGTTGAATCTGGGGTTCCGCTGGGACGTGCAGGGAGCGCTGAGCGAAGCTCACGGTCTGACGTCGGTGCTCGATCCCGGCACGCCGGGAGCTATCGGCGCCGCCGGCAGCGGGCCGCTGGGGAGTTTCCGCGTCGGAAGCCCGGCGGTCAACAGCAATCCGGTGCTGCCCGCACCGCGCCTCGGCTTTGCCTGGAACCCACACCATGGGAATTTTGTGCTGCGCGGCGGCTATGGCATTTATTGGGACTCGTTTACGTTCGGGACGCTCAGCCTGTCGCGCTTCGCCCCACCGCTGAACTACAACTTGACGCTCACGGGCTCGCAGATTAGCGGCGCCAACAGCTTCGACAACCTCTACAACGGCACCGCGCCCGTTCTCGCCCAGGGAGCAAGTCAGGTCGGGAGCTTCGGCAACCTGCTGAACTTCGGCTTTATCACCACAGTCGATCCCAACCTGCGTAACGCTTATATCCAGGACTTCACGCTCGGAGCCGAATACCAACTGCGTAGCTATGTGATCGCTCTCAGTTACATCGGCACCAAGGGCACGCACTTGACCAAGCTGGTGCCGATCAACCCGGTCAACCCGGTCAAGCTGGCGGCCATGGGGGCGGCGCCAGCCACCAGTCTGGCCGACGAGACCGCCCGTCTCGCGCAATTCCAGCAGGCATTTGGGCTGGAGAATGGAGTGGGCAACATCCGACTCGATCCGCACTTCGACCAGGTGAACCTGCAAGCCTCCACCAGCGGCTCGATCTACCATTCGCTGCAGGCGGAAGTCAGGAAGAGTTTCACCCACGGCCTGCAGTTCCAGGCCGCCTACACCTGGTCGCGAGCGATTGACGACGCCTCCGATTTCGATCCTTCGATCCTGGCCAACGACAGCAGCTTCCCGCAGAGCGCGACCAACCCCGCGGGCGAGCGCGCGCCGTCGGATTTCGATATTGCCCACCGCCTCATCGTGACCTCGATCTGGCGGGTGCCATTCTTTCGCCACCTGCACGGGGCGGCCGGGAAGATTCTCGATGGTTGGGGCTTCGAATCCAGCAACTTGTGGCAGACCGGGCTGCCCGCCACCTTGCTCGCGGGGCCGCGCCTGGGCATTTCTGATGTCAATCTGGACGGCAACACCGTCCGCTCCGGCTCCGGTCTGGAAGACAATACTCGGGCCAACTGTGCTCCCGCGGGTGTCTCTTTCACTCTGGGTAATCCGGCTGCCGTGACGGGGGTGTCGCAACCGCTGCTGGGGAACAACGGCACCTGTGGGCGGAACAGCATCCGCATGCCCGGCTTGACCAATTTTGACTGGGCGTTGTCCAAGGACTTCCGCCTGGCCGAAAGCGGCCCTATGGGTTCGGGGCCGTGGGAGCTGCAATTCCGCACCGAAGCCCTAAACGTCTTCAACATTCCATTTCTGACCGCAACCGGCAACGCTTGGCGGACGGTTTCCACCCCTCGCGGGCCCAACTTTGCCAAGATCAACAACGCCGGCAGCACGCGAAAATTACAGTTCGCCTTGAAATTGATTTGGTAGGTGGATGAGCCTCAATCCGGCCACATCGTGAGCGCGGTTGCCCCCAGGATTTGTTCCTTCACTGCCTCCGACAAGGGCAGCTCCCGGAAAGAATCCAAAGCTTCTTTCAAGTCGCGCACTCCCGGACCGGGCCAATCGCTGCCGAACATGGTTTTGTGGGCGATCTCCGCCAGGCGGGGAAAGTACTGCAGCAGGGACACCGGGGGAATGCTGCTGATGTCCATGTAAACATTGGCGTGCCGCCGCACCAGAAAGAACGCCGTCTCCATCCACAGCGGACGGCCGCCATGCGCCAGCACGATCTTTAATTGGGGAAAATCCACGGCCACATCATCGACATAGATGGGGTCGGCATACTTGTTGCGCGCTCCGGGAAAAATCGAGGTGCCGGTGTGGAACATCACCGGGATGCCGTTGTTCTCCGCCGTGCGATACAGCAGCTCCAGTTCTTTCATCCCACTGAGATACTCATTGGGATAAAAGAGCTGGTGCGGGGGATGGATCTTGATCAGCCGCAACCCCAGCCGCACGATCTCCTCGATATCCGCCATGACGTTGGCCGAGTGCCGCGGATGCAGGCTGCCGCATGAGATCAGCCGCTTGGGATCCTCCTTGGCGTAGTTGGCCGCCATGGCGTTGAGGCCGGAGGGGTAGCCAGTGACCTCGGGCGCGGCCGCATTGATCAGCACGGCTCGGTCCAGCCCCACCCGGTCCATGTGTTTCAGGAATGCTTTCGGCGAACGCGTATATTCCAGCACCTGCTCGAACTGGGGCTGCTGTTTCCTCATCAACTCCAGCGAGGGCGGGTTGAGCAGCAGTTCGAAGGGCTGGATGTGGACGTGGCAGTCGGTGATCAAACCCCTTCAATACGCGAGCCGGTCGGCAGAAGTCAAGAGCAGCGGGGCATGGGGAGAATCGCCCCCATGCCCCAAAAATCCGCGCGCGCCCTTCGCTCCCGGCTTAAGGCGCGGCTTCCAGTTCCTCGACGTCTTGTGCGACCCTGTGGTTGAACTCCTTCACCGGAGTGTGTTGGCAGTCGAACGTGGTCTTGCATGCCGTGCACTGCACCTGGTTTTCCAGGATCATCCACGTCTGATTGCCGCAGGTGCAAGTATAAAGATCTTCCATGGGTTGCCTCCTTTCGGGATGGCCGGCGGTGCCGCCGATTCAATCCCGCTGGTACCAGTGGACGGTTAGCACCGGGCATTGCGCCTGCAAAAGGATTTCGTGCGCAACCGCCCCGGAAAAGTGGGTGCTGGCATCACCCGCCAAATGCGCGCCCAGCATGATCAGGTCGCATTGCTGGTCGTCGGCCACTTGCCGGATGGCGAAGGCCGGATCGCCGAACTCCACCGCGTATTCCAGGTTGGCTCGCGGAGGAATCAGCTCGCGCATGCGTCTGAGGGTGGTTTCGCTCACTTCCCGGCTGGCAACGTATTGCCCGGGCGGGACATGGACCACGATCAGGTGCGCCTTCCAGTCCTCCGCAAACCCTAATACGAAGGGCAAATGCTCCAGCGATTCGGGAGTGAGGTCAGTGGCGAAGGCGATCTTGCGGAACGCGGTCGGCGCCTGGCCGGCAGCGCGCGGCCCGATGGTGAGGACGGGGCAGGGTGCTTTGCGGAAAACCTCTTCCGCCACCGAGCCCACCAGCAGTTTCCCGATCCCGCCGCGGCCATGCGTTCCCAGCACGACCATGTCAATCGCCTTGTCCTGAATAATTCTGCAGAGCTCCTCCCAAACGCTCGGGCCTCGGCGCACCAGGTACTCGCAGCGTACCCCGCCCAGGTTCTTCGCGGAAAGGAAGGAAGCCATATGCTTTTCCGCTTGCTCGACCGGTTTGTATTCGAATGCCTTAGAAGTGTCGTCGGCAGTCGGTTCCCATTCGCCGGGCAGGAGCACGTGAACCACGTGCAGGCCGGCATTGAAGTGACGGGCCAGTTCGATCGCGAATGGCAGCGCCGCTTCCGAAGCGGGAGAGTAATCCGTTGCCATCAGGATCTCTTTAACCGCTATGCGCGTGGGGGTGAGAACAGCCATAAGATAACCTCCTTACGGATGAACTTGCGTGAAGAGCCGAGGTTTTCTCGTCGGACCTGGGAAGGCCGCTCTCGTAGGCCTGGGAGGCCCTGGGGCAATTGGAAAACAGCCTATTTTCGCCGCTTCCTTAGTTAGTTTGCCCCAGGCACCGCAGTCCATGCAGTGATAGGGGTCACGAGTGGGTGTGAGGCGCCGTTAGCGCAAATCTGCGTCCCGGTGGCCGCACGCGGAGCCAGTATCCTGGAGCGTCCCCACACCTCTCCCCAGATCGCTCCCTCAGGCCACCTTTCCCTTCGCGATGTTGTGGCAGGTCGAGGTTTCCACGTCGAAAGCGTGCACCTTGGGCTTGCTGTGTACCAGGTGCTGGATTATCTCGGCGACCTTCCCGTAATCCTCGTGGCTGTAGCGTTCCGCGTCCGCTTTGGTCTTCCAGAAGCTCAGCGCCAGGATGCCCTCGGCGTCCGACACCAGCACGATCTCATCCACAAAACCGGGCTGTGCTTTCAAGGTGGACAGCACCTCGCTATGCAGCTTGCCGCAAACCTCGCGGGCCTTTCCTGGCTTCGTCTTGACTTCGACAACGCGAACGAACATGGCAGCTACTCCTTTCCTGCAATATGAAAGCACAAAAACCGTCCGAGCGCCGCGGCAGTCGGGCATATTGTTGATGGTGTGCGGACACGTTATGCGGCGCGGCCATGGGCGTCCCGCCGTATCTGGTGGGCGGCTGCCAATCTAGCTGCGGCCCGCGCGCGCCTGCAGTGATCGAAATCACCTGCCGGAGTGATCTTCCACGCGCCGTGTTCCTGCAGAAGCCTCTTCCCGCGTATCGCATGGAATCCTGCGGCATCAAGTGCCCTGCCAGGAATTCATCGCCCAACACTCCGGCCTCCCGGGGCTCAATATTTTCCTTGCCCAAAGTGGCGTAATTCGTTGATTCTGAAGGGGCGGCCAATGGGTAAGGGGCCGCGCCGGGAAAAATGTACACCAAGTGCTACCACACCCAGACCGGAACGGAGCATCGGCGTGGAATAATACGCTGAGGAGATGGGCACCGACTCGTCAGCCTCCCATTACCCGCTGGGCAGCACGGACGCGGAGCACGAGCGCCTAATTCGGCAGGCCGCGTGGGTCGCTCCTTACACCGAACGATTCTTTCGTGAGGCAGGCATTGGCCCAGGCCAGCGTGTCCTGGATCTTGGCTCCGGCGTCGGAGACGTCGCCATGCTCGCCGCCCGGCTGGTTGGTCCTTCGGGAGAGGTACTGGGAGTAGAAGGTGACTCGCGCTCGGTCGTCCGGGCCAGGGCTCGCGTGGCTGAAGCCGGGCTGCACAACGTGAGCTTCATTCAGTCCGATGTGTGCCAGGTTCCGGACAATCAACTCTTTGACGCCGCCGTCGGGCGTTACATCCTAATGTTTCTTCCCGATCCCGTTGCCGTTCTGCGCGCTCTTTCTCAGGTGGTTCGTCCCGGTGGAGTTGTGGCTTTCCAAGAATCGTCTTTCGCCTCTTTTCTTCGGCTTTCCGCACCCTTACCCCTTTGGGCTGCAGGCGCTTCTCTAATGATAGAGACCTTCCAACGCTCCGGGGCAAACACCGAGATGGGACCGGCTCTTTACCAAATTTTCCAGGAGGCTGGGCTGCCGGCACCGACGGTGCATGTGGACACCCTGCTCGGCGCAGATCAATGGATGGCCGGTGTGCTTCGCAGTTTGCACTGGCAAATGAGGAAGTTCAATCTCGCCCTCGAGCCGCTGGGCGCCCTCGATACTCTTCCACAGAGGCTGCAAGCTGAAGTTGCGGCATCGAACGCGGTTACTCCTCTGCCGCTCATCTTCGGAGCCTGGGCCCGACGGCCGACAGACGTGGCTTCCCGCTAGCCGTCAGCCAAGCGGCCGCCATCCTCAATAAGCTTTATTGATAACGATATCGATCTTGCTTGAGCCTACTTGGACGGGGTTACCCGAATAAGTACCGCCGAAGGTCCCAGGACGCGGCGGACCCACCATGCCGGCAGGATCGATCCGGGCACTCACATACATCTTTCCCTGGAACGATGAACCTACAAGAGTGATATCTTCGGCAGTGAGCTTGTAGTCGTAGGGAAAACTGACATCGGCTTCCCGCTTGACCACTAACGCAGGCTTGCTCGGATCGGACGAAGCCGAAGCGAAGATCAGCAGCAGTGGCGCCTTGCCCACTTTGTCCTTGAAGGCTGGATCGAGGGTAATCGTTCCTGAGATCGCGGCCACACGGATGGGGGCCGATGGTGCGCCCGATGCCGATGTTTTCTCTTCCTGCTTCTTGTCACCACTGCAGGCGTTAAGCCCGGCCACCAGGGCCGCGATGGCTAACATCATCCAGAAGCTCCCAGGCGGACACGTTCGCGCTGCCATGTAGAACCTCCCCTCAACCTTTAACCGCGCCGGTCATTCCCGCCACATAGTGCTCGACGAAAAACGAATAGATGAGGGCCACCGGGACTGAGCCTAACAAGGCGCCTGACATCAGCTCTCCCCAGTAAAAAACATCGCCCTTGATCAACTCACTGACGACTCCTACCGGTACCGTCTTGTTCGAGGCATCATAGATGAATATCAGGGCGTAGAGGAACTCATTGGCCGATAGCGTAAAGGCGAACATCCCCGCCGATAACACCCCCGGTAATGCCAGGGGAAGAACGATGCGGATCATGGCCTGGATCCGGGTCGCCCCATCGATCATAGCTGCCTCTTCCAACTCTTTCGGAATCGTCCGGAAATAGCCGGTCAGAAGCCAGGTGCAGAAGGGAATGAGGAAAGTCGGATAGGTGACGATCAGCGCCCACGGCGAGTTCAGCAGGCTCCGATGCAGGACCGGCAGGTTGCCGATCACGTCCGAGAGCGGGATAAAGAGGAGCGTGGGCGGCACCAGATAGGTAATGAAGATAAGGACCCCTAAGGTGTCGGCGCCGCGGAAGTTGAGCCGCGCCAATGCATAGGCCGCTGTGATCCCCGCGAAGAGCGAGATAAACGTCGAGACAATCGCGACGAAGAGGGTGTTTTCCAGCCAGCGCACGAAGAGCGTATCCCTGAGCAGGGTCCGCCAATGGTAAAAGCAGTTGTCCATGATTGCCGCTCCGTTGAAGTGGAGCGAATGGACTTGTGCAACGACCGTCGTCGCGCACGCGACCGGAATGTAGGGGTTGACCTGCCGGTTATAGGTTTCCCGCGTCGATTTGAGGGAGGTCACCAACATCCAGTAGAAGGGAAACAGGGCAAAGAGAACAAAAAAGAAAAGCGGCAGATGATAGACCAGCAGCCGTTTGGCGAAGGTCTCGCCGACTGCGCGGCGCACCATTTTATGCCTGCTCCCGCCGCAGGTAAACGAGCTGGAAGACGATTACCAGAGCCAGTACCGGAAACATGAAGAGAGAAACTGCCGCCCCCAGACCCAAACGCGACCCCACCATCGCCACCTGGTAGGCGTAGGTGGCAAACAGGTGCGTACTGTTGGCGGGGCCGCCGCGAGTAAGGACATAGACGATCTGAAAGTCGGAGAAGGTCACAATGATGGAAAAGACCAAGACAACAACCGTGATGGGCCGGATCCCGGGCAGGGTCACATGCCAGAAACGCTGCCAGCCAC
Organism: Acidobacteriota bacterium; assembly: GCA_023265315.1. Classification (GTDB taxonomy): domain Bacteria; phylum Acidobacteriota; class Terriglobia; order Terriglobales; family Acidobacteriaceae; genus JAHFUA01. The sequence goes on along the minus strand of JAHFUA010000005.1, from coordinate 21,919 downwards.
TGGCGCCATCGATGGCCGCCGCCTCGTAAAGCTCTGGGTTGATCGTCTGCAGGCCGGCGAGAAAAGAGATCGCGTAGAAGGGCGTGCCCCGCCAAATGTTTACGAAGGTAACCGAGGCCAAGGCCAGGGTCGGATCTGCAAGCCAGAGCGGGCCCCTCACGTGGCCCCATCCCATCCAACCGTAAAAATGTCTGAGGGTCCAATTGATAACGCTGAAGTCGGGGTCGAAGATCCAGAGGAAAGCGATGGCGCTGAGCACCGTGGGGACGATCCACGGCAGCAGCACGGCGGCGCGCACAATCCGCTGAAACCGGACCATGCGGTTGAGCAAGAGCGCCAGCCAGATGCCCAGGGCCCACTTGATCACCGTTGCGATCCCGGTGTAGACGAAGCTGTTCCGCACCGTGGTCCAAAAGATCCCATCTTTGGTCACCAGATCCACATAGTTTTTCAAGCCGGTAAACTTCACCTGAGACCAAGGCATTCCGATCTGCTTATTGGTCAGGCTCATCCAGACACCCCAGCCGAAGGGATAGGCGACGAAGAAGAGGATGATGAACGCGGCCGGCATCATGAGGAGATAACCTAGCACGTTAGGCCGCTCCAGCAGAGCCAGAGCGGCCTTGCGCCTGCCGTTGCTCGAGACCACGGTTAGCTGATCAGGATGCGATTCTTTGCTCATGCCGATCTAGGGATCAGATTTCGGCCGCGTCACGCACCGTAGATGGATTTGAGCTGCCCCTCGCCCCACTTCAACGACTCCTCTGGGGTCATCTTGCCGGTGGCCAGATTCGCCAGCATGTCAATCAGCACATAATTTTGCACCACGCGGGCGGCATTGGCGTCTGCGCTCCCTCTCCAGCCCACGTGCTGTCCCTCGAGGAGATGGTCGCGGTAGGGCTTGAGCGCCGGAAACATGTCCCACATGGCGTCTTGCATGTAAACCTTCAGCGCCGCGGCCTGATAGGCCTGCCCACGACGCAGATACTTCGTGAATTGGTCCTTCTCCATGAGCCAGCCGATGAACTCCTTGGCGGCTTCCACGTTGTTCGAGTATTTGGGGATCGCGAGCTGTTGGCTATAGTGGTAGTGGAAGACACCTGCCGGACCGGCCGGGTTCGGCACATGCAGGATGTCGTTCACCAGCGGCGCGCCTTTTTCGTCGAGGATGACCTGATTCGAAGCCGTGAGGTAGATGCTGGGCGCATTGTTGGTGGCGGTGATCGCGCCCGACAGGAAGGAGCGGTTGTTGCTGGAGTCGTCCCAGCCCGCGCCCGCCGGATCCATGGCATCGTCCCATAGCACCTTGAAGAACTTTAAGGCCTCCAGAGTCTCCTTGCTGGCTATAACCACCTTGCCCTTCTCGTCCCGTTCCGCGGCTCCGAAGCTCCAGAGATAAGGATAGGTGAAGTCGACGGCATCGCCGAAGGTGTGCCCGACCGTCTGGCCGATGGGATGTCCCTTGGCCTTCCACTTTTTCCCCTCTCGTCGCAGCTCGTCCCATGTCTTGGGCCAGTTCGTGGTGCCCGCGGCCTTCATGTACGAAGCGCGCACGACATAAATATTCGGGACCACGGTGTGCGGGACGGCAGTGAACCTGCCGCCGAGCATGGCATCAGCCTTGCAGTAGTCGATGTACCCGCCATACTTGGACTCGAGCCCGGTACAGATGTCAGTGACGTCGACGAGGGAATTCCCGTACTGGTTCTGCCAGTTGTGGAAGAACTGGATGATATCCGGCCCTTGTTTGCTCTCGATCGCGGCGGCGGCCCTGGCCGGAATATCATTGGCATTGATCTGTTCGATCTTGACTTTGACTTTGCTCTGTTTGCCCCACTCCTCCCCTTGGCGTAGGATCTCGACATCTGCGGGTGGGGAGAAGTTTTTCCAGAGCAGAAAATGCAGCGACCTCTCCTGCGCGTAAACCGGTGCCTGGCGCGAGACTAGAATGCCCTCAATCCCGGTCGCCGCCGCGGCCATTCCGGCGATGCCGGTCATCTTGACAAAATCGCGCCGCGTTATTTCGCGCTTGCTGGATGCCTTCTTAGCCATCACACTCCTCCTTGCGAGCTTAAGTAGGCCTTGGATCCCTCTATCTCCCCACATTCATGTACACGAGACGGAATCCCCGGCAGACTCTATATAAACGGGCCTAGGAATGTCAACGGGCCCGGACGCTCCAGAATCCGGCGCCTCAAACGAAATTAGATGATTGCCCCTGCGGTGTTGCGGGTCGATCAGGGTGAGGCTTCATCTCGCTCCGCCGGCGAGCATTCTTTGCAGCCGCACAGCAGTGCGAATCACTCTCGCATCCTGGCCGTGGTCTGCGGTGACTTGTAGTCCCAGCGGCAACCCACTCGCAACTGGCATGGGAATGGAGATTGCGGGCGTTCCTAAGGCGGTCCACGGTGCGTTCATTCTGGGATCGCCGGTCGAGGCCAAGCCCAACGGCGCCGGTCCTGTGGCAGCCGGCACTAAGATCACAGGTGTGGCCTTGTACATCTCGGCCACTCGGGCCTTGCACTCCGCGATATATCGCCTGGCTTCGTCATACTGCGTAACCGAGATCTGGAGACCCTGGCGAACCAAGTTCGCAAGATCCCCGAGCCGGGAGCCGTACTCGTTAAAACGCTGCTGGTGGAATCGAGCACCTTCGTAGAACAGTACCATCTGGCTTGCATCCGAGAGTCGGGCAAGCATTCCGGCGATATCGATGGATCGGACCGGCGCGCCGGCATTTCGCAACCTTGCGAGTGCGTCCCGAAAGGCCGCCGCCATTGCAGGCTCGACCTCAGGCACGGGTTCGGGCGCTCCCAGCGCAAAATCCTCGGTCCGGCCCGCGGCATGTCCCAGCGATTCCCAAAGCAGGAGCATGTCGGCTGGCGTATGGGTGAAGAACCCGAGCGTGTCTAGGCTCTTGGCGAGAGGGAGCACACCCTCCATGGGGAAAAGACCATAGCTGGCCTTGAATCCGGTAACGCCACAATAGGAAGCTGGCCGCAGCACCGACCCCAGGGTCTGGGTTCCGAGAGCGACCGGCACCATCCCCGCCGCGACCGCGGCTGCCGACCCGCTCGAGCTGCCACCCGGAGTGTGATCCAGATCCCGTGGGTTGCACGTTGGGGCGGGCGCGGTATAGGCGAAGGCAGCACAATGCGTCTTACCCAGCAAGATCGCTCCGCGTTGCCGCATCTCGCGGACAATCGCGGCGTCGGCAGCGCCGATTCGTCCTTTGTAAACTGACGAGCCATATGCAGTCGACAAGCCCCTTGTCTCGATGATGTCTTTCGCTCCAAAAGGGACCTCGGACAGCTTCCCGTCCCCGGTTGGCCTCTGCGGCAGCACTTGGACCCAGGCGTGTATGGAGGGGTCGGTTGCCCGAATGTGATCCAGGCATGGCTGCAGGGCAAGCTCGCGCCTTTTACGAGGGGCATGCAACCACTGAGTTAGTGTTTCAAGACGCAGGGTTTTTGCGGTGGCGCCCATAGCGGAACGTTGCCGAAACCCACATTTTGCCAAGCATGGGCCCGCGGGACCAGGGTCTCGCGTTTTTCGGCAGAATCAGAGGCCCCAGCCAGACTCGATCGGGGTATCGCTGCCATCATTGAACTGGTTGCGTTTTCGGTAGGCCAGAAGCGTGATTCCGATCGACATGAACATGGGAGGGATAATAAGGATGAGGATACCGCTGCGCAGCGCCGCAATGAACCGCTGGGTGGCCGAGGCCGCCTGCGTATAACAGAGCGCGCAACTCTGGGCAAAGGCCTGAAGAGGGAGCACCAGAACAATCACTGTGAGCAATGCCAACAGGATTGGTCGCAAGCATCGTTGAGCCGTCATATTTCGGCCCCCTTGGGCTGATTCTCAGATTGCAGCCTCACTTCAGCACCTGAAACCGTAACAGCCGGAAGCTGTCCGACCAGATCATATTCATCATCGAGAGTACGAAGACTAAACCAATGGCGACCGTCACAAAAAAGTTCCGACGCTCCGCCCCCATGTGCATGAAGAACATGACCGCCAGGCCGGCCTCGACTATGGCGAGCAGGAACATGCGAAGAAACATTTGCGAGCTGTCGATGTGCTGATAGGCGACCACGAACTGTAATCCCGCGATGATCAGCATGCAAACGTAGATAACAAAGTTCTTTGCCACACTCCCGCTCAAGTCCTTCGACATTTCATCCCGGTTGTGCCCGGCAGTATTCATAACGAGTTTTCCCTCGCCTGCGATTTGCCGCTAATGGGCGATGTTCAACAGATACACAAATGGGACCACGAACATCCAAACGATGTCCACGAAGTGCCAGTACAAGCCCCAGATCTCAATGTGGCCGGCATCGTAACGGCCACGCTGGTAGCCGATCGCCACCACGGCAAGCGCGATCACACCACCCACGACGTGCGAAAGGTGCAAGCCGGTGATGGTGAAGAAAGCTGCGCCAAACAGCCCGGAGCCCCATGGGTTCTGGAAGAGCCGCAGGCCCTCGCCGATGAGCCCGATCCATTCCCGGATGTGCAGCAGGGCAAAGATGATGCCGGCGACAGCGGTGATGAACGTCCAGCGGAGGGCTCCCGCCTTGTTGCCCAGGTTGGCGGCACGCATGGCGATCAGCATGGTAAAACCGCTGGTCACCAGAACGAAGGTCATGATCATGGCGTTGATCACGGTCGGCGAAAAATGGAACGGCCGCGGCCAGCCGGGAGTGGCGTTCCGCAAGTAGCCGTAAGCGAACAGGAGCGCCGCAAATGTGACTGCATCCGACATGATGAACAGCCACATCACCAGCTTCTTGGAGGGTATCCGGTAGGGCGACTCTTCCAGTGCGTGCCCTGCATGCGCTCCCACTACGTGGGAGCCGCCCATGGAACTAAGATCGGCTTGGCTCACGCCTCTTCTCCCCTTCTATGCGTCAGAGTTTCACCCAGAGCAGCAGAAACAGGTACAACCAAAGTATGTCCATGAAATGCCAGTAGTGCGAGGCGGCATCCAGCGTGTTTTTCCGCAGCGCCGATCTGCGAAGTTTGCTTGAAACATAGATCAGCCCGCCGAGCCCTCCCAGAACGTGCAGGGCATGTACCGCGGTTAACACGTAGAAAAACGAGCTGCTGGGAGTAGTCGCCAGATATAAACCCTGGGACTTCAATTGCAGCCAGGCGGCGTATTGCCCGCCGACGAAGAGCAATCCGAGCGATAGCGTCACATAGAGCCATCGCAGCGGGCTGGCAGTGGCTTCGCCCGACCCCAGGAAGGCGAGCCTTGAGAAGCGGCGCCGCGCAAACTCAAGCGTAAAACTGCTGGCCACCAGCACCAGCGTGTTCAGGTAAAGAACACGGGGGAGGGTGACGTGTTGCCAGTCTGCTGCCGAGCCCTGCCGCACCACCAAGGCGCTGGTCAATGCGGCAAACGACATGGTGATGGCCGCCAGCCCCACCCACACACCCGTCTTGGACGCGGTAGAGCGGTCACCGACAGCAAGGAAGCTGCCGTCAGACGGTGTCCGATCCCGCCAGCCACCGCCGCCGGAGCCTGTCCCTTGCTTCCGGGAGGGCAGTTTGCGGGGTCGCACCCTGGGTGGTTCATGAACCGTGGTTGCCATAACTACCTGCGCCCTTCTTCGGGAACGGTGGGAATTTTCTGCGGCGAATCCTGCATGACGTAATCGCCGGTCGCCCCTTTTACGCCGTACTGGTAGGGATCGTGATAGACGACTGGGATCTTCCCCGCAAAATTGTCCCAAGGCGGGGGGGACGGAACCGTCCACTCGAGCGAAGTAGCTTCCCAGGGGTTCTGCGGGGCGGGCTCGCCGCGGAAGCGACTGTGAATCAGATTGTAGAGGAAGATGATCTGGGCGGCGCCGGTGGCCAGAGCGGCAATCGTGATGAACCTATGCACGGGCAGAAGCGGCTGCAGGTAATCGTTTACGAAAGCCGAGTAGCGGCGTACGTTCCCCGCCATCCCCAGATAATGGAACGGCATGAAAATCAAATAGGCGCCGACGAAGGTGAGCCAGAAGTGGATCTTCCCCAGCCTCTCATTCATCATCCGGCCGAACATCTTGGGGAACCAGAAATAGGTAGCGGCGAAGACTCCAAAGATAGCCGCCACACCCATCACCAGATGGAAATGCCCCACCACAAAATAGGTGGCGTGGAGCAGGACATCGATCGAGGGTTGCGCCAGGAAAAACCCGCTGACGCCGCCACTGACGAACAGGGAAACGAAACCCAGGGCAAACAGCGAAGCGCTGGTGATGCGCAGTTTGCAGCCATACAGGCTGCCGATCCAGATCAAGGTAAGGATGGTTGACGGGATGGTGATTACCAGCGTGGGGAAGGAGAACATCAGCGACGAGAGCGGGTTCATGCCGCTGACAAACATGTGGTGTCCCCAAACCATGTAGCTCAGGAATCCCAGAGACATCAGCGAATAAATGATGACCTTGTGGCTGAGCATCGGCCGCCGCATGGCGTTGATCAGGATGTGCGAAACAATGCCCATCGCCGGAACGATGGCGATGTACACCTCGGGGTGGCCGAAGAACCAGAACAGGTGCTGCCAGAGCAGAGGCGACCCCCCGGAGTGCGGCTGGATTTGATCGCTCACCACCAGGTTTGCGGGCACAAAGAAACTGGTTCCCGCCAGGCGATCCAGGATGAGCAGCCCGCAAGCCGGCAGCAGCACGGCGAAGGCGAGCAGCGCGATGCACGCGGTGATGAACCACGCCCAGGTAGAAAGTGGCATGCGCATCAGCGTCATACCGCGGGCGCGAAGGTCGAGCGTAGTGGAGATGAAGTTCAGCGAACCCAGTAACGAGGCAATACAAAAGATCGCGATCGACAGTCCCCACAGAGTCTGACCGGTTCCTTGACCGGGCCCCGCCACGGCGCCTACGGCGCTCAGAGGCGGGTACGCAGTCCAGCCAGAGATCGGCGGGCCATCGCCGACGAACAACGCCGCCATCAGGACACAGAAGGCTAGGAACGTCATCCAGAACGACATCATGTTGAATCGCGGGAACGCCATGTCCTCGGCGCCGATCTGGATAGGCAAAAAGTAATTGCCAAAAGCCGCGAAGGGCGCATTGGTGAGCACGAAAAACACCATCAGCGTCCCGTGCATGGTCATCAGCGACAGGTAGTATTCCGGGGTGATGACGCCGTTAGGAGCGGACGTGTGCGCCAGCCATTTCAGCCCGGGAACCGGAGAATTCGGCCACACCAGGTGGATGCGCATCAGCCAGGAAAGCACCATCCCGGTGAGAACGGCCAGCAAAGCCAGGCCGTAATACTGCTTTCCGATAATCTTATGGTCGAGGCTGAATATGTAGTTGCGAATGAAGCCCTGCGGGGGAGCATGGTGCGCTGCCTGCGACGCCCGCGACGTCTCGTCCATCGACTCACCTCAAAACAACTGTCCTGCCTCACCTGCTACTGCATCGCCGCTTGCTGCTTGAGCCAGTTCTCGAAATCTGCTTGCGACATAACCAACAGATAGGCCTTCATGTTGTAATGTCCCAGCCCGCAAAGCTGGGTACAAACAATCTCGTATTTGCCCGGTGTGGTGGCGGTGAAATGAAGCGAAAGATCCAGTCCCGGCACGAAGTCCTGCTGGATCCGTAACTCCCTCACGTAAAACGAATGCCCGACGTCCTTGGCATGCATCAGCAAGTGGATCTCGCGGTTGACGGGCACAGCCATTTGGGCGGTTACGATGTCATCCTTCGAATCCTGGTCGTGGTCCAGGTCCAGCCCAAAGATGTTCTGCGTAGCCTCGTTGATGAGTTCGGGATGGATGGGGCCGAACTTCCCATCGGGTCCGGGATAGCGGAAGTAGAAGGCAAACTGCCCCGCCTGGACCTGGATCGGCATAGCATTGGGCCCAGGCGGGGTGAAGTAGATATTCGCCCACGCCTTCTGCCCGAACACTCCCAGCGCGAGCACTTCCAGTCCGACAAGAACAATGGCCGCTGCCACTAAGCCTCGGGCGCCGCCCGGGAAGTTTCTGATCTTTTGCCCGGGCTTGGAGGTGGAGAACCACCAGATAAACACCGCCAGGATGATCTGTGCGGCCAGGAACGAGACCCCGGCCTCGATCATGGTGTCGGCCATTTGTTCATCGATCAAAGCCCCATGGGTCGAAATATCGGCCGGCGGGTACCAGGTGTGGAGAATGATCGGAACCGCAGAAGCTATCGCGATGATTATGAGTGTTATCGCAAAAATCTTCGCCAAATCGCCTCGTCTCGGGCCGTCGAGCGGCCATGGTAGCTGCCGGAAGGCGGCCGCCCGTGGGTACGTGCGGCACCGCCTGTGCGCTACGGTTTACTTGCCCTTAAACGTAAAGTCGGCCGTAGCTGACTTGCCGGATGCCACCGTCACTTTTTGCGTTTGTGTCCCGTAGGTCTCTTGCCAGGCTGTCAGGGTGTAGTTCCCCGGCGGGACGTTGTCGATAGTGTAGGAGCCTTTGTCATCGCTGACCGCGTGGGGCCCCTTGACCACTGCCATGTAGCCATGCATCCAGGGGTGAATGTTGCACTTGACCGGGATGGCAACTTCCGGAGCTTTCCAAGTTGTCTCGAAGGGAGGCGACCCCGGCGGTTGAGATTTGTTCCAACCGATGTTGCCGCTGCCCGCCGACGGCAGGGGGTGAATGTTGTGGGTGGTGGGATCGTGGGTCGCTACCTCGATCTTCTGGCCCACGTCCACCGCAATGACGTGCGGATGATACACGCAGCCCTTCTGGTCAAAGGTTACGGGCTGGGAGGACACGGCATTAGCGGCGCCCGCGGGAAGACCCTCCGAAATGTAAACCACACCATATTCGAGTCCCCCATTCGGGCCCACCACCACCGTTTCCGTCCTGACCGGATTGCCGGTGTGTTGCTGGGCGCACACCGGATCCTTCGACATATCGATGGGCCGCTGGTGCGCGGGGGCACCTTCCAGCTTAATGGTGCCGGTGATCTTGCCGCCGCTGCCGGCGCCTACAGAGGGTCCCGAGTACAGGAGCGCAAGCCCCAGGAGCACAAGCACGGTCAGCGTTCCTGCGCATTTGTACCAATTCTTCATGGAATGCTTCTCCTCGTCACAGACTCACTTAGCCGGTGCATAGGGGTTGATTGGCTTCAAGCCGAGTTGCTGGGCGATGTCCTTGGCTTTGGTGTGCATGGGCTGCAAAGTTCGCAGGTAAAACACCAGGTCCCACGCATCGTCAGGCTTGAGATTGTCCATGAACGAAGGCATGGGCGTACCGTCCAGCCCGGTCATGAAAATTTTGTAGAGATCCTGGTCGCTCGCACCGCACTTGAAACGATCGGTGTCGTGAAAGTTAAACGGCTTGATCGGCCGGTTTTGATCGTCCGTCAGGGTGTCCGCCGAAGGACCATTGCCCCGGCCCTCCACCCCGTGGCACTTCCAACATTCAATCCTCTTAAAGGTTGCCTGCCCCGCCTTGATTCTTTCCGCCGTCACTTCCGGCTCCGGAGGAACTTGAATCGGTGGCCCAGGCTTCTCGGAAACGAACCGCGGAGAAAAATGCTTCACGTACGCGATCAGATCCGCGCGGTCCTGGTCGGTGAGCGGGCGCCATTGCGGCATGTTGGAGTTGAGCACGCCGCGAGCGATGGTCTCGAATAGGTCCTCGTCGGTAGGCAAGGTCCCGCTGGGGGTGGAGCGGCATTTGAAGATGCCGAGGGTGAAATTGCGCGGCTTGGGGTCGATCCACATGGCGTTCTCGCCCTCGCCGTCCCCGAGGGAGCCGTGGCAGCCGATGCAGAACCGCCGATACAGCGGCGCCCCGGCCCTGGCGTGCCCCGTCAGTTTGCCGATGTGGCTCTCCATCCCCATTCCCTGGCTTTCCTGGCCCCAGGAAGTGGCACACAAGGCGAACACCGCAGCGGCAACCACAAAGAACAACCATCTCGCTAGCTTTGCGCGCATCGGTATGCCTCCTAGAAGTCGAAGTCAAATCCCAGGAATACACTGCTGCCGGTCAAACTGGTAAGTGAGACGGGCGCCGCCCCCTGCTGGCGCACCAGGGAGTACTCGCCATGCAGGGCCAGGCCGGCGCGGCTGAACATGATGGGATACCAGCGGGTCGCGAACGTGTACGCGTCAATGTTTCCGAAACTGGACGGAATCCCGGGCAGCGGCTGCTGCGACATGCGCACGAACTCCGAGCGCTGGATGAAGATGAGCTGCGGATTTAGTGTGTAGTGGGTCTCCACGAAGGCGCCGTTCCAGGTCGCCGCCCGCGCCCCATCCGGAAGTGTCTGGTTCGCCCCCGTACCGGTGCCGAAATACGGGCTGTCCCAGCCGTGCTGGTAATACACAGAGAAGTCGAGCTTTTTCAGGTAGAACAAAGCGAAGGCACCCTCCCGGTGAAATGATTTGTTACCCGTTCCGGTGCCTGCAAGGTTCGCCCCGTTTTGTTGCAGATAAAAGGTCGGCGCCTCGCCGGCGAAGAAATAGCCCCCTACGCGCTGCACCCCCAGTTTGCCGGTGTCAAACGCCTGGCTGGCCGTGATGTAGGTGCTGTAGGAATTCCCGTTGGGGAGGTTTACGCCGCCGTCATTGGAGCTTATCACCGCGACCGAGTAACGGGTGCGGTCATTCTTGGAATGCCCCATCACTTCGAGCCCGAGTTGGTTGTCTCCAAGCTGCACGAAGGTGTTGATAACCGGACTGCCGTTGACCAGTTCCGCCAGGGGGATGAAGTGGTAGAGCTGATAGCCTCCGCCCTGGCTGGACAGCGTCATGCCGCGCTTCTCGGAGATGATGTTGTCCAGCTCGAACTTGCCGACCTTGAAATTAAGCCAGGGAGTCTTGAGCAGGTTGTCGAACCGCACCCAGGCGGATTCGAAGCTGAACGCGTCTCCCGTATTTTCGAAGGAGGGCACCAACAGGAAGGAGATGTTGTTGTACAGCGTGCCGCCCGAGAGGATATCGAGGCCGGAGAGATCGAATCCATGAGACATGGTCTTGACCTCGGCGCTATTAAAGCCCGCTTCCGTGTCGACCCCGACCTTGTTGACGCTCTCGCGATGCCAGTGGGGGGTGATGCGCATGGTCACCGGCCAATACGAAGGGTTCTGCCAGATAGGAGAATCCCGGTCATTCATGAGTTGGTAGCCGTTGTCCTTAAAGGTTTGACCGAAGACGTTCAGCTTAGGCCAAGCCTCGTGGCAAGCCGAGCACGGAAGGCCATATTTGCGCGCAAAGGCGGGAATGGCGACGGCGGGTCGCAGAGAGCCCAAAAACACGAACGCAAGCAACAGCAGACAGGGCAAACCCCTCCGGGCACCGGCCATTTCATCCTCCTGCCCAACCGAAGTTCTGATTTTGCCTTCTTGGCCCCACGGGCCCCCCACGGGCCCTACCCCGCGATTCGAGCACCTGGAGAAGGTGCGTGCGGGCGCACTTAAGTAGCACGGCCGGTTGGAGACCGTCAACAAAGAAATGCTTATGGCGTGGAAAGTTTTACTAACAACGGCCGTTATGGAAGTAGCGATGAATCAGTCCCTCTGCGCAACCGGCTTGCAGGGCGATTTCCCGCGTGGCGGTCCCGGAATTGAGTTGAAGTGCTCTTGGGAGCGGGTGGCTGCTTCGCAACCGGACTGGAAACCTGCTACGCGGAGCTCGCCGCATTAGAACCACTGACAGGGTTGATCATTCGGACTCCTCCGAGTGATGGAGATCGGCACTCGGTCACGAAATCATTAGCCGGCAAGCTGAATCTTTAGTAACGTTCATTCGTCGTACCCGCAGCCGGCTGCCGGAATGCGGAAGGCGCGCAGGTTCCCAACGCTTACACTTGACATTCGCCACGGCCCACGGTAGGTATGCACACCTCAAGATGCCCGACGACGTGCCACGGGATATGCGGTTCGGCAACAGCAGAGGAGCTCAGGACGCTGGGGTGAACTGGGTCCGAGCAGTTTGGCTGGCGTGGTGGGCTTGCCTCGCCCTGGCCATCCTATTTTCTGCCCTGCCCGCGGCTGGGTCCGCTACGGTTCCGGAAACCAGTTTCAGCGCCCGCTTGGACGCCCCCGAGGCCGACGTTCTGCAAGCGGTGCACGAAGTCGCCGCCGACCAGATCATTCACGGAACCTTCTCGTACGACAAAGAGAAGATCCTGTACGGAGCTCATGCCGCCGATTCCTCCGCCGCCTTCCATGATTCGCCGGCCGGTCCCAAGGTGTTCTACAAGGTGGCGGAACGAGTGCTCGCGCCACGCTATTTCAAGGACAGTGAAGACGTCGGCACCATCACGGTGAGGTACATCGTGCAGGCGGCCGGCCCGACCGCCAGCAATGTTCAGATCGATGCCGTGTTCATCGATGCCCGGCACAAGGCGCATGCGTCGCAGGGCAGCGTCGAGTCCGCGGAATATGCCGCTATCAAGGAGCACTTGCAGGCCATCGTCTTGAAGCAGCAGCAGGCGGAGGAAGAGGCGCAGGATCTGGCACGGCGGCGCAAGCAAGCCGAAGAGCAGAAGCAGAGGCCGGCCAAGACTGAACTGCCGGCGACCAGTACCGTTCCCGCGGGCGACTCCGCGAAGGATCTGGAAGCGCAAATTGAGCAGGTTCGGCGGCAAGTGGAACGTCGCGTGAAGGATGCCGCAACACCGCTGAAATCCGCGCCCTTCAAGAGCGCCAGCAACGTACAACTGCTGGCCGCGAGAACCGAAGTGGTGATCCTTATAATTACTTCCTATTGGTATGGGGTAGAGACCGAGGACGGACACCGCGGCTGGATTCATCGCAGTCAACTGGAGCCGCTACCGTGAGCAGCAAATGGACATCCGGCAGCAGCCATGCCTTCCGCGGGCTCGTCTGTTTGTGGGTGGTGGGGCTCGCGGCAGCACCTTTGGTTGGAGCTCAGCGCCTCCCCGCCGAGCGCAGTTTCCATGCTTCCAAAGCGGCAGTGGAAAGCAAGCTGCGCAACCTTGGCGCCTATTCCGGAGGGCGACTGCCTATCCTCGAAGGCTTCGTGCTTTCCCAGGAACATTCCCTGGATCGCTACCAGCGCGGATACTACCAATACTCCGTTCAGCTCAACGTTACGGCTGCGGGTGAGACGCAGGTTCGCGTGACGGCGAAGATCACGGCATGGTATGCAGCCCACGATGAGACCCACTCCGGATACCGCGTGCTTGCTTCCAATGGGCGGCTGGAGGCGGATCTGCTCGACCGCCTGGAACAGGAGTTGACGAGCCATTTCACGGGCGGGCTGGCATTGCCGGATCAGCGCAGTCACGGGACACCCGACATGTTCGCGTCGTTGCCGGATAAACCGGCCCCAGCTCTTACTCGCGGTTCTGGCGTCACCCGCGCGCCCAATCTGACCGCTTCTCTCTCGCTGCCGCAGAAATCCGGCAATGCTTTTCCCGGCAGCCCCGCCGACGAACAGCGGATGCGGCAGTTGCGCGAGCAATTAAAGAGCCTGCAAGAGATTCTCAAGAGCCAAACACGTCCTGATGATCTCGCGGCGGTAAAGAGCTCGAACACGCCGCTCCTGGCCTCTCCCATCGAAGGCGCCCAGGTGGTGCTCCGCGCCGAGAGCGAAGACGAGTTTCAGATCCTGGAAATCAAAGGATCCTGGGTGCACGTGCGCATTTCCGGGCTCTCCCGCGGCTGGATTCAGCGCTCGCAACTTGAGCTGCCGACGGCGGCCGAGCGCGCGTCGCAAGCCACCGACATTTCTCAGTCGGCGGAACCCTCTTTTCGAAAAAGTCGGGAAGAAATGTCCACATTTCCTGGAAACTGGGAGCCCCTTCGGGGCAAGAGAGTGAAAATCATATGGGTGCAGCCGCTCGGAGACCCTGCCCAGATCAGCCGGCTTATTTACGCGAGATCCATATTCCATAAAACGTACTCGGAGCTTCCCGAAGGCGCATCGGACCTCGCAGGAGTGGTCATCGTTTTCGATTCCCGGGATGGCGGAATGGCGGCTGCCACTTTGCCGTCGCTCCAGCAATGGGCCGCAGGCCATCTCTCTGATAACGCTTTTTGGAAACGGTGCTGGTTCGATCCCGCGGGCGCATTCAACCTCAAGGAATAGCGGTGGGGCAGGTTCGCCCGGTTGGACAAAGCCGCGCGCTTGCCTTTAATATCCGGGACCGGAGGACGCGCGACGGCGCGGCTGCGGCTGCGCTTCCTGCCCCGGGAACGGACCGATGCGACTCGTAACCTTTCAGGATTCAGCTAAGCGCAGCCGGATCGGCGCCCTCAGGGACGACGGGCAAGTCGTCGATCTCACCACCGCTTGTGCCCTCTATCTGCGCGAGGTGGAGGATGAACCTGCCTTCTACGCGCTGGCTGAGGTGCGCGTTCCTCCCAACATGCGCGCCTTCTTCGAAGGCGGCGACCGGAGTTTGGGCACAGCCCGGGCCGCACTGCGCTACGCATCGGAGCAGCAACCGCCAGTGACCGGGCCCTCGGGCGAACCCCTGCTCTATCCTCGCGAGGCTGTCACTCTGAAAGCGCCGATCATCCCCAAGAAGTTTTTCCACACTGCCGGCAATTTCCGCGAACACCACGAAGAGGCGCAGAAATCCGGCTTTTCCCATCCCGTGCTGCCGTGGATCGTCTTCTTCCAGAACGTGGACGCCATCATCGGCGATGGCGAGCCTGTGGTCTACCCGCAACACCTGACCCAGGAACTCGACTACGAACTGGAGCTAGCCGTGGTCATCAAAAAGGCGGGCAAGCATTTCAGCGCGGCGGAAGCGGCGGACTACATCGGCGGTTACGTGATCTTCAACGACATCACCGCGCGCGACATTCAGCGCCGGGAGATGAAGTCCGGCGTGTTCAGCTTCTGCAAGGGCATCGACACCTTCTGTCCGCTGGGCCCGTGGATCGTCACTGCCGACCAGGTGCCCGACCCCCACAACCTGGCCATGGAACTGCGGGTCAATGGGCAGCCGCGGCAGAGATCCCACTCCAGCAAAATGTCGGTCAAGATACCGGAGATCATTGCCCACTACTCGGCCATGGGATACAGCGCCGGGGACGTGGTGTCGACCGGCACGGTGTCGGGCGTCGCCGCCTTTAGCGGCGATCCGCAAGCCTGGTACCTCAAGCCGGGCGACGTCATGGAATGCGAGATCGAGAACATCGGGGTGCTGCGCAATCCCGTCATAGCGTGGGAACAAGCCTACGGGCGCAAGCCTCCCGAGATCGGAGCCGCGGCTCATGAGGGATAAGAGCAAGGTATGGGTCAGCGATTTGAACGCGCGGGAAAACATCCATTCTGGTTTCCGCCGCGCTGCGCCTGTGCGCTTCTACGACACCACCCTGCGCGACGGCGAGCAAACCGTGGGGGTGGTGCTGGATGCCGTGCAAAAGCTGGAGATTGCCCGCAAGCTGGACGAACTGGGCGTAGCGCGCATTGAGGCGGGCTTCCCTCGGGTCTCGGCCGAGGATGCGGAGGCGATCCAGTTGATGTCGAAAGCCGGCCTGAAAGCGGAGCTGTGGGGCTTCTCCCGCGCCGTGAAAGCCGACGTCGAAGAAATCCTGCGGCTGGGGCTGCGGGCCACCATCATCGAAGCCCCGACCAGCGACATCAAGCTCAAGGCCTACGGCATTTCGCGGGAGGAAGTGCTGCGGCGCATCCGCGATGCCGTCTCCTTCGCCTCGAGCAACGGAGTCACAGTTGCATATTTCGCGGTGGATGGAACCCGCACCGAGCTGGAATTTCTGCGGCAAGTCTATGAGGAGGCGGTTGCGGCCGGAGCGAAAGAAATCGTCGTCGTCGATACCATCGGCGCATGCGGCCCCGAGGCTGCCGAGTTCCTGGTCAGCCAGGTTTGCCATTGGCTGGGGCCCACAATTCCCATTCACTGGCACGGCCACAACGATTTCGGTCTGGGCACGGCCTGTGCTGTGGCCGCAGTACGCGCCGGCGCAAGCTGGATCCAAGGCACCATTAACGGCATGGGCGAGCGCGCCGGCAATGCTGACCTGGGGGAGATCGCGCTGGCGCTGACCTGTCTTTACGATGTGCCGGTGGAACTGAATTTGGACAAGATCCGCGAGGTCTCGGCGGTGGTGCGCCGCGCCGCCGGTTATGAGTTCGAAGCCTGGAAACCGGTGGTTGGCGAAAACCTGTTCATGCGGGAAAGCGGCGCCGTGGCCACCCAGTTCCACATCCCCGAGGCCATCGAACCGTTTTCTGCCGAATTAGTGGGAGCTACGCGCAGCATCGTTCTGGGCAAGAAGAGCGGGCTCGACAGTATCGATCTGAAATGCCGGGAGCTGGGATTGCCGCAGCTCTCTCCGGAAGCGCGGGCCTCGGTGCTGGCGGCGGTGAAGCGCCGCAGCATGGAGAAACGCGGCCTGGTCAGCGATGACGAGTTCCGGCAGATGGTGGCCGAAGTGGGAAGTGAAAAGTGGGAAGTGGAAAGCGAAAGGAGGAAAGCCTGAGTCCCACCGCCCGCTTCACTTTCCACGTGCAAACGTACCACTTTCCACTTAGCACTTTTCACTCACCTAAAGTGTGGCAATACGGCGTCCCCGAAAAGCCGCACCTGCTCCTCGCGATCGTCGCCCCAGATTTCCAGCATGATGTTGCTACAGCCGGCGGCGCGGTACTCCTTGATACGCGCGATGCACTCGTCGGGGGTTCCGGCGATGGCATGGACCTTCTCCAGAATCTCGTCGGTGAGGGCGCGGGCGGCAGCTTTGCGCCCACCACGCTCCATGGCGTCGGCAATGGGCTGAAGCTCCTCAAAGGTCAGGCCGGCGCACTGGAGCAGCACGTCGGCAGTGCCGCGGATGTTCTGCACCTTGTTGGCGAGGTACATGGCCGCCATTTCGCGCGCGCCATCTTTTCGCTTGCGCGAGTCGCGATGGATGGAACCGACGATCACCGAGCCCAGGTCGAGCGAAGAGGGATCGCGTCCCGCCTTGCGCGCGCCCTCCTCCATGTTCTGGCGCGAATATTTCACGAACTCGGGGGTGGTGATGGAGGCAGTGAGCAGGCCGTCCGAGATCGCGCCTGCCATTTTTTGCAGCACCGGCCCGGTGCCCGCAATGTACATGGGAACCGAAGCGCGCGGGACATGCGCCTCGTCCTTCAGCGCGGGAGCATGGGCTTGAAAGGCGCGGCCCTGGTACTCGACCGGCCCGCCTGCTAGCATCGCCTGCACGATCCCCATGGCTTCCCGCATGACGACCGCCGGGCCGACTTCCTTGCCCTTCTCGCCTTCGCCAATCTCCTTCATAAAAATCTTCGAGGCCCCGAGGCCGAGGATGAACCGGCCCTCACCGGCGGCCTCCTGCAATACGCGCGCTTCCATGGCGATCTGCACCGGGTGGCGAGTGTAGGGCGAGATGATGCCCCAGCCGATGGCGATGCGCCGGGTCTCGCGCGCCAGGATGGCGGTCATGGCAGTGGACGAGCGCGCTTCCATCGCGTGCTTGCGCCACCAGGGATAGGCTTCGGCAAGCCAGAAGATGTCGAACCCGGCGGCATCGCAGGCCTTGGCCATGCGCGCCGTCTGTTCGAGCGGTTCCATCGAAAGCTGCAGCACGCCGATACGGAAAGGTACAGCCATCAGTTCGGTTCTCCTTCGCGCGACTACGGATTCGTCCAGGAAGACTCCAATCCTTTGACCAGTGCCCAGACAGCGCGGTTGAGCGGAGTGGCAACCCCGGTCTTCTCGCCCCACTGGACGATCGCCCCGTTCAGGAAATCCACCTCCGTCGGGCGGCCTGCTTCGACGTCTTGCAGCATGCTCGCCTTATGTTGGCCGGGAGCGTTGGCGCCTTTCATCACCAGTTCCCAAGGTTCGCCGTGCAACTCGATGCCCAGCGCGCGGGCCACGCCCTTGCCTTCCTCGATCAAGGCCTTGAACAGCTCGCCCGTGGGCTCGAAACCAGTGGCCGCGCCGTGATGCAACCTGGTGAGGGCGCCCACCGGATTGGTGGCGGCGTTGAAGATCAGCTTGGTCCACTGCGCGCCGCGGGCATCGGGCAGCGCGATCGTGTGCATGCCGGAGCGGGTAAGTGTACCTGCCAGTTCCTCGACCATCTGCATGCGTGTGTGCGTCGGCTCGAACGGACCGATCCAGGTGTCGCCCTTGATGTCGAAGCCGACGTGCCCGGGTTCGACCAGATGGCCGGCAGGGAAAGTCGTGCCACGGATCACGTATCTCACGTGGTCGGCGATGATCTCTTCATTCCCAACGCCGTTCTGCACCGAACAAACAGCGCTGCGATCGTCGAAAACGCGCGCCGCCTGCCTCATGGCCTGGCGGGTGTGGATGGACTTGGTGGCGACAATGCCGTAGTCGCAGCGCGGGATCTGCGCCGGATCGCCGGCGGCTTGGAGACGCGCTGTAAAGTCGGCGGCGCCGGAAATGCGCAGCCCGTTGCGGTTGATGGCCTCCACGTGCTCGCGGATCACGTCGTAGGCCCAGACTTCGACGCCATTAAGCCGCGCGAGGTGCGCCGCGAAGATACTGCCCACCGCGCCGCAACCAATGATGCAGATTCGCATAGAAGCAATCAGCACTCAGCAATCAGCTAGTGCGCCCAGGGCTGAGGGCTGAGGGCTGAGTGCTAACTACTCTCCTCTCACTGCCATCAAAGAATCGCCAGGGCACATCGCAAAGGTTCTCGCCCTCGGTATTGCCGACGCGATAGGTGTCCTGGGTGTAGAGGCAGACTTGCCCGTTTCGATCCACCACCTGGGGGTGGAGCGAGAAGATCATGTTCTCGCGAAGGACAACGTCGCTGTCGGCGCCAATTGCGGGATGCTCGATCATGGTCAGGCCGATGGAATGGCCGGAGAGGTGCCCGAGCGCGAATCCATGGCGCGCGAACGTATCCGCGACCGCGCGATGCGCGGTCGAGGCCAGTTCGCCATTGCGCAGCAGCTTGCGGGCAGCCTCCAGCGCTTCGGGATAGGCTTCCTTCATCGCCTCCGTCCGCCGGCTCGTCCTGCCCTGGATCAACGCCCGCGAAAACTCGACCCAATAGCCTTCGGCCCCGGTGATCTCCAAGGAATAGAGCAGGAGGTCGTCGGGCGCAACCCGGCGATGGCCCGGCACCTTGAAGTGCGCTTCCGCCTCTCCCTGCGGGCCGGACAGCACGATGTTCATCATGCGCGGGCCGGCGCCGCGCGCGAAAAAGCGCTCCACCGCAGGCGCCATGATCTCCGCCTCGGTCCGGCCCGGGCGGTAGCCCTCGACCAGCGCCCAGAACCCATCGAGGATGACATCCATGCTGTCGCCGATCTGGGCCAACTCTTCTTCGCTCTTGACCGCGCGCGCCATGTCGAAGTGGAAGTCGAAGGGCACGAGTTCGACCATGCCCTCAAGCTCGCGGTAGTCTCTCACCGCCATGATGAAGTCGAGCCCGTAGACGCCCAGGCGCTTCCAGCGGCGCTCGCGCGCCTGCTCGCGCAGCCAGCGGCCCGGCAACTCGGCCCAGACCTGCTCCCGTACCCAGGGCTTCTTCTTGTCACCAATCCAGCGGGCTTCGCGCGGGAATAGAAGGATGGGCTCGCCTGCCATCGGCAGCAGGACGTAGGCATAGCGATGGACGATCTCGAAACCCGAAACATAGCGCACCCCACCCTCGAAGCCGGCGTACTGGTTCCCGCAGACAAGGAGCGCATCAACATCCTGCGCAGCCATCGTGGCGCGCAGGGTGCGGTAACGGCGCTCGATCTCGTGGTCGCTCGGATTCATTTCACATCCATCCGGGAGACACCCGCGTCCTCCACTGCTCTGTCATTCTTCCGCTGAGCGACGCGAAGCGGGAGAATCTGGGGAGAATGGCGGCGCGCCCAGTGGGGGTAGCGCCGGCATTCTCGACAGATCCTCCGCTCGGCATCGCCTCGCGAAGGATGACAAACCAATGAAGTCCAACCTTCGAAACCCTCACTGCCCGCCGCACAGCTCCGCCGCGGTCAACGCGTACACCCTGGTGATGTCCACCAGCGTCTTGATGGCAACTTTCTCGCCCTGTTCATCGCGCGGGCCGCTCGAAGGCCCGTAGTTCACCGTGGGCACGCCATGGCGCGAAAGCGTGGACGCATCCGAGCACCACAGCACCGTATCGCGCGCGGGCGGCGCGCCTAGGACGCGATTGTGATTGGCCTCGATGGCCCGCACCATCTCGTGATCTTCGCGGATGGTCGCGCCCGGAACGGAGACCATGGTCTCAAAATCAATGCCGTAATCGGGGAACTGTTTCTTCAGACGTTGCACCAGCGCATCCACCTCTGCACGAGCATCGGCCATCGCGATCGTGGGCGGCACGCGAAGGTCGAGAAACAAGTCTGCGGTGGGGGGCGTGCGGCTGGCGCGCCAGGGATCGCCGGCGCGCAGGCATCCCAGATTCACCACGCCCTCATGCCCAGCCCAGGCCGCCTTCGTGCGCCACTCGGCGGACCAGCGCAGCACTTCCGCGATCACGTCGTGCATGCGGCGGAGGGCGTTCTGCCGCTCGCGGCCCTCGGCGAAGGCGGTGTGGACGTAGATGCCCTGGGTCGAGATCCGCGCCCACAGCGAGCCCGCGTGCGCGAGCACCAGCTTCATGTCGGTGGGCTCGCCCAGGATGCACATGTCGGGCAGTCCGCCTTGGGTAACGAGGTGGCGCGTGCCGACGCCGTATCCGCGGTACTGCCGGCCGGTGTACTCGCCCCATTCGGTTTTTTCGATCTCGCCTACGACGGCAGCGATCATGATGCTGCCCTCCAGCCGCACCCCGGCGCGCTGCAACGCCTTGACGGCCTGGGTGTAGCAGACCAGCGCGCCCTTCATGTTGTAGATTCCGAGCCCGTAGATAAAACCGTCCTTCACCACCGCGCGGGCCTTGTAGCCGATGCCGGTGAGAAAAGGCTCGCGGCCGGTGTTCGAGGTATCCATGTGGCCGTTAAACATCAGGGTGCGGCCGCGGCCCGCGCCCTGCCAGCGCGCGATCACATTCGGCCGCCCCCCCTCCACAAGCTGCCACGCGACCGCGAGGCCCATTTGCTCGAAGACCGCGCGCATGTACTCGGCCATGCGCAGCTCTTCGCCAGTGGCACTTGGAATATTGACCACATCGCAGCCCATAGCGACGATCTCATCCTCGCGCACCCCGCCGAGAATGCGCTCGGCGAGCTGGGGACAGATTCCGGGCATGCTTTCCTTGGGAGCAGCCATCAGGCACGCCCTCGAGTATTCGCTCCCGCGCGGCGCGCCACCGTCACATTCGCTTTCTTCCCGGGTTCCGGTTGTTCTAAGGCGCGGAAGATGCTGTCGGCGGTGTTGTGCGAATTGTCGATGATGATGCCCTTCTCAAACAGGGCGTCCTGGAGCGCCGCCGAAATCGCGTGCACGCCTGCCGCGCCGCCTTCGCCCATACCCTTGGCGCCGCTATAGGTGTGAGGGGAGGGAGTTTCGATGTAGCCGAACTTGATGCGCGGCATGTTGACGGCGGTGATCGGGGTGTAATCGCTGAAGGTGCCGGTGAGCATGTTGCCGGCTTCGTCGTAGACGCAGCTCTCCATCAGCGCCGCCCCGATCCCATGCGCGGCCGCGCCGTGCACCTGGCCTTCGACGATCAGGGGATTGATCACGCGACCGCAATCGTCGATGGCGGCATAATCGAGGATCACGGGATCGTAGGTGTCGCGGTCGATCTCCACCACGGCGATGTGCAGTTGAGCGGAATAGGTGAGCGCCAGGTTGCCGAACTTGCGCCGCACGTCGGGCAGCTTAAAGGGCGCGCGCCAGGTGTAGCGGCAATTGAGGGTGATTTCGTACAGCTCCTCCGGCAGGATGGCGCTGTTCACGTTGACGATGTTGGCCAGTCCCATGAACGGAATGGCCTTGCCGGTGCCGCAAACCCGCACCTCCGGCCCCTGCTGGCCGACCCCCAACTCGAGTTCCTCTTGCTTCGCCTCCAGAGCGAAAGCT
>JAHFUA010000103.1 GCA_023265315.1 Acidobacteriota bacterium | reverse complement strand
CCTTTGGGGCCTTGCCAAGGCTGGCCTGACAGACGAGGCTTCCGCATTGGTCCGGGAGCGCCAAAGCAGCGCCATCGGCGTCGGTCAATTCGCAGGCTCTTGCCACGATATCAACGGTGGTATCGCTCCCAGTAATGCGCTCCGGCGCCAGTGCGATTTCAGGAAGCCGAATACCGTTGCCATCAGGCGGGGGAACGGAGGCCATCTCGGCTGCACCGATCGCGGCCGGCGGCGCCTGGGTTTCAGCCATAGGCAGCACGCCGTCGAACCGCTCTGTTCCCGTGGTGTCTGGAGTTCTACCGTATTCGAGCTGATCGCGCTTGCCGTTCAGCCATTCCACGAACTGAACGCGGCATTCCTCGGTGACCTCGACGAAGCAGAGGCCAAGATTTCCCTTGCCATCGCGCCAAGCCGGTCGCGCTTTAGCGTCAATGGACAGGGTGCCGCAGTCGAGGATGAAATGCACTTTGAACTCCGGAAATGGCGGCGCCGGCCCTGCAAGTTGAACGGCCATGCCGCCCTCGCCGAGGTCGAGGATGAAGCAGCCACTGAAGTCAGCAACCTCTGCTACGAGGAGCTCGCTCAAGCCTCCCGGGAACGCACGCACTCGCGGGTGGGCCCGGCGGTCGCCGCCGCGCGGTCGAGCGGCACCCGAAACTTGTGCTGAATCGCCGTCTGGGAGCATATTGAATTCTCCCTACGTCAGGATTTATCGTGTGTGACGCAGGGGGCGCCGCCTGGAGTTTCTGCGGGGGGAGCTGTCAGACGGACTATAGCTTCACTGGGGGCCTCTGTCAAACACGATCCGGCCGGTCATCGGCACGATACGGAGTGCGGGAAGAGGTGGCACGTTTGTGCCCCTATACCCCCACGTTTGATCCATTGCGCTCCCGCCAACCGGGTTGCTAAACACTATGCATCCGTTGCGGCAGTTCTGGGGGAGGGACTGCCAGACAAATGGGCGCGCCCCGTGGTGGCAAGGGTCCCCCGGGGCGCTTGTTTATTTTTTTAAGAGAAGAAGTTAAGGCGACGATGGTCATCAACGATTCTGGGCGAGAGGATCTTCACAATCTCCTAGCGCAATTTATCGAGCGCAAGATTCGCACCCGTGCCCACGAACTTTATGAGGCACGCGGGAAGGCCGGTGGGTACGCGTTGGAGGACTGGCTGAGATCGGAAGCCGAAGTCTGGGGGCAAGTCAAGCCTGTCGGAAGATCAGAAGCCGAGTGCAGCCAGGCCGTCCCTAGGAGGGCGGTCAGCTGAGCTGTTGACCGCTCCTACTCCGGCCCTTTCAGCCACCACTGCCCCTTGTACGGTCCACTCTGCCACCTGCCCTCGGTGGCTTCCTCCAGGCTGCGTTTCAGCATGTCTCCCAGCGTTTTCATCCTGGGATCGGTAATGCCGGCCTGCCAGGTACCGCTGAGTGATCGCCCCTGCTCGGTGCGAGCGATCCAGGTGCCGTGCCACCCCGCCGAGTTCTTCCGTGCCGACCATGTCCCCTCCAGCAGGATCTGCCCGGAGTCAGCGAGCAGAGTCCAGGAGCCGCGAGCCGTATTCGCTCCCTGCTGTGAAACCTGCCCAGTCCACCTGCCATGGAAAAGCCTCGCGGAACCAGCGCTGGCTGTCCAGCTCCCTCGGAACACAGGAGCGGCCTGCTGACCCAGCGCCACGGAAACCAGCACCACGATCAGGGCGAGGGTGCTTGCTATCCTTGCTTCAGCTTTCGCAGTGCCCACCCTATCGCTCCAATTGCCAGGACGACAACCAGAACTGGCCGCGGTGAGAGTGATACCATTCACCCCGAGGATGCACGATCAGTGCTGAAAAAAGGAAGATTAAAGCTGCGAAGAATACTGTGACTCCCCCAACTGAACAGGAACACTGGCCGCCCTCTGTTTCCTAAGATGCTACTACAAAGGGAGAGGTTCGCCTGCGGCGCGCGGCGTTTGACCTCACCCGACGATGCTCCCCTAAGATCGCGCCCCAAGGGCTGCGCCGACCACACGGGAATGCCGGTACTGTAACGTGGCGCTATTTATGCGCGGGACCCGACTCCCGCCCCTGCCCTCGCCGGCAGGCTTGGATCGGAAGAGACTGTAGCGCAGTGATCTGGGGCAGGCAGAGAGGGGGAGTCATGAGCCCTGTCTTCGCGCCAACCGCCTGCGGCCAGAGCTGGCTCTGGCCGCGCTTGTAAAGCTCCTGGAACCTTGTGGTCCAGGAACCCTTCCCGCCCCCAACCGTTACGAGATGGCGTTGCTGAGTTTGTTGCCGATCTTGCTGAACGCGTTGTTGATCTCGGCGGCGACGTAGTTCATTCCAGCAACCGCCGCAAAGGCGATGAGGGCAGCTACGAGCGCGTACTCGATCAAGTCCTGGCCGGACTCGTCGCGATGCAACGCGACCAGCAATTTTGCAAGTTGCTTCATCTTCCTCTCCTCCCTAGTATGCGTGCTCGAGTAGCCGGAATCGATGCTCTCTCGGCACTACAACGGCAGCATAGGCGAGGACAGGAAAAAGGACAATGCACCAAAGGTGGGGGTGCCCCATAGCACAAAAGTGCCTGCGAGGAATCCCGGGGCGCTACTTGTTTTCGAGTATGCGATGACTCATCGCGAAAGTGGCCAGCTCAAGCCGGGTCGAAACCCCCAGCTTGTCGAAGATGTTTGTGAGATGGTGTTTGACGGTGTCTTCGCTGATGTTGTACTGGGTGGCGATCTCCTTGTTGGTGTAACCGGCGAGGATGGAAGAGATCACCTGTAATTCGCGTGGGGTGAGTCCGAATCTCGGCTGTGGATGTGTCTTGGCTGGCGCCTGGAGATCGCGCAGCAGTTTTACCAGGTCGCCGACGCTCTCGCTGCCCACCCAATATTGGCCGTTGGCCACGGCGCGGATGGCTTTCAGCAAGACGGCGGTCGCGGATTCTTTCAAAACTATGCCCCGCCCCCCCAGCAGCAAAACGTCGATGACCTGCTGCTTTTCGATGGCAGCCGTCAACACGATGGTGGCTACGGGGCTGGGGTCCTGCGAGAGCGCCTTCAAGGCGTCGAACCCCGAGGGCCGCATGGCCAGATCCAGCAACAAAATGTCAGGCTTGAGCTCGCGTGCGAGCTTGACCGCGCGCTCCCCGTCCGCCGCCTCACCCACGACCTCGAAATCCGGGCTGGACGCCAGCAGTTTCTTCAACCCGTCGCGCAGGATGGCATGATCGTCAGCGAGGAGGATACGGATGTGGCTCGAAGAGTGTTCCATCAGTTGACGATGTCCTCCTGGGAACGCTGACTTCGAGGCGGGTCCCACCCCCGGGCGTGGAGTCGATGAGAAGCTCTCCGCCGATGCCTTGCACACGTTCCTTGATAATTATCGGCCCGCGGCGCGTTGCCTGCAATTCTTGCAGCGAGAGCCGTCCTGCCCAGCCGAATCCCTGGCCGTCGTCGTCCACAACGATCTTGTACCTGCCGTTCTCATACCTGAGCTGAATGAGGACATTGCGCGCTTTACTGTGTTTCCTGACGTTGACCAACGCCTCTTGTACGATCTTCGCCAGTTCCGAGAGAACTACCGGGGGCAGGTCGATTTCATCCAGGTCTGTAACAAACTCGATCGAGTTGCCGGTTTCCTTGCGGAACCGATCGGCCAGTTCGGCGATGAATCCGGTCAACTCTCTGGAATCGAGGTCCAGCGGCTTCAGCTGCTGCATCAGCTCACGCAAGTTGACGACTTCATCGCGGAGTAGTTGCTGGACGCGTTCCAGGTCCTCTCCGATGCCATTGCGGTCGGCCGCCACACGGCGGCGCAGCGCATCCACATACATCTCGGCGCCGATCAGGGACTGGATCGCGCCATCATGCAGTCCGCGGGCCACGCGCAAACGCTCAATGGCGCCCGCGCGGGAGCGGACACGACCTAAAGCATAAGCGCCGTAGAGAGCCGGCATGAGCTGTCGCACGAAGGCCTGCAGAAAGCGCAGCTCTTCCTTAGCTCTTCTCCCGGTCCGTGTATTGAACAGGAACAAGCGACCGGACCACTCGTCCGCCATGGCGAACGCGGCCGCCATGACCATGTCGAATCCTTCCCAGGGAAATTGAAGTGGGAAAAAATCGCCAGCTTCAGACTTGATAGGCTTCCCTTCTGCGTCCAAGCTGACGATATTCAGAACTTGGCCGAAACCAGCAGAGCTCCGCCGGCCCACCTGCAATGCGTCTGCCGGCGGGTGGAATAGATAGGTCTCGCGGCTTCCCGGGTCGACTTCGGAGAAGTTCGTGGCAACCTGGTGCCCCTCCTCGCCCTGGCGGGCTTCCCAGAGGTAGAGGCGCTTGGAGCGTGCTTCTTCCACCGCGATCAGTATTTTTTCGGCTTCGAAGATCTCCAGCAATTCATGAAGCGCAGCCTGCAGGCTGCTGCGCAACCCTCGCTGCGGTCGAACGCTGCCGAGGGCGCGCGCTACGGCGGAGATCTCGGCCTGGGCTCGCTTCTCGTTTTCCGCGAGGTTGGCGATCAGGAAACCCATGGCCAACAAATAAGCGGTACGGACCAAGTCTGACTGGGTATCGCTCGAAGGAACGGAGTGCTTCTCTCCATAGGTAAACAACCCTCCCTTCAAGGAAAACAGCAGCAGAGTCACGCTGGCCGTGCCCAAGGCCGCTCGAAACCCCCAGCGATACCCGGCGGCGACGACGGCAAACATAAGCAAAACGAAAAACGGGCTGTCTGGTCCTTGCGTCAGGAACCCGACGACAGCCGGCCACAGCAGGTCAACGGCATGAATCAGGAATGGAACTCGTTCACTGAGGGCGCTTCCAGCCAGTTTCACCCCCGCGAACAAGGCGAGGCTGTAACCTGCGTACGCTAATAGGACCCAGTGGGCCGTGGCACGGTAGGGGCTGGGTTCCGCTACATCCAACCAGTTCGCCAGTAACGCTATGGCCGAAAGAAAGACACGCGCAACCGCTAGAACTACTTCGACACGGAAATGGTGTTCCCGGTCGGCGCCAATGACCAACCTGGATGGAAATTTCGATAACCGAGAGATGGACGACAAAGCTTTCCACCAAAAACTTGCATTCCGCGGTTCGTACGTGCCCCGGGAACGTGTTGCCGCACGAAAACCTCGCCTGGGTACTGCTTCCCGCCTGGCAATTGCCTACGGTGCAGGAAACCCGGATGCCTCGAGTGGGGGATCAAAGACTCTTAGTCTATCTGGCCGAACTCTGTCAAGCTGCCGGCCTGGGCCCTGGGGGGAAGTGGTGGAAGAATCAGCCCTTGAGAAGCAGGCCGGAATGGAAAGACCGGTAGTGAGAGAAAGAATTCACAGAGACAACTCCCGCGCGGGCGGTTTTGGATGTATGATAAGCACGTGCGGACAGGCGTTTTCAGCCTGGTGTGCGCCGTTTGTCTTTTCGGCGGAGCTCTGCAGGCCCAGGTGCAGGGCGGGGGAATGGCGCGCTCTGGGTCCGGCGCCGCTACCGTGCGCAACGCGGGCACACGTATTTTCCACCCTGGGGAGGTCAGCGTTTGCCGGCACTGTGGCCGGCACTTCCGCCATCCGCGCTTTGCGCCGGCGTTTCCCTTCCTCTACGACCATTTTTTCTATCCGGCTGAATATGATTATGATGATGGCTATCCCCTGGCCGTCGGAGCGCAACCACCGCAGATCATCGTGATGCACGATGAGGAGGCGGGCTCGCGCAGCACCATGATCGGCATGCACAACTCACCGGGAGCCAAGGTGATTGAAGTGCCGGCCTCTGTACCGGGAGAGCCTGGCACACTAACTTCGACGGCAGCTCGTACGATAAGCGGTGCGTCGACCGTTTTTGTGTTTCTGGATGGCCACCGCCTTGAGGCAAGGCGGTACATGGTCGTAGGAGAATCCCTCTATATCACGGACACACGCTGGACCTCCAAGACGATTGCTCTGGACCAACTGGACCTTACTGCTACTCTGAGCGCCAACAGGGAACGCGGAATCGAGTTGCAGATGCCTTGGGGCCCAAACGAAATCTTACTTAGTTTTTAGGGATCGGGAAACGGCTTAACTGAGCGCATTACGGCTGACCAAACCGGAAATCGTTCTGGGATCTCGGGAAGCAGCGACACCCACGGGATGCGGTTTGGAGAACGATCTGGACAGAAGATTTGCTTTTGCAGGAAAAGATGTCTACCTCTCCTTCAATGGCTTCGTCGGGGGCACGGTACGCTGGCCTCGAGCGCCGGCGGCACCTGCGCAGGCGGATTCTTATCCCAGCAACCCTGGATGCTGCTAGCGAAAAAAACGCCGTAGTCGCCGACATCAGCCGGTCCGGTTTGGGGGTCATGGTCTTCCCCGAAGCGGACGGGAACCGCCTGCACCTGCGGTTTACCTTGCCGGAGAGCGGTGCGCTGGTGCGGGCCACGGGCGAAGTCCGCTGGCGTGATCGCACCGGCCGAACCGGGCTTCGCTTGCTCGCCATCGATTGCAAGCCCAGCGACTGGCATGGCTGGTTCGACAACCCCAGTGGGTCGGTGGGGAAGCAGATCGAGTGGCCCAAGGAGGTTCCGGCCAGGCACACCTTGCTTGGCCTCGTGTCAGCGGTAGAGAAGGACTTCCATGCCGGGCGGATTACCGCCGAAGCGGCACTCCAGACCGTGCTCACCACTACGGTGGACGTGATGGAATACAGCGGGGCGGCGATTGTTCTTAAAGAGGGCACGCAATTCATGTGCCGGGCAAGCGCGGGTGTAGCCCCCACCGTCGGTGCGGTTCTCGAGCCCGATGCCACACTTTCGGAACAATGTCTCCGCACAGGCAAGGTGCTGATCTGCACCGAGACCAGGGCGAATCCTCGGTTCGCAGGGAGCTTTACGCGTGACGCCGCCATACTGATCCCGCTCCGCCGCTCTGCCACCGTGCAGGGGATGTTTGCCGTGTTCGCCCCAAGCCCCGATCGCATCAGGGACGAGCATGTGTCGATGCTTAGCGACACAGGAACTGTGATCGAGGGCATCCTGGGACGGCCCGCAGCGGATAAGCCGGTGTGGGAAACGAGGGAACTGGACCACCCAGCGGAAGTGATCACCCCGTCGCGCGACAAGCTGAGTTTGCCGGAACCGACCAAGTCTTCATTCCCCCTGTTACGCTGGGCTGGCGCTGCAATTCTGGTGGTGGCTGCGGTCGTGGGGATCATATTCGGGGCGAGACCGGTATTGAGTGCTTTCCTCTCGGCCCGACGGTCCGGCACCCCAAGTGTTTCCGCCTCACCTCCCGCGGTGGTTGCCGCGACCAGTAACCGGGACCGGAAAAAGACGCAGATCCTCATTGTTGAAGGGCTCGCGGTGCCACGCTTCTCGACCCCTGGTGTCCCCCTCAAGATCGAGCCAGGGCGCCTGGCCCATCGCACGGATTTGACCTTCCCCGAAGCAGCTGTTAAAGCCGGGATTGACGGGGACGTCAAAGCGGCGCTGACGATCAGCGAGAAGGGATCGGTGGAAGAGGTGCAGGTCCTGCAAGGCGATGACCTGCTGGCGAATGAAGTCATCACCACGGTCGGGCACTGGCGCTACCTACCCTTCAAAATGGAGGGAAAGCCCGTCTCCGTAAAGCTTCCCATCACGGTGAGTTTCGTTCTGCGGCATTTCGGCGATCAGCCTGGAAAAGCGGAGCGTCGTTGAGCCCCCGCACCGCCACATCCCTGCTGCAGGAACCATTGCTGTCACTTTCCCGCCCCTACTGCACCGTTTAGCCTAAGAGCAGGCATTGCCGTGGCCTTTCGGGTCGACATTGTCGGGTCCCAATTCGAAAAGTCGCAAGCACGAGCCATGACAACCCCACCCATCGAGCGACGAGCCTTCCAGCGTTTTGCTCATCAGTTGCCCATCGTAATCACAACTGTCGAGGGAGGAACCCAACTCCAGGGGGTCACTCGCGACATCAGCCGGACAGGAGTGTTCTTCTACACCGACGCTCCCCCACCGGTACAGTCCGCGCTTGGGTTCAGAATGATCATGCCGGCGGAAATCATGCTGGACCAGGACCGGCGTGTCGTCGGCAAGGGTACCGTGCTACGCGTGGAAGCCACGGACTCGAGCCGCAGGGTCGGCGTAGCCATGCGAGTCGACAGTGACATTTTGAGGTAGTCGTTTCGGACATAATACCCGACGCTGCATCTCAAGTTGAGACACGCTTCGGTACTGTCCTCTAATTCCGAATTAGGGACAGCACCCAGGCTTCGTATTCTCCACGCACTTGTGCTCTGCCTTGACACGGCGATTTGGGGGGCAAATACTAGGCCATTCCGTCTCAGACGTCGATTGAGGCAAAGGAACGGGTATTGCTGTCATGACCGGCGACCGTCGAACCTCCCCGCGCTACCAGTTTCCAGGTACCGTCGAGATTGCGAGTGAAAGTCTTTCGGAAAGACTCCTTGCAGAAGTAAGGAACATTAGTTTGGGCGGCTGCTACATCCTCATGGAAGATCCCTTGAATGCCGATGCCGTGGTGCATTTGAAATTCTCGCTCGGTGCGACGGAGTTTGAAATGCAGGGAGTGGTTTGCAACCGCAGGCACGGGCACGGCATGGGAGTGCACTTCGGTAACCAAGTCAAAGCACCGATCGCGGAGGCGTAGCCTTCCCTCGTGGCGGCGGGGAGCGTTTCTTGCCCATCGTCGCTAATTGTTTTGGCCCCCAAGAGAACGGCGTTTTCTGGCTCGAATCGAAGCTGGAGCGCCGATGTTTGAAAGCCTGCAAAGATCCTGGGAGCTGTTGACCGAAAGTCTTTCGGTACTGGCTCGCGACAAGCGACTCCTGTTATTCCCGGTACTCAGTGCGGTCGCCACGATCATGGTGAGCCTGACCTTCCTGATGCCTCTCTTTGCCATGGAGCGGGTGCCTATCTGCTTCAGCCGGTAGGAAAGGCTTCGGGAATTGTCCACGGCGAGGACGTTTGAAGAATGCGCGAAAAAAGGCTGCGATGAACAGTGGAAGCTTGGAGATAAGCACGGACACCGTAGGCGCAAAACACCCTTAAACCGTGGCGCGGTCAAGAACTACAGCGACACCCCTGTTGCCCAGGGCTGGGCCACTGACTCGGCTGGAAAACTCGCAGAAATCGCGGTATTTACTTTAGTCACTCGCGCCTCAAAACGCCCGGGGGCGCGCCGTTTCAACCATTTGGCTTTTGTCGCTCGTGTCCGGGAAACTTCGGTAACTGGACAACCGATTTCATTGCGCTACGATTCTGCCATCGGAAGCGCGCAATGAGGATAGCGCTGCTTCCGGCCAGCCCGACTGGCGAAAGGCGAAAACCACCTATGGCTGCAACTGCTAAACCCTCCGGCACCCCCGCAAATGCCGTGTTGAAGCAGCGGGACGCACGCGAAGAATCGCCCAGCGCATCTTTGGCAACCGTATTGGTGGCCATTGAAGATCAAGTCATTGCCGGCAGATTGCAGAAAAACGCCGCTTTGACCCGCATCACGGAAGCCATCACCAAGGTACCCGCGATCGAGGGGGCCATGATCGCCTTAAGTCACGGTTCGCAGTTGGTGTGTTGTGCAAGTTCGGGAACTGCGCCTCTGATCGGCAGCAGGATAAGTTCTTGCTCCGGTCTCTCTGGTGAATGCGTCAGCAACGGGAGAATGGTGCGCTGCGATGATGCGCTGGTGGACCCACGTGTCGACGTAGCGGCCGGAGATCGGTCTTTCGGCTCCGCGGTCATACTGCCCTTGCCTTCTAAGGGGGCGAGCCGCGGGGTGTTGGCAGTCTTCGCCGCCCCTCATGGCATAAGCAGTGAGCTCACCACCGCATTCGGCACCGCCGCCACCCTTGCTGGTTTGCTTGGCGCGGAATTGCAGCCGGCCATCAAGGAACCCGCTGTCCAGCCGAAGCCCACGCTGGAGGAACTGGTTCCACCTCGGGCGGCGGCATCATCGTCCCCGGAGCTTCCTCCCACCGAACCGGTGGATCACACCCGTGCAGAGGTTGGCCTGCTGGAGGTAATCCGGCGAAGCCAGGAAGCTCGGCGGCAAGCAGGAGAGCCTGCTGATGACGAGCTCAGTGCGGGCCGAACTCCGCATTGGCGAAAAGCAGTCATCCTTGTGGTTCTGATCCTGGCGTCTTCTGGCCTGCTGCTGGCGCGGTTTTATCCGGCGCGACCGAGCCCCAAGGCTGTGCAGCCGCCCGTGACCTCCTCTCCTCGGACACAATTCACGCCCGCCGTGACCGAGGTTGCAGGCTCGCCGGCTCTGATCAATACGCAGAGCAAGCGCCCAGCCGGCGAGATAACCGGCGGAGCATTGGTTCAGCGGCAACTGTTGGTGTACCCGCCATCAGCGATAAGCAATGGCGTTGAGGGCCACGTGGCCGCAGTGCTAGTGGTGACCGAAACCGGGGTGGTGGAGGAGGTTCGGATCTCCAGCGGCAACGCCACGCTGGCCCAGTCGGCGGCAGCGGCGCTGGCCCACTGGCGCTATGCGCCCTTCAAGGCCGACGGACAGTCCGTGAGGGTTAAGGTCCCAGTCACGGTCTCGTTCCGCTTGGTAAAGCCGGCGAACTAGCACCACCTGAAACTCACCTGCTCCCGGACACAGATCCGGGGGCGCTACTCGGTCGCGGTGATGGGGACCCCGAGCAGCACTCGGACGGCCACGTGGGCGCCGTTCGCCTCCGCCGGCCGGAATTGCCATTGGCCCAGCACCGCGAGCAAGGCTGCCGTCAGCAAGGGACTTGGGCTTTGTATGGTACGAATGTTCTCCAGCTTCCCTTCCGCGCTGACGATCGCCGAGACCACGATCATTCGTCCCACATTTGGGACCGCGGCTTCCGGGGGAAAGTGCGGCGTCGTTTTGCTCAGCGCGAAAGGGGGGACGAGCAAGGGCGCGGCTGAGGCCGGGGAATCACCCGGCGGATCCGCAGCTGGGTCGGGCTTGAGGAGGGCGTACTGCATGGTCCAGTCGCGCATCGGCGCATCCGAGTCTGACATGGCGATGTAAACCGTGTAGACCGCCTCGTTGTGAAATACTCCAAAATCCTTCAGGCCTCCACCGCTTGAGGCGCTGGCCACGATGGTCATTCCGTAACTGTATTGGCGGCTCGGACCTCTAGTTCGTGGCGAGGAGTTTCCTCCCTGCCTGCCGGTATCGAATCCGCCACCTTGGATGGTGATGCCGGGAAATGGTCCCTTGCCCGGCCCGGTCCCCGAGCCGAGTCCGCTGCCGGAGCCAGTTCCGGAACCGCCGCTACCAGGACCTGTTCCCTGCCCCCTGCCCGGACCCGTCCCTCCGGCCCCAGCTCCAGCGCCGGTTCCGCTTCCTCCGCCGGAACCTGGGCCGTTGCCGGAGGCTCCCCCAGTGCCCTGCCCGGTGCCGGTACCCTTCCCAGTGCCCGCGCCCGCCCCTCCCGAGCCGCCGCCCGCGCCCGATCCTCCCGGCGCGCCCTGCGGCCCTCCAGGCCCCTCGCCACCGCGCTGCTCAGCTATGGCCCCGGGATCTCCCAACCAGGACCTTCCTCCTTCGCCCGGCGAGACGGCGAAGGCTCCCTGCAGTTCTCCCGCTGGGACCGTCACCTGGGCTTGCGTGGCGACATGGAGCGCGTTCAGCACGACCACGGTGCGATCATCGGTTCCGCCGCCAACTGTGGCTGGGGGAGGCGGTGGAACCGGCGCCGCCTTCGCTTGAGTGGCGGTCTCGGAAGTCTGGGCAGGCTCTGGAGTGGGTTGGGGCTTGGGCAGATCGGGCGCTGTAGGCGGAGGCAGGGTGAGCTTGGAGGGTTCCAGCGCCAGCGATGGCGCCGGCACCGCAGAAATCGGCTCCGGAGCCAGCTTCGGCAGACTCCTGGGCTCTGCCGTCGCTGTCACTATGGGCGATTTTGGCTGTGGAGCCAGCGACGGAGGCGCCGAACGCGCCAGCAGCACCAGGTTGGGGAGCTGCAAGGGAGACTTCAGCTTGGGAGGAGATATCAGATCCGGCCGCCGGATGGTTTGGACGTAGTTATCGGGATTCGGTGGGTTCGAGATTATGCTTTGCCGCCCGCGATTGATCGCCTGGCGGCCGATCTTGGCGGATGGGGCAGCGGTTGAACCGGCGGAACCTCCTGCCGGGGCCGCCTTGCCGCTTGCGCCCGGGCCAGACGATCCCGCAGGCTCCAGCGAGGGCAGATAGACGATCTGCTCGTCATCCGGGACCATGTCGGCTGGCTTCAGTGGTATTGACGGCCTGAAGCGGAGCCAGGGTAGGCCCACCCAGAGCAGAACCACGAGCTCGAGGTGCAGAATGACGGAATACAGCAGAGTGCGCGAAGGGACCCAGTTTAGGGTGATCTCCGTTCGAAGCAAGAAACCGCGGTCGTCAGCCTTGTTTAATGACATCTCAACCGCATATCCAAGAGGTCGACACAGGGATAAACAATAGTGGCAGGGAGGAAGGACCGGCGTTCGTACCTGAAATGGTTCGCCGTGTAGGGCCTGGGGCCGCCGGGGGATTCGGGTTCAACAAATGTTCTCCTGCTCAGAGGAGTGCTGTCGCTGCCTACTGGAGTAACGTCACTTTCAATATGTTGTACTTCGCCTGTGGATCGAGCAGCATATTGATGGTGCTGTTGCCGCCCAGGGAGAGATTGTCGGTGATGATGTCGCCCAGAATGAACGTGCCAGACCCGGAGCCACCCTGCAATGTGAATGTGTCGTTGAACCCGCCGCTGGCCACACTCAGGCAGCCAGTGCCAGTGCCGCTTGCATTGCAATGGTGGAAATACATATTTCCGGCCGTCAACAAACCACCACCGCCGCCGAAACTGATATTCACGAGAGAAGCCGAGCGATCCTGGAAGAACAGCATGCCATGATCCGTTGCTGTCGCCGGGTTCGAACCATCGCCATAAGATCCGCTCGCACTGCATGGCCCCACCAGAACGTTGCCGTCCACTT
>JAHFUA010000102.1 GCA_023265315.1 Acidobacteriota bacterium | reverse complement strand
GTACTCGCTGCACACCTTGCGGCAGGCGAGCCGCCGCTCATGGCGTATCGGACAGAGGCGGCCGGTGGAGGTGAAATTCTTCGCCTACAAGGACACGATGCAGGAAGTCTGTCTGCGGCTGGAACTCGGGAGCGGGCCATGGTTTTTCTCGACATGCCCGCGGGGCTGCGCCGCGGCGAGCTCGCCGGCCTTAAATGGGAGGATGTGGATTTCATGGATTTGCATCTGAACGTAACTCGGTCGCTGGTGGATCAGCATGTGGGTCCGGTCAAGACAGAGGTATCAAGAAAACTGATGCCGATCGACGAGTACATTGCCCGGGACCTGTTGGCGTGGTACGCGGTAACCCCGTATAAGAAGCCGTCCGATTATGTGTGGGCGACCGATGCCAATCGAGCCGGAGCTAAGCGCGGCAAGCAGCCGGTTTGGCTGAGCACCGTAATGCGCGACCACATCCAGCCGATTGCGCGGAAGGTGGCAATCGAGAAGAGAGTCGGGTGGCATACGTTCCGCCACACGTTCTCGACCTTGCTGAAAAGCAACGGGGAGGACGTGAAAGTTGTACAGGAGTTGTTGCGTCATGCTACGTCGAAGATGACGCTGGACACGTACACGCAAGCGCTGAGTCCAGCCAAGCGGGCGGCGCAGAGTAAGGTGGTAGGCATGATACGGCCGAAAACACCTTGTACCGTCGTTGTACCGCGAGTTTTCGGCGGGATCGGCGTAAACCCTTGAAGAATCTTGGCGTCCCCGGCGGGATTCGAACCCGCGTTACCGCCGTGAAAGGGCGATGTCCTAGGCCGGGCTAGACGACGGGGACGCGGTCATCGGCAGGAACAACACCGCAATCTTCTACTCTACCAAATGATCTCCGAACGGCCAAGCTTGGGCAGAAACAGGTAGTGTCCTTAGGACACTACCCAGAAACAGGTCATGGGTCAGTTTGGCAGGAATTTCAAACTGACCCATGACCCAGAAACACCACAAAGGCCACAGAGGGTGGTGGACCGGCATGCCAGTAGAATAGCGGTGAGGTTATCGTCCCGTTACCATGGCCGACCGTCTGTATCTCAGCCTGTGGTTCCCCAGCTTCTCTGAAAGCGAGATGCTTCCGAAGACGCTGTGCGTGCTGCGCCAATTCCCGTTCGCCACGGAGAGGCCGGGGATCGGCTACCTGGCCATACATCCCATCTCGTGGAACGAGCCGGTGCTGTACCAGGAGACGTTCGATTATCGCGCCACCCCCGAGCATGCCGTGGAGACCGCCGGAGAGTTCCTGCACGACGACAACGCCTACGAGTTCGAGGCCTTGTGGGATCTTTGGGCGCCGGGCGAGGAGGCCGGCTGGGTGCGCGCGCCGCGCGCGGTGCGCTTTGTGGCACACGGTCTGAACTTCGAGGAAGGCGCCTACGTGCCGGAAGGCCACGTGCAAGTGGACTTCGGGCTGGACACACCCTTTCTCCATGAGGACGTGAAGCTGACGCCGCTGGCGGAGGCGCGCGTCCGCGACAACGTGCAGAAGCTGGTCGAGTTTACGAGCGCAGTGGAGAAGAACTGCGGGGCCAGCGCCAGGCTGCTGTGGTCAGAGTCGGATGAGAACTTGGCGCAAAAACTGGTTGCGCGCTTACAGAAGGTTCACTAGCACCACGGAGACACCGAGTCACTGAGATTTTGATTTCTCCGTATCTCCGTGCCTCCGTGGCCGATGTTACTTAGTCCTGCCGGTCTCCGCCTTGAGCTCCTCGCTGGCGGCGGCCTGGGCGGCGGCCAGGCGCGCGGTCAGCACGCGGAAGGGCGAGCAGGAAACGTAGTCCATCCCTACCCGGTGGCAGAACTCGACCGACGAGGGCTCGCCGCC
The DNA here is from genome assembly GCA_023265315.1 of Acidobacteriota bacterium. GTDB lineage: Bacteria > Acidobacteriota > Terriglobia > Terriglobales > Acidobacteriaceae > JAHFUA01. The sequence goes on along the minus strand of JAHFUA010000102.1, from coordinate 11,100 downwards.
GTGCTCGCCGCAGATGCCGACCTCGAGGTGATTGCGGGTCTGGCGGCCTTTCTGGATGCCGATCCGCACCAGCTCGCCCACACCCTGCTGGTCGATCACCGCGAACGGATCCTGCTTGAGGATGCCTTCCTCCAGGTAGGTGGGAAGGAATTTGTTGATGTCGTCGCGGGAGAAGCCGAACGTGGTCTGGGTGAGGTCGTTGGTGCCGAAGCTGAAGAACTCGGCATGCTCGGCGATCTCGTCCGCGACGATGGCCGCCCGCGGCAGCTCGATCATGGTGCCCACCAGGTAGTGCACCTTAGTCTCTTTCTCCGCGAACACTTCTTCGGCGACCCGCCGCACGATCGCCGACTGGTTGGCCATCTCCTTCAGGGTGCTGGTGAGCGGGATCATAACCTCGGGGATCACCTTCACACCTTCCTTCGCCACCTGAACTGCGGCCTCAAAGATGGCGCGCGCCTGCATCTCCGTGATCTCCGGATAGCGGATCCCGAGACGGCAGCCGCGGAAGCCGAGCATGGGATTGAACTCGTGCAGCTCCTCTACCCGGGCCAGGATCTTGCGAAGCTCTTTGAGCTTGGGCGACTTGGGCTTCGTGGCCTGGAGCACCGCGATCTCCACCATCAGCTCTTCGCGCTTGGGCAGGAACTCGTGCAGGGGTGGATCGAGGGTGCGGATGGTCACCGGCAGGCCATCCATGGAGCGGAAGATGCCGACGAAATCGGCGCGCTGCATGGGCAGCAGCTTCTTCAGGGCAGCACGGCGGTCCTTCTCGTTGTCAGCCATGATCATGGCGCGCACGTGGGGAATGCGGCCCTCGCCGAAGAACATGTGTTCGGTACGGCACAGGCCGATCCCCTCGGCCCCGAAGGCGCGCGCCTGGATGGCGTCGCGCGGGATGTCGGCGTTGGCACGAACGCCGATCTTGCGGAAGGGCTCGGCCCAGCTCATCAGCTTCTGCAGGTTGGGATCGTCGGGCGAGGGCTCGAGTTGGTTGAGCTTGCCCTTGATCACGCGGCCGCTGGTGCCGTCGAGGGAGATCCAGTCGCCTTCATGGAAGACTTGGCCGTGGACACGCATCTCCTTCGCGTGCTCATCCACCTGCACATCGCCGGCGCCAGCCACGCAGCACTTGCCCATGCCGCGCGTGACCACCGCGGCGTGGCTGGTCATGCCGCCGCGCGAAGTAAGAATGCCCTTCGCCACCTCCATGCCGTGGATGTCTTCGGGCGTCGTCTCGGCGCGCACCAGGATGACCGGGTTCTTCTTGTGCGGACCGGCCTTGGTGACGGCCTCGTCGGCGGTGAAAACGATCTGTCCGACGGCCGCGCCCGGTGACGCCGGCAAACCGGTGGCCAGCACTTCGACCTCGCCGCTTTCATCCAGCTTGGGCACCAGGAAGTCGTAGAGCTGGTTGGGATCGACGCGGAAGATGGCTTCTTGCTTGGTGATCAGGCCTTCGTTCACCATGTCGATGGCGATCCTCACGGCGGCGATGCCGGTGCGCTTGCCGTTGCGCGTCTGCAGCATGTACAGACGGCCGTCCTGGATGGTGAACTCGAAGTCCTGCACGTCGCGATAGTGCTTCTCCAGGCGGGTGGTGATGTCGCGGAGCTGGTTGTAGACATCGGGCATGATCTTGTGCAGCTCGGAGATGTGCACGGGCGTGCGAATGCCGGCCACTACGTCCTCGCCCTGCGCATTCATCAGGAACTCGCCGTAGAACTCCTTGGCGCCGGTCGCCGGGTTGCGGGTGAAGCCCACGCCGGTGCCGCTGGTCTCGCCCAGGTTGCCGAAGACCATGGCCTGGACGTTGACGGCGGTGCCCAGATCGTCGGAGATGTTGTTGATGCGGCGGTAGTGCTTGGCGCGCTCGTTGTTCCAGGAGCGGAAAACGGCATCGCGCGCCATCACCAGTTGCTCGTGTGCGTCCTGGGGAAAGTTGCGCCCTGCGTGCTTCTTGATGATCTGCTTGTACTCCTTGATGACTTCCTTCAGCGCGGCGGCGTCGAGGTCGGTGTCCAGCCTCGCCTTCTTTCTTTTCTTAATGCCGTCAAAAACTTCGTCGAAAGCCGGCTTGGGGATCTCCAGCACCACGTTGCCGAACATCTGGATGAGGCGACGATAGGAATCATAGGCGAAGCGGGGATTCTTGCTGCGCCTGGCCAGTGCCTCGACGCTCTCATCGTTCAGTCCGAGGTTGAGGATGGTGTCCATCATGCCGGGCATGGAGAACTTGGCGCCGGAGCGCACGCTTACCAGCAGCGGGTTTTCGCCCGTGCCCAGCTTCTGTTTCTGGAGCTGCTCCAAGCGCTTGAGGGACTCTTCCATCTGGCGATCGACGTCGGGCGAGATCTTGCCGAGCATGGATTCGCGGCATGCGTCGGTCTGGATAGTGAAGCCCGGAGGGACGGGCAGGCTGGCGTTGGTCATCTCGGCCAGGCCAGCGCCTTTGCCGCCCAGTTCGTCCTTCATCTTGCCGTTGCCGTCGGCTTTGCCACCGCCAAAAAAGTAGACATACTTGGTAGCGGCGGCAGTCTTGGTCGGGGCGGGGGCGGGAATCGTTTCTGTACCCATGGAATTTTTTCCTCTCTAGGATTGCGGATTAGTGCGTATCTGGCCTGAAAGCCAAAACTGTTTATTATGAACCTTTCCCCTCAGTTACGATCTCGGAAAAATCAGCGATAGTGGAAAAACTTCTCAGCAGGTTCTCCAGCAGCGCCAGGCGGTTTGCCCTGACGCGATCATCGTCAACCATAACCATTACTTTGTCGAAGAAGTTGTCAACGGACTCTCGAAGAGTTGAAAGCTGAATAAGGGCGTCGGCGTAATCTCTGCTCTCACGAGCAGCATCGAAGCGCGGCGCCAGGAGTTCAGCCTTCGCGTGGAGTAGTTTTTCTTCCTCTGTCGCTATTGAGTCGTCGAAATCAGCGGCCGTCTTGAAACCCTTCTCTTGTGCTTGCTTAAAAATGTTGTTGATGCGCTTAAAAGCAGCCGCAATCGATAGAAAATCTTGCAAATCGCGCACCTTGCCGACCGCCTGGGCGCGCGCGACCGCGTCCACCACATCATCAAAGCCGGCAGCCAGAACCGCATTCACGGTGTCATACTCCAAGCCAAGCACGTCGCGCAAGTAGTGCTCCAGCCGCTCGCGGAAGAATCCGGCCAGAGCCTCATCGAGTCCGGCGGCGGTGAAGGCCTTCTCTGCTTCTGATCCTGTGTAGCCAGTGAGCGCATCCGAGCACAGATGGCGCAGGCTAAGCGGCAGCTTGTGCTCGGCGATGGTCTTTACGATGCCGTTGGCCTGGCGGCGGAGCGCGAACGGATCCTTGGACCCGGTGGGCTGCAGTCCCAGCGCGAACATTCCCGCAATGGAATCGGCCTTGTCGGCGACGGAGAGCACGGCGCCTTCGACCGTCCGCGGAACGCTGTCCTCCATCGACTGTGGCTTGTACTGGTCGTAGATCGCGGTCGCGATGGCCTCGCGCTGATCGTCCTTCATGTTGGGATCGAGCCGTTGCGCGCGCGCGTACAGACCTCCGACGATCCCCTGGAGTTCAGTGAATTCCTTTACCAGCTCCGTGGTCAGGTCCGTCTTAGCCAGCAGCGCAGCCTTGTGCACAATGCCGGAGCGAACCTTCACCCCTGCATCGTCGAGGCTCTGGGAAATCAAGCTGGCCAGCTTCTGCACCCGCATGCTCTTGTCGAAATAGCTGCCCAGGTCTTTCTGGAACGTGACCTTCTTCAGGTCGGGGACGCGATTGCGCAACGGATGCTTCTGGTCGGTCTGCCAGAAGAAGCAGGCGTCGTTGAAGCGGGCGCGCAGCACGCGCTCGTTGCCGTGGCGGATGATCCCCGCCGGGTCGCCCTCGGTGTTGAGCACGGCCAGAAAGTGCGGGGCCAGCTTGCCGCTGGCGTCCTGGACCGCGAAGTACTTCTGGTGGTCGCGCATAACGGTGACCAGCACTTCCTCCGGCAGGTCGAGGAATTCGCGGTCGAAGTTGCCGAGAATCGCTGCCGGCCATTCCGTCAGATTGACCACCGTGTCGAGCAGTTCGGGGTCTTCGCGCCAGCGCGCGCCCGCGACGGTGCGCGTGGCGGCGTCAAGAGCCTTGCGGATACGCTGCTCGCGCTCCCCGCGGCTGACGATCACCTTCACTTCGCGCAGCGTCTCCTCATAGGCGCTGGCGCGAGGGATGGTGGCCGAGCCGCCGAGGATGCGATGGCCGCGCGTGCCCGCCTGTGCCGGCATGCCGAACAGCTCCATGGGGATCGCGCTGTCGTCAAGCAGGGCAACCAGCCAGCGCAGCGGGCGCACGAAGCGCTCGTTCTTCGAGCGCCAGTACATGCTCTTCGGCCAGTAGAGAGCGGCGATCTCTTTGGGAACCGCGTCGGCCAAAACCTCGCCTGCGGCCCGGCCTCGATTAACAACTTTCACGGCCAGGTATTCGCCCTTAGGCGTTGCGACCTTCTCCAGTTTTTCGACGGGAAGCCCGACTTTTTTCGCGAAAGCCTGGGCTGCCTGCGTGGGCTGTCCATCCTTAAACGAAACTTTTAATGATGGGCCCACAACCTGCTCTTCTGAATCGGGTTGTGATGCGGCGACGCCGCGAACCAAAACAGCAAGCCGACGCGGTGTGGAATATTCTTCCATTTTCGCGTTCCCGGGATCCAGTCTCCCATCCACCAGCAGCTTCGCGATCCGAAAGCCAAGGCTTGTCTCAGCCGCGTCGATCATGCGCGCCGGAACTTCTTCCAGTCCGATCTCAAGCAGAAAGTCCGGCATCAGTCGGCGGCTCCTTGGGCTCCTTGTCGCTGCTTGCGCGCGGCAACTTCCGGGGCGGCAGTTCCCTGCTGGTCTAAGTAGGCCTTCGAAATGCCGACTGCCAGGTTGCGCACGCGCGCGATTACGCCGACGCGCTCGGTCACCGAGATGGCGCCACGCGAATCCAGCAGGTTGAACAGGTGCGAGCACTTCAGGCAGAGGTCGTAAGCGGCGAGCAGCGGGAAACGGCGCTTCTCGCAGGCGACGGCCTCGGCGGGCGTCTTGTCGTCCTTCTCGATTGCGCGGTAGGCGGAGAGCAACTCCTGGCACTCGGCCTCGAACAGGTCGAAGTGCTTCCACAGGTAGTCCACGTTGGCGCGCTCGAAGTTGTAGACCGAGAACTGCAATTCGTCGGCGTAGCGGACATCGCCGTAGGTGACGGCGAGGCCAGTCTCGGGATCACGCGCCCATACGATGTCATACACCGAGTCGACGTCCTGCAGAAAGGCGGCGATGCGCTCCAGGCCATAAGTTAGCTCGGCGCAGATGGGATCCAGGTCCACGCCGCCGCACTGCTGGAAGTAGGTGAACTGGGTGATTTCGAGGCCGTCGAGCATGACCTGCCATCCGATGCCCCAGGCGCCCAGCGTGGGCGACTCCCAGTTATCTTCCTCGAACTTGATGTCGTGCTGGCTCAGGTCGATGCCGATGGCAGTGAGCGATTCCAGGTAAAGCTCCTGCACGGTGGCCGGTGGTGGCTTCAGGATGACCTGCAACTGTGTGTGCTTGTAGAGGCGGTTGGGATTGTCGCCGTAGCGGCCGTCGGCGGGACGGCGCGACGGCTGCACGTACGCTACGTTGTACGGTTGCGGCCCCAGCACGCGCAGGAAGGTCTCGGGCGCGCTCGTCCCGGCGCCAACTTCGAGGTCATGAGGCTGCTGCACCACACAACCGCGGTCGGCCCAGAATTTTTCCAGCCCGAGGATTAAGTCCTGGTAAGTGGGGGACGTTTTTTGATCGGATCGCGTCATTTGCTCCCGGCTGCTAGCTACTAGCTCCTAGCTCCTAGCTCCTAGCCACTAGCCAGAAGCTAGAGGCCAGCAGGTAGAAGCCTCATTCGATTTTCTCCAGCATCCCCGCGGTCACCAGCTTCTTCTCGAGGTGCCGCTCGATGCGCTGCGCCAGGAACCGGCGCAGGTCGGCGGCGCGCTGACGCGGCCACGGAGCGCCGGCAAAGCTCTCGACCGGCCGGCGGAACATCGCTGCCGCGATGACGCGCGCCTCCGCCGACATCTCCGACGACGCCAGCCTCTTATGCGCGGCGCACATCAGGCCATCGGCCAGCGGATGGAACCAGGCGCGATGCCCGTTCAGCGCCGTCCCGCAGAGGATGCACTCACATAGCTCGGGGAGCAGGCCCATCAGCCGCACCGACCACAGGTCGAAATACGTCAGCGGCATCCAGATGGCGCCCGCGCGCAATTGGCCCAGCACCGAGAGCGCGAGGCGGAACATGGCGTCGTTGGCCTCGCGGTCGGGCAGCACGTCGTCCAGCACCTCCGCGATGTAACCCAGTGCCACCGCCCGCGGATAATCCACTTCAGTGGCCAGCGGCGAATCCAACACTTCGCAGGAGTCGAGCCGCGCCAGCTCCTGCCCCTCGCGCTCTTCCCAGTAGAGCCGCACGTAAGTGAGCGGCTCGAGCGCGCCGCCGAAACGCTTCTTCGAGCGCTTGGCCGCCTTGGCCACTCCCCGCAGCTTGCCTTCCGTCCGCGTGAACAGCGTGACCAGCAAGTCGGCCTCGCGCAGCGGATAACTGCGCAGCACGATCGCCTCGGACTGCTTCAATGCCATGAAACGCCCGGATTACAAGCGCCGCAGGAGTGCTCCGCGCAAAATCCGATTGTAATGCACGACGCTGATTTAAGACACTACCTCACCGCCGAATACGCCGAGTGCGCCGGGGTGCCGGTTTCTTTTTGGGCAGCTTCGCTTTGACCAGCTCATACGAGGCGCGGATCAGCTCGCGCAGTTCGGCCGCGGGCAGGACGTTGAAGTCGCGGAGGCCGATCCATTGGAAGCGCCCGACGTAGGCGGCGGGCCGGGCACCTTCGCGTTCCAGCAATTCAGCAAAGGTCTCCGGATCGCACTTGAAGGCGATGCGATCTTCGGCGGCGGGATTCAGGGTCACCATGACAAAGATCTTGCCCCCGACGCGGAACAGCAGCACGTCTTCCCACTGGATGTTCTCGGTGGCACCGGGCAGGGACAAGCAGTATTCGCGGATGGAATCGAGGGCCTTCATGAAGCTGGGCACTTAGCAGTTGGCAATTAGCGCTTGGCCCCGCCGCTTTACGCAGGCCGGAAGGCTCCGCTCTTCCACTGGCGTGTGGAATACAGCAACTCAGGAACCGGCTAAGTGCCAATTGCTAACTGCTCAAAAAAGCAAAACGCGCAGCCCTGATTCGACTGCGCGTTTGCTCAAAACGGAAAAACCTCGCGGCGGTCCGGCGATGCGCGCGCTAGCGCCCGTAGTACTGGGCGTTGCGCTCGGTGAAGGCCTTCCACTTCTCCGGCAGGTCATCGAGCGCGAAGATGGCCGACACCGGGCAAACCGGCACACAGGCGCCGCAGTCGATGCACTCCACGGGATCGATGTAGAGCATCTCCTCTGTGGCGTAGTTGGGCTCGTCCTTCTTGGGGTGGATGCAATCGACCGGGCAGGCGTCCACACATGCCGTGTCCTTGGTGTTAATGCAGGGCTCCGCAATCACATAAGCCATAACCTTTGCTTCCCCCTCAGTCGCTTGATGAGTGCGTTACTTAACAGATTATTTTAACAGATGGAGCGCGCGACAATCAGCAAAGCAGGTGACGGTAAGAAGCTGGGGCTGTCCTGCGCCTGCGTGCAGCGAACGGAACTGTTTGATCGGTACCACTCCCAGAATGGTTTCCTAGGCGGATACCAGTTTTTCCGATGGCTGGTATTCGACAATATACCCGGCGACCGCGCTGGCGGCCACGGTGTAGGGGCTCGCGAGGTACATTTGTCCCGGGCCGCTGCGCCCGGGGAAATTGCGGTTCTGGGCGGAGATGACTACCTGCACCGGGCTGCTGGTGGCGCCCGGGCCGGCATTGATGCAGGCGCCGCAGCTCGGCTCGATCACCGTCACGCCGGTCTTGTGGAAGACCTCGAGATAGCCCCTGCGCAGGCAGTAGTCGCGCGTCTCCTGCGACCCGAACTGGATGTAAAACTTCACCGAATCAGCAACGCGCTTGCCCTGGCGCAGGGCGTCGGCCAGGACGGCGGCGTACATGTCCATGTCTTCGTTCTTGCCGGCGGTGCAAGTGCCGCCGTAGGCGATCTCGATGGGCACCGGCGTGTTCAGCTCGCGCACGTACTTGCCGTTGCCGGGATCGCCAGGCGTGGCCACCATGGGCGTGATCTCGGCGGCGTCAAGTTCAATGACGTGCGCATACTCCGCCTCGGGATCGCTATGCAGGCCTTCTACCAGTTCAGCCCAGACGGGCATCCAGGAATCGCCGCGACGTTCCCTCAGGAATTCCACCACTCGCTGGTCGGGCTCGACGATGCCGGTGAATCCGCCGATCTCGGCCGCCATGTTGGTCATGGTGGCGCGCTCGTCCACGCTGAGTTCCTCGATGGCCTCGCCGGAGTACTCGATCACCTTGGCCAGCGCCTTGCCGCTGCGCACATAGTCGAGGCTGAGGATCTTCAGGATGAAATCCTTGGCGGTGACGTTGGGATGCTTCTTTCCGCGCACGACGATCCGCACCGATTCCGGCACCTTCACGCGGACATCTTTGGTGATCCAGGAATTGAAAACGTCGGTAGTGCCGATGCCGAAGGCCACCGCGCCGATGGCGCCCGAGTGCGGCGTGTGCGAGTCCGAGCCCACGATCAACTGCCCCGGCAGCGCGTAGCTCTCCAGCACGATGGAGTGGCAGATGCCTTCCGAGCCCTTGCGGTCCTTCAGCTCGCCGTGCAGCTTGATGCCGCGCTCGCGGGCGAAGTCCTCCTGCTTGAATTTGAGCTGGCCTGCCAGGTCGAGCAGCCCCATCTTGCGCTTCTCCGGTGAGATCACCTCGTCGAGGAAGGTGAGGTGGTCGCGGAAGAAGAGGACCGACGCGGGATCGTTCACGGGTACGTCCTTGCCCACGAGGTGGTCGTAGAAAATGGCGGCCATGGGCGTGACGTACTCGTGGCTGAAGCGCAGGTCGGTGCGCGCGAAGCCCGAGTCTCCTGGCTTGACCGCGGCCACACCGACGTTCCCCCTGGCGTCCACCATGTGGCGGGCAAAGATCTTTTCCGCCAGCGTCATCGGACGCGCGGGTGTGGCGAGGGACGGCAGAAACACCTTCTTCTGCAACCGGGCGACGTTGAAGGGGAACAGGCCGCCGTACTCTATGATCTGGCGGGTGATGTCGTCCTCACCGCAGGTGAATTCTTCGAGCGGGATGTCTTCGCCGCGGCGGATCTTTTCGATCAGGGCGAAGTCGGTGGAGGTCAGCACCCCGAGGTTCTGACAGTTCTGCTTGTAGATGCGCTCGATGTTCTCGGCGATCACGAGCTGGATGCCGGCGGCGCGCTCGGCGTAGGGTGATTGCTCGCGGCTCGACCCTTTGCCGCGCCGCTTGCCGCTCACCGCGCACACGAATCCGCCGCGCTTGACGTCGCCGCGCTTGATGGGCAGCTCGCTGCCGCACTTCAAGCCCGTGTAGGGGAACTCGCCCAGGGTCTCGTCGAAGTAAAAGCAGATGTGCGCCGGCGTGATCTCGTCGGTGGAAATGTCGTCGCGCAGCTTGGGATTGTTCTCGGGGTTCGGGGTGTCCCATGGCAGGTCTTCGCCCGCCAGTTGCCGCTTGATCAGCTCGGGATCTTCGGTGAGAAAAAGAATACGCCCCTTCAGGCGCACACGGTCAGGACGCTTCTCGACCTCGCGCTCTAAGAGAGGATTCCCCATGGCGATATTCTAACAAACAGGCATGATACATTGAGCCGATCGCCTGCCACGAGGTTTAGATGCCGTCGGTGTCCCGGCGAGGCCGCTCCGCGCTGGTTTTCGTTTTTCTTCTGCTGCTGGGCGTCGCGGCAGCCGCGCAGGAGCACCGGTGCGCCGAGTTGCAGGCGCTCAAGAAGGAAACCTATGGCTTCCGCCCCAGCAAGCTCACCCAGCAACAGCAGACCGCCAAAGAGAAACAGATCGACCGTTTCTGGCAACTGGCAGAAGCCCAGAGCACGCGCGGCGTCGCGTGCCTCAGAGGAATGCTGAGCTCCGAAAGCACCGATGCCTTCTTCCTGTTCGACGGCGCCAGCCTGCTGCTGCGCCTGAATGATTCGCAGCCGTCGCTGGCGGTGGTGAGCGCCGCCGCCGGGCGCAGCGACCTGGGAGAGATCAACGCTGCAGGCTACGTCGAACTGGTGCTGGAGCTGGCGCAGCACGGCATGGACACCGGCGCGCTGGCCGACAAGTACATGAAGTATCCCAAGGTAGACAGCTATGTCGCCGAGCACTCGCTGCCGCTGGACCGTGCGACCGGCGCCATATTTCTATACGGAAGCATGCCCGCGGAACGTGCGGACCAATACCTAATCCCGTTGCTGAATGCGAAAGAAGCGGACGTCCGCGGCACGGCAGCGCTTCAGCTTGCGTTTAGCATGACGCAGGAGAGCTATCGCGCGCTCGCCAGCCTGCCCGAGATCGACAGCCTCCCCGAGAATGCGCAGAAGCAGGTTATCGCGGCACTGGCCTACCACGCGGCAACTGGCAAGACGATCCCGACCTACTCGCGGGAGCAGGTGCTGGCGCGGCTGCGCGCGCTGCCGCGCACCCAGGAACAGATGGAAGTGGAGCTCAAGAAGGAGCGGCCGGTCGTGGGCATCGCCGACGACGAGCCGTTCATCCGCAGCGCCATCGCCACCCTCAGCGCCCCCGATCTCGATGCCGTACGCGATTCGCGCCGGGCGGCGCTGCTGTCGGTTTCCGACGAAAGCCTATACGAATATGCGGCCTACACGCGGGTGATCCTGGGCGTGATCAACCGGCTCGATTTGTACAAGGAATACAGGGTGCATTAGGCGCCGCCTTACGCCATTCTTGAACGCAGTCCACAAAAAATTCTGCTCACCACCGCGATTTTTAACGGTCAGTCGTTTGGGGGATGAGGTAGCATCGTGAGCCTGCGCGAGGGCCCTTCCATCAGCATGACCGAACCTCAACCAAACTTGCACGTGGTGGCAGCGGCGCGGCCGGCTGCCGAGTCGGCCTGGGGCCCGTTGCGCGAACCGCTCTTCCGCACGTTGTGGGGCGCCT
>JAHFUA010000101.1 GCA_023265315.1 Acidobacteriota bacterium | reverse complement strand
CGCCGAGACAGTCACCGTGGCGGAAGCCGACTTGGTGGTATCGGCCGCGCTGGTGGCGGTCACCGTGTAGCTGCCGGTCGTGTTCGGGGCGGTGTAGAGACCGCTGGAGGAAACACTTCCGCCGGTCGCTGACCAAGTGACCGCGGTGTTGCTGGAACCGCTTACGCTGGCCGCGAATTGCTGGGAACCGCCAGTCAGCAGCGAGGCCGAAGCCGGCGAGATCGAGACCGCGACTGGGGTGCTGACGGTCACCGTGGCAGAAGCCGACTTGGTCGTATCCGCCACGCTGGTGGCCGTGACGGTATAGCTGCCTCCAGTGGTCGGCGCCGCGTACAGCCCGGTTGTTGAAACGGTTCCTGCGGTCGCCTTCCAGGTCACCGCAGTATTGCTGGTCCCGGCTACGGTTGCAGTGAATTGCTGTGTCCCGCCGGTCTGGATCGATGCGGATGCAGGCGATATCGAAATCACCACGGGCGCCGAGACAGTCACCGTGGCGGAAGCCGACTTGGTGGTATCGGCCGCGCTGGTGGCGGTCACCGTGTAGCTGCCGGTCGTGTTCGGGGCGGTGTAGAGACCGCTGGAGGAAACACTTCCGGCCGTGGCTGACCAGGTCACAGCAGTATTGCTGGTTCCCGTGACGGTCGCCGAGAACTGCTGCGTGCTGCCGGCCTGGACCGAGGCAGATGTCGGGGATACCGAGATCACCACTGGCGCCGCAACGGTCACGCTGGCAGAAGCCGACTTGGTGGTATCCGCAGCACTCGTTGCCGTCACCGTATATGTCCCTGCAGTCGCAGGTGCAGTGTAGAGGCCGCTGGCGGAAACCGTCCCCCCCGTCGCCGTCCAGGTCACGGCGGTGTTCGGAGTGCCACTGACGGTGGCGGAGAACTGCTGCGTGCTGCCGGTCTGCAGCGAGGCGGAGGCAGGCGAGATTGCCACTGCTACCGGCGCGCTCACCGTAACCGCCGCGGAGGCTGACTTGGTCGTGTCTGCCATGCTGGTGGCGGTCACCACGTAGCTTCCGGTGGTGGTGGGGGCGGTGTACATGCCGCTCGACGAGACAACCCCGCCGCTAGCCGCCCAGCCCACGCTGGTGTTGGTGGTCCCGCTTACCGTGGCCGCGAATAGCTGGGACTTCCCGGTTTGCAGCGACGTCAAAGTAGGGGAAACGGCGACACTGACAACAGAACTGGGGCTCGGGGGCGCCGATACGGTAAACCACAATGAGTTGGATTTCGTCCCGTTTAGCGTATTGCGCATGATGACGGAATTCGTACCAGCCTTGGCGATGTCCGTTCCATAAATAGTGACGGTCGCGCTGGTCGAGCTGATGATTTTCGTCGGGCGGCTTGAGCCGTTCCACACCAGGACACACTTATTGCAGAAATTGCGGCCGGTGACCTTCATCGTAAAACCCGCACTGCCGGCCGCGGCGTTAGCCGGCCAAAGCGAGCTCAGGGCGGGGGTTTTCCAGCCCCACCACGTGCCGTAGTTCGACGATGTATTGGTCTGCCCCGCGATAGGGAGGGAAGCTACTAAAGTGAGAAAGAAGAATAATGCGCACCGCTTCTTCACGGGCATCTCCTAAACGGCTTGTCCTTCGGCCAGAAGCGAACCTGTATGGTTCAGTTAGGAGCTCTAGTCGGCAGCCTAAGCCCGCTCTGGTATTGCAGCCAGATTCCAAGAGTGTCGTACCCTGGTTCCAAGAGACGGCGGCAAAAGGCGGATGTGTACATGTCCGCGCGTAACAGCCCATGACCCCACCGATTTGGGTAGGGGGCGCGTTCACAGACTCGATGGTCTTGCCTTGCGGACGAGAGGATTGGCTGGCTGGAGTATTGGCTGGTAGGGCGCTTGCTCGTTCAAGCGGACGGCCGTTATTGGAGCTCTGCCAGCGACGAATATTCATCCCTGAACCGATTCGTCGGCGCGCTCTGGCGGCTCAGTCAGGACTTTCACCCGTGCATCACCCAACGAAAGCGGCAACCCAATGCTTCCCACGCCCTCAACTTGCAATGTGGATTACTTTGCGGCAGTGTGCAAACAGGTTGCCACTACTGTTGACTCCGCTGAGTCACTCGATGGTGTTGATTTCAATATGAGACTAGCTTCAGCGCCTGCGGTGTGGAAGTGCGAGCTGGAAATTTTTCCCGAGAAGCCTGTAATTCTCTACTGTGGATATGCACATCCGTAAATGTCTGGTTCCGCTCCCAAGAAATCATGGGCGGCGGGTGCTGGACGGCGGTGTTGGCGACCGTACGATTCCAAGAAGAGCCATGATCCGCAGCCCGATGATGGCTCTTTTGTCTGTGCGCACGGCAGGGCGCACCCACTTGGAGGTGCAAGTCCTCTACACGCCCGGTAAGGGGAAGTGTTAGCCGAACGGCAAGGGATTCCGTCGCGAGGCGAAATCTGAAGGAAGCTGTAGGCAAAGCGCTGGCGCGACGAACAGGAAGCGGATAGAGGCGGCGCAGCGGGATAAACAGCCAGATAGATGCAAAGGCCAGTTCTTGCACGGAACGCTGCACTGCTGGTAACTGCGCACTTCCCAGTCAGGGTGGCGACGGTGTCGTTGCTGTGATAGCCCTTGCCGGCTGCCGCAGGCGGGCGAGCACATTTTTCCTTGGCCAGCCGTTGCGCCCGCCACCTCGGCAACCTGCTCAGAGGCGTCCCCCATTCTTGGACTGCTTGGGGCAGCCTCCCAAATAATCAATTCCCACCACGGGCTGCTAGGCGTTTTCGCTACGGATTCTCTGTGGAGCAGGAAGCGTTGCCGGCATCGCTTGGTCGCTGCGCCGCTTCCACACCTCCCAAGGCGCCTTGCCGCTGGCATAGAAGTCGTCCAGCGTCTGCTTGTCCTTGAAGGTGTCCATGCAGGCGAAGAAGCCGTTGTGCTGGTAGGCCACGAGTTGCTTCCGCTGGATCAATCGCTGCAAAGGCTCATGGACAAGCTCTTCCCCGTCACGGATGTAGTCGAAGATGTGGCGCTTGAACACGAAGTAGCCGCCGTTGACCCGGACGTTGGTGTCGGTGATGGCCTTGATCTCGTGCACCAGGCCGTCGCCGTTGACCGAGACCAGGTGGTAGCTGAGGTTGGGCTTCACCGAAACGAAAGTCCCGATCCTGTCCTGTTCCCGGGCGTAGCGGACCAGAGTGTCGAGATTGAGGTCAATCAGACCATCGCAGTAGTTGGCCATAAAGACCTCTTCGCCATCCAGGTACTTCTGCACCGCCTTGAGGCGCTGGCCAAGGTTGGAGGCGACGCCGGTGTCAGCGAACGTGATCTGCCAGTCGTCGATATCGCTGTTGAAGAGACGCAGGTGCTTACCGCCTTTCGACAGCGTAAAGTCGTTGGAGAGGCACTCGTCGTAATTCAGGAAGTACTGCTTGATGGCGTCCGCACGGTATCCCAGGCAGAGGATGAACTCCTTGTGGCCGAAATGGGCGTAGTACTTCATCAGGTGCCACAGGATCGGCCGGTAGCCGATGGGCACCATGGGTTTGGGCGTGTTCTCGCCTACCTCCCGCAACCGCATACCGAATCCACCGCAGAAGATCACGACTTTCACGGAAGTAGTCTCCTTCCCGACTGCTGAACTGATCGCTGCCTTGCAGTCGCGCTCACGGGCACACCTCCACCCTAGGGATGGGCACCACGAACTTTCCACCCCACTCGCGAATGAAGGCCAGCTGCTGGATGATCTCGTCCTTCAGGTTCCACGGAAGGATGAGCACGAAATCCGGTTTCGTCTCCCGGATACGGTCCGGGTGGAAGATGGGGATGTGCGTCCCGGGCAGGAACTTCCCCTGCTTGTAGGGGCTGCGGTCCACGGTGTAATCGAGGAAATCGGTGCGAATACCGCAGTAGTTCAACAACGTGTTGCCCTTTCCGGGGGCACCGTATCCGGCGATGTGCTTGCCTGCCCGCCGGGCCTGGATCAGAAATTCCAACAACGCGCGCTTGGTTTCCTCTACCTGAGAAGCGAAGCGGGAGTAGGTCTCCGGCCGTTGGAATCCGGCATTCTCCTCGCGGGCGCGCAGTTCCTGGACGCGCTCGCTGACCGGGCGCGAGTGGTCCTCGGCATGGCGGCCGTAGATGCGCAGCGAGCCGCCGTGCGTGGGGATCTCTTCCACGTCGAACAGGGTCAGCCCGTGCGCAGCAAAGATCTTCTCCGCGGTCAGGAACGAGAAATAGGAAAAGTGCTCGTGGTAGATGGTGTCGAACTGGTTTTCTTCCATCAGCCGCATCAGGTGCGGGAATTCCATGGTGATCACGCCGCGCGGCTTGAGCACGAGCTTCATCCCCGCGACGAAATCGTTGAGGTCCGGCACCTGCGCCAGCACGTTGTTGCCCAGCAACAGGTCGGCCATGGTTCCTTGCGCTGCCATCGCGCGCGCAGCTTCTCGTCCGAAGAACTTCACCAGCGTGGGCACGCCTTTCTGCTCCGCCACCTCCGCCACGTTGGCCGCCGGTTCGACGCCGAGCACCGGCACGCCCTTCTCCACGAAGTACTGCAGCAGGTATCCGTCGTTGCTGGCGAGTTCAATGACCATGCTCTGGGCGCCGATCTCGAGGCGCTCCACCATCAGGTCGGTATAGCGCTTGGCGTGCGCCAGCCAGCTGTCGGAGTAGGAGGAAAAATACGCGTACTCGCTGAAGATATCTTCCGCGCTGACGTACTCCTGCAACTGCACCAGGAAGCAGCTTTCGCACACGTACACGTGCAGGGGATAGAAGGCTTCCATGGCATTAAGTCGTTCGGCAGGCACGTAGCTTTCGCACAGGGGCGACATGCCCAAATTCACGAACGTACGGCGCAGCTCCGAGCCGCAAAAACGGCAAACGGGAGCCAGGCTCCCCTTCACCGGTTCAGCCACCGCCATTTCGGTTTCTGTAGCCATCCCCATATCTCCAGTTCCGCGGTTCCACGCTTAGCCGGCCGAAGCCGCAAGCGGTTTAGTGCGCGAACTCCAGGAACGCCAGTGAAACCTCCAGTCCCCCTTCTCCCGTCATCTGCTCGCCGCAGACGACGCCACCTCCAGCACGTCTTTCAGCAACTCGTGTTCGACCAGCGCGTCGGCCGCCGCGTGGATCGCATCAAAGCTCAGCCCGGAGCGCTCGGCGATGTCCAGCAAACTGTGTTTCCCATCAGAAAGGTTCAACACCCACAACATGGCTTTTTCGGTCTGTTGCGCGTCTTGCACTCCCCCGATCGCGCGGTACAGCCCGCGTTTGCCCAACTGCGGCTCGCAGCGCGGCTGCAGGTTCCAGTAAGTTCGGTTGTTTTCCAGAACCGAAACAATGGCCAGGCACTTCCATAACGACTCTCCCAGCGCCTCCGGCCGCACCAGCTCGAGGTTGTCGGCCGAGGTGTGATATTCGGGGAATTGCCCGTGCGGCGTGCGCGATAGGCACCCCACGGCCAGATTGAATGCCGGGGAACAGTATTGCCGCTCGTCATAGCCGTAGGGATCGAAGTCCGCCACCCCGTATGGCTGCCCCGAGTGCTGGAGCACGTGCACCGCCGCCCGGTCGATCTCGGCCCCACCCTGGCGGCTGCGCTTGTAATGAAACTTGCCGGGATCGCCCACGCACGCCAAGACAAGCCCGTGGCGGATAGCGGCCACCTTCTCTTGGTTGCGGCTCAGCCAGGTGATCGAACCGATGGTCCCGGGAATGAACAGGAAGCGATAGGAGTACCGCCGCGCGATCTTCACCAGGTTTTTCGCCAGCCACGAGGCCACCACCACGCCGGACAGGTTGTCGTTGCACAGCGACGGATGGCAGGCATGGCAGGAGATCAGAACCTCGTCCGGCGTCTCCCCAGGCAAATAAAGTTCGCCGTAGGTGAGGTGGCCGGGCTCGAGCGAGGCATCGATGCAGACCTCATATTCCGCCTCGTTCAACTCCGCAAGCTGGCGCGCCGTCAAGCAGAACCCCCACTGCTCGCAGTAATAGGAGGTGCGGTAGGGGATCCAGTCAGGATGGTCGGGCAGCGTGAACAGGTGCTCCTTGAGTTCCTCGAGCGATACCCGTCGGTTCACCGGCACGCTATAGTTGAGCACGTGCAGGTTGTTGCGGCGGAAGTCCACCACCCGCTCGCCTTGTGCATTCTTGATGTAGGCGTCCCGGATATTCCATTCTTTCGGCACCGTCCAGTCGAAGACCCGGGTTCCGCTGGGCACTTCGTGCTGCTCGAGCTGGATATGCCGCTGCAAGTGCGCCAGCGTCGCCCGGAAGCCATCCCCGGTGATGCTGCGGCAGACGGGATAAAGCTCGGTCAGGAGCCCGTACATCTCGCGGCCGGCGGCGTCGCGGCTCAGCCCGGATTTCAGCTTGGTGATAGTCACGCTGGCTTATCCCAAAAAATCCGTGTACGTCCTGTCCTTCTGGGTCATGACCCGCTCCGCCGGAGGCCATTCGATCCCAAAGGCCGGGTCGTTCCAGCGTACGCCGCGCGCCGACTCCGGCGAGTACACCTGCGACATCTGGTAGAAGACCTCGGTGTCATCCTCCAGGGTCTGCAACCCGTGGGCGAAGCCTTCGGGGATGTAGATCATGTTCCGTTCGCGCGCCGAGAGCACCACCCCAAAATGCTGCTTGAAGGTCGCGGATTTCGGCCGCAGGTCGATGCACACGTCGTAGAGCGACCCCATCGTGCAGCGCACCAGCTTGGCTTCCTCATACGGCGCCACCTGGAAATGCATACCGCGTAGCGTTCCCTTCCTCCGGTTGAAGGAAATGTTGCACTGCGCAACGTTGGGGTTCAGACCGTGCGCTTCAAACTCCTCCCGGCAGAAGCTGCGGGCGAAGAAGCCGCGGTCGTCCTCGCGCTTTTCCGCTTCGATCAGGAATGCGCCTTTCAGTTTGGTTTCGCGGAAAATCAAGCTTTCCGACCAGTATTGCCCCCGGGGCCTGACGGGTCGCCGACAGGTACACCGGTACCTTTGCACACCCTACGCCCAGAGGTATGCAATCTCCTTACCAAGGAAGTTGGGCTTTCGTGGTCTGCCTGGAGGTAAGATTGCGCGCGGTTGCAGCGGTCAACGCGCTCGAGTGGCCCAGTGCGTGCAGTCAAATTCCGTGAGCTTTACTCTCTCGCTAAGGAGTAAGCTGCTGATTTTGAAATACTTAAATTGGCATCGGCGAACCGTGCGTGGAGCCCCTGAGCCTTGCGACCGGAGATTCCCCGGTTTTCGGGGGCAGGTTTGGCCCGAATGTCGGCTTGCATACCCCTACGTTCGGGAATGAGGCCGGCAGATGTGCAATAGTTTGCAGCTTCCTCGGAAAGCGAGGGAACAGGGCAGCCGCTGGTGTTGACACTTCGTGTAAATATGAGATTCACGTCTGGTTACTCTTCAATGAGAGGCCGCTGGTCGCTCGCCGGCGCACAGGAGGTCCACCCCAGCAATGCTTAACTTCCACTTGCCCGAGCGCTCCGGTTCGACCCAGAACATCCTGTGCCTGGGCTCGCACTGCGACGACATCGAGATCGGTTGCGGCGGCACCGTCCTGCACCTGCTCGCCCGCTATCCCGAAGCCCGCGTCTACTGGGTGGTCTTCAGTTCCGACAAGGAACGCGCGGCAGAGGCGCGCAAGGCGGCCTCCCTCTTCCTCAAAGGCGCGAAATCCAGCAAGGTCGTGGTCAAGAACTACCGTGACGCCTTTTTCCCCGCGCTGGGCGAGCGGATCAAGGAAAACTTTGAAGCACTCAAGAAGGAATTCAAGCCCGACGTCATCTTCACCCATTATCGCCACGACTTGCACCAGGATCACCGCCTGATCTCGGAGTTGACGTGGAACACGTTCCGCGATCACCTCATCCTGGAGTACGAGATCCCGAAATACGACGGCGACTTCGGTTCGCCAAACTTGTTCGTTCCCCTGGAAGAAGCGGTGTGCCGGAGGAAGATTGACGCAGTGCTGCGCAGCTTCGTCTCGCAGCGCAACAAGCATTGGTTTGAAGAGCAAACCTTCTTCGCCATCCTCAGGCTTCGCGGCCTCGAGTGCGCTTCCCCCACGCGTTACGCGGAAGCTTTCTATTGCCGCAAGCTGGTGCTGGCGTAATCAGCTCGATATGGCAGTCACACCGGAGGTTATGAATGAAGGTACTGGTTACGGGTCATACTGGATACATCGGTTCGGTAATGGGGCCGCTGCTGCGTCAAGCCGGCCACGACGTGGTCGGCATGGATAGCTACCTGTTCGAAGGATGTGATTTCGGTGACGATGAGCCACCCGTGCCCGCGTTGCGCGTGGATCTGCGCGACGTCCAGGTCTCGCACCTCGCCGGCTTTGATGCCGTCGTCCACCTGGCGGCGCTTTCCAACGATCCTCTGGGCAACGTCAACCCGCAATGCACCTATGACATCAATCACCTCGCCTCCGTCCATCTGGCGCAGCGGGCCAAGCAGGCGGGTGTGCCGCGATTCATTTACGCCTCTTCGTGCAGCCTGTATGGCGTCTCCGGCGGCGACCAGATGCTCAAGGAGGATGCTGCCTTCAACCCCATCACCCCGTACGGCGAATCGAAAGTCCGCACCGAGCAGGATGTGCGCAAGCTGGCCGACGACCGTTTCACCCCTACCTTCATGCGCAACGCCACGGCCTATGGCGTATCGCCGCGCCTGCGGGTGGACCTGGTGGTGAACAGTCTGGTGGGATACGCCTACACCACCGGTGAGGTCTTCATCCAGAGCGACGGCACACCCTGGCGCCCGCTGGTGCACATCGAAGACATCGCGAGCGCCTTTTTGGCTGTGCTCCACTCGTCCCGCGAGCGGGTGCACAACCAGGCATTCAATGTGGGGCGGTCGGAAGAGAATTACCGCATCCGTGAAGTGGCCGACATGGTGGAGACAGTCGTGCCCGGAAGCAAAGTGCGATATGCGGAGGGCGGAGGCCCGGATCCGCGTTGCTACCGCGTGGACTGCGGCAAGATTGCCCAGGTGCTTCCGGAATTCAAGCCGCAGTGGACGGTGCGCCGCGGCATCGAGCAGCTCTACGATGCCTACCGCCGCTACGGCCTGACCTACGAGGAATTCATGGGCACCAAGTACCTGCGCATCAAGCGCATCTTGAAGCTGCAGGGCGATGGCTTGCTGGACGAGTCATTGCGCTGGCGCTCGGCCGCCAGAGTCGCCGCTCCCGCCGTGAGCTAGCTGGAAATCCGGCTGTGTATCTGTGCTCTTGGGTGTGCCCTACTGCGCCTTCAGGTAAACGACCGCGTCGGTGCCGCTGAAGGGCGGGACGAACGATGTGGTTGCGCCCCCGGGAACAGTCCCGCTAGACGTGACGCTGAGGTTCGCGGGATTGAACCACTCGATGGCGAGCGTCCCCGAGGTGGCCGCCAGGTTTACCGTGAAGCTGCCGCCATTGGGAGCATACACCAGGTACTCGCCGGCGGCTGAGGCATTGGCCAGAGCATAGCCGGTGGACGACAGGCTGGGCTGCGGGGTCATAGCCAGCAGGTTCATGCGGTTGCCATAGCTCAGGATGGCCCCCAGGTTGTCGCGCAGGTTATCCCAGCGCGCGTCGGGCGTGCTGCACACCCCATTCGTGGGGCTGCCGCACAGGTTGCGGTTGCCCGAGGACCAGTAGATCTCGTAGGGGTCCATGAAGATGGTGGAGGCGCCGTTGGTGAAGCTCTCCCAGAAATAGTTGCGGTTCACCTGCGCCGAGTCGTTCCACATCCCGAAGTAGTTGTGGTCGCTGTCTTCGATGATGACCTTGCCCTGGTTGTTCGTGGGAGCGGGCTTGCCGAATGGAGCAACAGACTCGGCAGCGCTGGAAAACAAAGCAGAATCATTGGGTGAACTGACGTTCAAGCTCGCGTAGAGCACCGGGTGTATATAAGGCTTGGCCGTATAAGTTGGCGATCCGGTGCAGGTGGTACAGGTTCCCCCGCCCTCATACACATGAAGGAACTCGATCATGTGCCCCTGCCACCAAGTTGAGTTGTCGGGCGCTTCTTCCGACGGCTCCCAGATGACGTTGTCCAGGTCATTCAAGGTGTCGATGGTCTTCTGTACATACGCATCCTGGATGTTGGTCACGGCGTTGGGACCCGACATGGTCATGGAACCAGGCCCATTAACGCCGGAACTGTAGCCGTCATCCACACCATTGATGTTGTTGCTCCCTGTGAAGGGATATCCGTCACCGTTAGGTGAAGTCGTACCGCAACGGTTGCCCATCAATTGCAGCCCATCGAACAACTGCACGATGGCGTAGATGCCGGCCTGCTGCAGCGCGATGGTGCGGGTCCGCAGGCGGTCGAAGTATGGCTGGTTGAACTGGGATAGGTCGAACTCAGGCAACCCGTCCGTGGCGTTGCCTGGGCCAGTGCGCGGCCACGGCCAGGTAGCGTCGTTCCAAGTCCCGCCCGCTCCCCAGTTGCAGTAGGTGGGCAGGTCCTTGCGCCACAGGATGGTGAGGTTGTGCCCGTGGGCCTTCAGGAAGCTGACGTAGGCGGTGTAATCGAGCGCGGGCGATGGCGGCGAGACTTGCGACAAGTCCTGGAAATTGTTCCAGGTGTGTGAGCCCGAAAGCGCCACCGCCTTGCCCGTTGTGTCCACGAACCAGTGGCTGTTGCTTCCCACCACCAGGGGGCCGTGCGTCAGCCCGGCGGGAGGGGCATTGACTGTGATGCTCAAAGGCTGGGAGACGGTCTGATTGTCGGCATCCGCAACCCCCACTGTGAAACTGCTGGTTCCGCTAACGGTCGGGGTGCCCGAGATCACTCCCGCGCTCGACAGAGTCAGCCCCGGCGGCAGGCTGCCGCTAGCCAGCGACCAATTGTAGGGCGGAACGCCGCCACTGGCCGAGAGCGTGCTGGTGTAGGGGCTGTTCTGTACCGCCGCCACCAGCGACGTGGTCGTGATCACCGGCGGATTGGCCGCTACGTTGACCGAGTAGCTGTGGGTTGCGGCCTGCGCCGGTGAGCCGGAGTCGGTCACCTGCAGCGTGAAGCTGTAGGCGGCGGCTGCGGAGGGAGTGCCCGAGATCTGCCCGCTGCTGGCAGCCATGGTCATCCCTGCCGGTAAGGAGCCGCTGACAATCGACCAACTGTAGCCCGGCGTGCCCCCGGTGGCGCTGACCGTGGCGTTATATGCCACTCCCACCGTGCCGTCAGGCAGCGAACTGGTGCTGATGCCCAGAGGCGGAGGCAGGGCCGCTACGACCGAAATACTCAAACTCTGGGTAGCAGTCTGCGCAGGAGAACCGGAGTCCCTCACCTGCACGGTGAAGCTGGAGGTGCCCGCCGTGGTCGGCGTCCCCGAAATCTGTCCCGCAGCCGATAGCGCGACCCCCGCCGGCAATGAACCGGAATTCAGACTCCAGTTATAGCCCGGCGTCCCACCACTGGCAGCCAGACTAGCACTGTAGGCTGTCCCCACCGTGCCGCCGAGCAGAGAACTGGTGCTGATGCTCAAGGCGGTGGTCCCGTTGCCTGTCAACGCGATATGCTGCGGGCTGCCGGCGGCGTTGTCGGTGATACTCACCGAGCCGGAACGGCTGCCGGTGGCGGTCGGCGTGAAGGTCACCTGGATGGTACATTTTCCGCCCGCCACCACTGTTGTCCCGCAATTGTTGCTCTGCGCGTAGTCGCCCGTGCTGGTGATCCCGCTGATGGTCAGCGGGGTGGTGCCGCTGTTGGTCAGGGTCACGCTTTGCGGTGCGCTGGGAGTGCCCGCTACCTGGTCGCCGAAACTCAGGATGGTGGTGGACAGGTTCACCGCGGGAGCCGTTCCGTTGCCGCTCAGCGCAATCCGCTGCGGGCTGCCGGCGGCGTTGTCGGTGATACTCACCGAGCCGGATCGGCTGCCGGTGGCGGTCGGCGTGAAGGTCACCTGGATGGTGCATTCCCCGCCTGCGGCCATTCCGGTCCCGCAGTTGTTGCTCTGGGCGTAATCGCCCGTGCTGGTGATGCCGCTGATGGTCAGCGGGGCAGTGCCGCTGTTGGTCAAAGTTACGCTTTGCGGTGGGCTGGGAGTGCCGACGATCTGACCCGGGAACACAAGACTGGTAGTCGACAAGCTTACGGTCGGATTAGATACGGTGAATGTGGCGGTATCGACCTCGCTCGCGTCGTTCGATAATTTCACCGACTGTGTGATGGTATGGGCGGCATTTCCAACTTTGGTCGTGTTCCACGCTTTCGCCAGCGATGTTGAGTTGTTGTTCACGCTGCCGGCAAAGTCGTATGGCTTATACGAATCGCAGAGCGTCGCCGTGCCATTCATCGCAGTGTTGTCGAGCCAATAACAGACCTTCCTGATTCCGCTGGGATCGTAATTCCGGAGGTTGCTGGCATAGCTGGTGAAGATGTAGACATTACCCGAAAGTGTCGCCCCCTGAAGCGCAAGCGCGTTGCTGTGGTTAGAGCTGGTCGAAACTGACAGTGCATATGTGGGGGTGGCGGCCCTGCTTTCGCGAGGTCCGGCGAGCATACACCAAGCCACAAAGAGCAGTGCAGCCGCCGTTCGCTGCTCCCTCAGTAAGAGCATCTTCTCGCCTCGCGCTATCCGCCATGTCGCGACGCTGGTGCCGCCCCATCGCGGGCGAGGAACATTGTTCGGTTATTTCTGTAGTCAGTTGCGCGTTTTCACAAGATCCTTGACCGGCTAGCAGCCGGTCTCAATCGCCGGTTCTTGCACAATCGAGCGGATCGGCCCGAGACTCCCGAGCCCCGTCGTCTCAAGAAGCTGCGCTGTGGGTGAGGGAGGTGCAGCTAGTGGATGAGACGAACGCAGGGGACACTATCAGTGTGTCAATCGCGAGTCAAGAGATATCGTGTAGCAGCACGTCATGCTGGGTACGGAAATGGAACATGCCGTGGGGATCCCCACCCCACGTCATCGCATGGGCTGGAGGAGCCCACGTGCTTTTGGAGTCAAGCCGCAGGCGACGGCGCCTTCAATTGGCCGCCTTAAAGGCTGCGGCCATTCCCGCCCAGTTCCCAACCGGGAGGCTGTTGGAC
>JAHFUA010000171.1 GCA_023265315.1 Acidobacteriota bacterium | reverse complement strand
GGCGAGGCTCACGCCGAAATTGCCCAGTCCGGCCTGGATGCCCATCGCGGTCCCCTGCAGCCGCTTCGGAAAGAACAGGCTGGTGGAGGGCATGTAGGAGGAGAAATCGCCGCCGCCCATGCCGCACAGGAAGGCGATGACCATGAAAGTCCCGAAGGACGTGGTGTTGTCCTGGATGGCAAATCCGAGCCACACCATCGGGATGATCTTGAGAAAAGTGGACGCCGTGACGGTGAGGCGCGTGCCGTAGATCGGGATGAGGAAGGCGTGAATCAGTCGCAGCGTCCCGCCGGCGAGCCCCGGCATGGCCGCGATCCAGAAGAGCTGCATGGTGTCGAACTTGAAACCGAGACCCGGCATGCGCACCACGACGGCGCTCATGATGAACCAGGTGGCGAACGAAGCCACCAGGGAGAACGTCGTGATGGCGAGCGTGCGCCAGGCGACGCCGCTGCCGGTCTCGCCCCAGAACTTCGGGTTTTCGGGTTCCCACTTGTTGAGCCAGGTCATAACGTACTCCCTTGTCTAATTCGCCATGGCGCGGGCCGTGCCTTCAGCACGGCAAAGACGCGTTCTTTCTTGCGTAGAACCACCAGGTGACGCCGATGCACGCCAGGTAGAACACGATGAAAGCGTTCAGCGCGGCGCTTGCGCCGCCGGTCATTGAAATCGAGGCGCCGTAGAACATCGGAATAAAAAAGCCGCCGAAGGCGCCGAGCGCCGATGCGAAGCCAAGCACCGCGGCGGCGTCCCGGTTCGCTGCCGCCACGAAGGTTTCCTGCGGCGTGCCGCCAGCACGGAAAGTATTGCGCTTCCGCTCGGAGAGGAAGATGACCGGGATCATACGGAAGGTGGATCCGTTGCCGATCCCGGCGGCGAAGAAGAGCACCATGAACATGGCGAGGAATCCGTAGAAGTTCCCCGCGTCGCCGCCCCGCGGCAGGAACGCAAGCACGCCGAGGATGCCGAGCACCATGGCCACGAAATTCCACAGGGTGACGCGGGCGCCGCCAAGCTTGTCCGAAAGCCAGCCCCCGAGCGGGCGTACCAGCGCCCCGACCAGCGGCGCGAGCCAGGCATAGGACAGGGCGTTGATGTGGGGGAATTCCGACTTGACGAGCAGCGGGAAACCCGCGGAATAGCCGATGAAGGAGCCGAAGGTACCCAGGTAGAGCCAGCACAGGATCCAGGTGTGGCGGTTCTTGAGGACGCTCGCCTGGTCGCGCAGCGGCGAACGCACCGGCGGCAGATCGTCCATGCGCAGCCAGGCTGCGACGCTGAAGAAGACGATGAACGGCACCCAGACGAGACCGGCGTTCTGGAGCCAGATCGGGTGAGTATCCCCGTCCTTCACCCAGGCGAGCGGCTCGCCGCCCGCAGCACCGAAGAGGCCCGCAGTGACGACCAGCGGCACGACGAACTGCACCAGCGACACGCCGAGATTGCCCAGACCCGCATTGAGGCCGAGCGCCGTACCTTTATGGGCCTTCGGGAAGAAGAAGTTGATGTTGGCCATGCTCGAGGCGAAGTTGCCTCCGCCCAGCCCGCAGAGCAGCGCAAGCAGGACAAAGGTCGGATAGCCGGTGGCGGTGTCCTGCACCGCGACCGCCATCCCGAGGGTCGGCAGGAGCAGTGATGCCGTGGAGATGGCCGTCCACCGCCGGCCTCCGAAGATCGGCACCATGAAGGAGTAGAAGATGCGCAGCGTCGCGCCGCAAAGCGAGGGCAGCGCCGCGAGCCAGAAAAGCTGCCGGGTGGTGAACTCGAAACCGACGTTGGGCAGGTTCACCACCACGACGCTCCAGAGCATCCACACGGCAAAGGCGAGGACCAGAGACGGGATGGAGATCCACAG
The DNA here is from genome assembly GCA_023265315.1 of Acidobacteriota bacterium. GTDB lineage: Bacteria > Acidobacteriota > Terriglobia > Terriglobales > Acidobacteriaceae > JAHFUA01. Next base: position 1,760 of record JAHFUA010000171.1, on the reverse strand, counting down.
ATTGCGGTTGGCGATGGCGCGCCCCTCGGATTCCCAGAAGCTGCCGTCTTCCGGATTCCATCGGGAAAGTGCATGTGCGGCCATCGCCGGTTCCGTTTTCAGCGTGTGAAGTGCGTGGGCTCGAGGCCGCGCCGGGAGAGTGGCCGCACTTCGGTCACGTACATCCACATGAGCGACACCCACACGATGCCGAACATCAGCATGAAGGCCGAGGAGCGCACGCCGGTCAGGTCGACCAGCACGCCGAACATGATCGGCAGCACGAAACCGCCCATACCGCCCGCGAGGCCGACCACGCCCGACACCACGCCGATGTTCTTGGGGTAGTCATCGGAGATGTACTTGAACACCGAGGCCTTGCCGATGGCGAAGGCGATGCCCATCGTGAACATGATTACGGTGAACACCGTCGCGTTCAGGCCGATGTGGAAGGTTTTCGGGCCGCTCACCGTCAGCACGGTGAACTGGGTCTGCGGGTAGGAGAGGAAGAACAGGCACACCAGCGAGATCCACAGCACCCACCAGGTGACGGCGTGCGCGCCGAACTTGTCGGAGATATAGCCGCCGATGGCACGCAGCACGCCGCCGGGGATGCTGAACGCCGCGGCAAGCAGCGCCGCAAGCCGGATGTCGAAGCCGTACTCGGTGATGTAGTACTTGGTCATCCACAACGACAGCGCGACGTAGCCGCCGAACACGATCGAGTAGTACTGGCTGTAGCGCCACACCGTCGGGTCTTTGAGCGCCTGAAGCTGCTCGCGCACCGTGACCGTGCCGCCTTCGATGTGCTTGGGGTCGGTATAGGTGAAGAACCAGAAGGCGACGGCCATGACCAGCATCAGCACCGCGTAGACCTGCGGCACCATGGCCCAGCCGAAGGCCACCATGATGGCCGGTGCAACCAGCTTGTTGACCGCGGATCCGGTGTTGCCGGCGCCGAAGATCCCCATCGCGAGTCCCTGACGCTCCTTCGGAAACCAGCGGGCGCAGTACGCGATGCCGACCGTGAAAGATCCGCCCGCGATGCCGACGAACAGGCCGATGAACAGGAAATGCCAGTACTGCGTGGCCTGCGAGATCAGCCAGATCGGGGCGACGCAGCAAAGCATCAGAATGAAGAACACGACGCGTCCGCCGAACTTGTCGGTCCACATACCGAGCGGGAGCCGGATCAGCGACCCGGTCAGCACCGGAAGGGCGACCAGGATGCCGAACTGGGTTTCATTGAGCTGGAGATTCTCCTTGATCGGGATTCCGATCACCGCGAACATCATCCAGATCATGAAACAAACCGTGAACGCGGCTGTGCTCGCCCACACGACCGACCAGGCCTTGAAGCTCTGTGAAGCCATGTTCTGCATTCCCCTGTCGTGGTAGTTGGATTGCAGTGTAGGCGCGTGCAGCGCCTGCACAACGCGGGTGGAAAGTGCCGGGATCGGCGTCGTCTACTCCTTTGGTGGTAAGCGGTCCGCCGCTCCTTTCAGTCGCAAGCACCGGGCGATAATGGGGTTTTGTGGGACTCCGCGCCGCCGGGCAGCTTGCGCCAGATCAACAATGCTAATTGTGGGTAACGCTAAATATGCGTGCCCGGAAAGGCGCGTCCCGGAAAGCCTGTGCTGCTGAGGACGGGAAGAGGCGGAGGGAGGAAGAGGATCATGAAAGTCGATCGCCGTTTCATCGTTCAGTCGCTTGTGGTGAGGCTCGGCATCGCGCTCGGCGCCATCGTGGCGCTCGCGCTTGCCGGCACCATCAGCGCCACC
>JAHFUA010000100.1:12277-13263 GCA_023265315.1 Acidobacteriota bacterium | reverse complement strand
ACGCAACCCAGAGCAGCAAGCCGTGCACGTCGAAGTTACACTGCGTCACTGGAACGGAACGCAGGCACAGCAGACCACCACCGGAAGCAACGGTGAATTCCGCTTTACCGGCGTGGAGGCTGGCGCTTACCGGATCACCGCCGAGGCCCCAGGCTTCTACACCGCGCAATACGACTTCACATTGCATGCCCGGCAGCCGGTCTCGGTCGCGATCGAGCTGACGCCCAAAGGCAGCGTGCAGGAACGCGTCGAAGTACGCGCCCGCTTTGAGACCATCGATCCGGAGAAGACCGGCAGCTCGCAGACGCTGACCCGGCGCGAGCTGCAAGCGCTGCCCGACCCGATGATCGAGACCACCAATGCCCTGTCGCGAACCTGATGCCCGGCGCCAGCCAAAGCCACGACGATTTCATCAATGTGCGCGGCAATGAGTTCTCGCTGCACGAGTTCGTCAACGGCGTTTCCTTCCTGGATAACACCCAGCCGCAGTTCAGTCCGGGCGTGAGCCCGCAGATCTTCGAGACGGTGGAGCTGATCACCGGCGGCTTCAAGCCGGAGTATGGCAACCGCTTCGGAGGCGTGCTCGACATCACCACGCGTTCCGGCCGCGCCATGGGCGGCCACGGCGACGTCAACTTCCGCGGCGCCACCAAAAATAACTATGACCTCAACGCCGAGTACGGCAGCCAGCGGGGCAAGCTCGGATATTACCTGTTCGCCGACGGCTTCCGCTCCGGGCGCTACCTGGATCCTCCGGAGCCGGTCGAGCTGCACGATTTCGGCGAGGGCTCGCGCGGCACCGCCCAGCTCGACTGGCAGGCCGCGAACGACTCGCTGAAGCTTCTGCTGATGGGCGGCGGCACCAACTTCCAGCAGCCCAATCTAACCGAAGACCAGGAGGTGGGACGCGATGCTACTCGCCATCTCCGCCAGCAGACCGCCATCCTGAACTGGGTTCACAGCTTCTCGCAACAGGCGCTGCTGGC
>JAHFUA010000100.1:0-12267 GCA_023265315.1 Acidobacteriota bacterium | reverse complement strand
GACGGCACCTATCTCTGGCACGGGCACATCTTCAAGGCCGGCGTAGACCTCGTCCGCTTGCGCGAGTTGGAGAGCTTCTTCATCAACGGCCGCGGCGATCCCGACGTCTTTCCGATTGACTTTCGCGGCAGCGTGAAGGGCGGACAGGCCAGCCTCTACTTGCAGGACCATTTCTCGCCGTTCCGCAACCTGGCGGTGGACCTCGGAGTGCGCTACGACCACTTCGACCTGATCAACACCCAGGTCCAGACCAGCCCCCGCGTCGGGCTGGCCTACCATATCCGCAGGGCGAAGTCGGTCGTGCATGCCGCATACAATCGGTTCTTCTCGCCTCCGCCCATTGAATACTCGCTGCTGGCCAGCTTCATCGGTCACACGGCGCCCGAGCCGGACCAGCGCGTCGGGGACGTTCGCGCCTACACGCAGAACTATTTCGAAGTAGGCTGGCAGCAGGAGATCAATCGCAACACAACGTTCGAACTCAATGCCTACACCCACACCGGCCACAACAGCTTTGAGAACCACGAGATCAGCATGTCGCGCCTCTTCCTGCCCATTAACTTCCACAGCGCGCGTTCCCAAGGGGCGGAGTTCGTGCTCAAGCTGCGGCAGTTGGAGCGGGTGGGCATCAGCGGCCGCTTCCAGTATGCGGTAGCGAAAACCTTCTTCTACGGGCCGGTGAGCGGCGGATTCGCCGGCAACGAGCCCCTGGAACCGGGGGAGCGCATCCAGCCTGCCTTCGACCAGACCCACACCGGCACCGCGCAGGTCTTCTATCACCACCGCTGGCGCGATTCCTGGGCCGGGACGGCGCTGCGCTACGGCAGCGGGACAGTGGTCGAACACGGACCGCGGCTGCCACAACATCTGACCGCTGACCTGTGCGCGGGATTCCGGCTGTGGAGCGCCGAGCCCCGCCGCCTCGACTTCGAAATGGACGTCACCAACCTTTCGGATAACCGCTACCCAATCGCCAAGGAGAGCGAGGAAATCCCCATTCAGTTCGCGCCCGCGCGAACCGTGGGCGGAAGCCTAAAGTTCAGGTTCTAGCGATAGGTGGCGCCGCCGCCGCTACTTGACCGGCACGCCGTCGAGGGTCGTGAGCCGTCCCACCGGGTACCGCCCCAACTCGCGGTCCCACCACGGCGAGTGCCGGTAGAAAAAACTAAGGCGCGCGCTGGGATCGCCGGCGAACTGCTTGTCCGTGGCCAGGCCTTGCTCGAACTCCTCACGCAGCTTGGGATCTTTCGCCAGCATCTCGCGCGCCAGCTTCTCGATCACGTAGTCCTCGCCGAACTCCTTCTGCTCGAAGATGGCGTCGAAATAACCCCAGGCGACGGCGGAGTCCGGCGCTTCGGGCTCCAGCCACTCCAGCGCCACCTTGGCGGCGCGCTGGTCCATGGGGACGACAACCGAACCTGCCGGGAACGAGAGTTTTTCGTGCACGGGCGTGCAGCGCCCCGCAAAGGGCCGGGCGGTGAACTGCGGCGAGAACATCACATGATGTCCTTCGAACGACTTCTCGTTCCACTTCAAGTCGGTGCAGCGGTAGGTGTCAATCTCTGCGCTCCAGGGCCGGGTGGTGCGCTCGAGCCACAGCCCGTGCGCTGCCAGCACCTCGATGACCTTCGTCCACTGCGCGGGCACGATGTAGGCCCGCGGCGGCGTAACGGCGAGCGTGGTCTCCAGCCGGGCGGGCCGTGGGATGGTGATGTCCAGCGGCTCGGGAGTGTACCGAATCCAGATTTGCCCCGAAACCCCGCTTAGTTCCCGCGTGTAGTTAAAGGTGTGATACAGGAATGGCTCGGTCTCTTTACTGGGAGCGGTGCGCAGCGGGAACTTGGCGCTGGGATCGAAACGCTTGCCGGCGGCGACCACTGTGGCATCGGCTTCGCGGTTCAGGCGCACCAGGATTTCCGCGTCGCGATTCATTACCTCCAGCAGGGCGCGCAGGATCTCGTAATTGCCGGTTACCCGCGTCTTGTAGTCCTTGAGCATGTGCATCTCGACCAGCATCCCCGGGCGGTTTTGCAGCACCGTGTACCCGTCGGCGAAACGGGGGATGCTGGGATAGCGCTCGATGCCTTTGGTGGGGTCGGCATCGTCGATGAGGAAGATAAACGGCCCCGGCACGTGCCCCGAGGCGGCGACGGCTTGCTCCAGGTAAGGCGCTACCGTCTTCTGCTGCCACTCATTCAGCGCAGGATCGTTGCCTGCATACGCGGAGAGACCGAAGGTGACGTCGTACTGATAGTCGGCGCCGTCGGTGACGTGGTCATCCACGAAGAAGTCGGGCAGCCAGCGGTTCCACAACTTGAGCCAGGCGCGGGTCTCGGGAGCTTCCGCCTTCACGTAATCGCGGTTCAGGTTCAGATTGGTGGCGTTCACGCGCCAGCCCGTTTCTTGCGGGCCGTTCTGGTTGATGCGGTTGTAAGGCCCGAAGCGCTCGTGGCCGTCGGCGTTGTAGATGGGGATGATGACCACCACCGCGCGCTCCAGAAGCCGCGCCTGGGTTTTGGTGACGACCATGTCGCGCAGCAGCGCCAGGCAGGAGTCTTTGCCGTCCATCTCGCCGGCGTGGATGGCGTTCTGGATCAGCAGGATGGGACGGCCGGCGCGGTGCAGCGTTTCGGGATCGAAGACGCCGTCGCCGGAGACCACAACGTCCACCAGGTCGCGGCCTTCGCCGGTCTTACCAAAGACTTCGACTTTGACTTGTCCGGGCGCAGCCGCTTGCACCCGGCGAACGTAGGCCATGGTCTCGTCGTAGCGCGGGGTGGTGCGGTAGTCGCTGCGCTCGGCCGGCGTGCGCCAATCGGCGGCGGCGCTCGATGGCGGGATCTGTTTCTGCGCGGGCGCGACTGCGCTCAGCGCCACCAGAAGGAGGGCACGGGTGATGGATCTCATTTTCTGTGCTTAGACGTGATCTTGGACGAACTGGAAGTTCTTTTCTTCTCGGGTTCAGGCACGCCTTCCAGCACGCGCTCAACCACGTCATCGATCACCGGCTGGGGCGTTTCGTCGGCCACGGCAAGCAGGGCGCGATCGTCATCCTGCCGCTTCTTCACCAGCAGCACCACGACGTGCGCGATGGCGGCGTTGCCGGTTCCCATGCCCTCCGGCGTCTTGGCCTTGATGCCGACATTCTCCAGCGGAACCCGCAGCAGTTCGGCCACCCGCGCCTGGATCTTGCGGGCGTGCGGCCCGATCCTGGGCGCGGCCAGGATCAGCGTGGAATCGACGTTGGCCAGGCTGTAGCCAGCATTGGCGACTCGCTTCAACGCGTGCTGTACGAATGTGGCGGAATCGGCGCCCTTCCATTTTGGGTCGCTGGGCGGGAAGTGGGCGCCGATGTCGCCGGCCGCCACCGCGCCCAGCAGCGCGTCGGTGAGGGCATGCAGCAGGACGTCCCCGTCGGAGTGCCCGGCCAGGCCGCGGTCGTGCGGCAGCTTCACGCCCCCGATCTTCAGCGGGAGGCCGCGTTTGAATTCATGAGAATCCCAGCCGTATCCAATCCTGAACATTGTTTCACGTTTCAAGTTTCACGCGTGTTTACACTACGCGGAACAAGAGTCCTCGGCCGCCTGGGCGCGCTCGGCGGTGAGACGGCTCACCCCGTCATCGTCGCGCGACGGCGGCTTTCCTGCGACAAAAAGAACTCCGCCAGCTCCAGGTCTGCCGGGGTGGTGATCTTGATGTTCTGCGGCGAACCCATCACCACCGCGACTTCGTGTCCGGTGCGCTCGACCAGCGCGGCTTCGTCGGTGCCCTGGAAGCCGTCGGCCTGGGCGTCGTCGAACGCCTGCTTCAGCACCCCGTAGCGGAAGCCCTGGGGAGTCTGCGCCATCACCACCCGGGCGCGCGGGATGGTGGAGACGACGATGGCGCCGTCGGCCGTCCGGTCCACCTGTTTGACGGTATCGACGGCCGGCAACCCGGCGATGGCCGCTCCATGGCGCGCCGCCGCCTGGATCACGTTGCCGATGATCTCCGCGTCCACGAAGGGCCGCACCGCGTCGTGTACCAGCACCAGGTCGTCGGGCGCGGCGTCGATCCCCGACAAGCCGTTGGCCACGGACTGCTGGCGGTGCTCGCCGCCTTCGACCACCGTGATCTTCTTCCGCAATGCTTCCTTTTGCAGGCGGGACTTGAAGGCGGCGGCATCGTCGGCGCGCAGCGCCAGGATGATCTCGCTGACCTCCGGCACGGCCTCGAACTTGCGCAGGGTGTGGATGAGGATGGGCGCGCCGCCGATCTCGGCGAACTGCTTGGAGGCGGCGGTCACGCGCGCGGGCTTGGCGCCCGCCGTCAATCCGCCCATACGAGTGCCCAGCCCGGCCGCCGGGATGATGACGAAAACCTTCATAAGGGCGGAGAGTATACACGTTTCAGGTTTCACGCCTACTTTTCAAGCGCAACAAGAAGGACGCGACCCTGGTTGCGCCCCAACTTGAAACCTGAAACTCGAAACGTGAAACCCTATTCTGTCGGTCTTTCGGCCATGATGGGTTGCGGCTTGGTGCTGGACGGCTGGCGCTGCGGCTCCGGACGAGGCGGGGCGGCCGCCGCCCGCTCGTCGTACTTGCCGAAGATCATCTTGCCGGCGGTGGTCTGCAGCACCGAGGTCACGGCAATGTCGATGGTCTTGCCGATCATCTTGCGCGCGTTGTCCACCACCACCATGGTGCCGTCGTCCAGGTAGGCCACGCCCTGGTTGTACTCCTTGCCTTCCTTCAGGATGAACACCTTCATGGTCTCGCCGGGGAGCACGATGGGCTTGAGCGAGTTGGCCAGTTCGTTGATGTTCAGCACCTGGACGCCGTGCAGGCCGGCCACCTTGTTGAGGTTGAAATCGTTGGTGATGATCTTGCCGTCGTAGGCCTTGCCCATCTCGATCAGCTTCATGTCCACTTCGCGGACGTGGGGGTAGTCGTCCTCGACGATCTGGATATCGAGCGTAGTGAGCTTCTGGATACGCTGCAGGATGTCCAGGCCGCGGCGGCCGCGGTTGCGCTTGAGGGAATCGGCGGAATCGGCCACCAGTTGCAGCTCGCGCAGCACGAACTGCGGGATGATGATGACGCCGTCGAGGAACCCGGTCTCGGCAATATCGGCGATGCGGCCGTCGATGATGACGCTGGTGTCCAGGATCTTGCAGCTGCGCTTGCCCGGCTTCTCCCCGCCGAAAACGCCGCCCAAAGCGGAAAGATTGAGCAAGTCGCCCTTGTTCGCCCCCACCACCAGGCCGACGTAGGCCATCAGCAACATCACCAACAGTTGCAGGAAGCTCTGCGTGTTGCCGGCAGGGACGCTGTTGCGGATGACCAGGCTGAACAGGTAGGCGCCCAGGATGCCGAGCACGCTGGCGAGGGCCGCCCCGATCAGCCGCTTCAGGCTGACCGCGCGCAGCCGCAGCTCGAACAGAATGACGGCGACGCCCAACACCAATCCGGCGACTCCTGCCGCCTGCCGGCTCAACCCAAAGGGTTGCAGGACCGCGCAGGAAGCCGCCAGAAGGAGGATGAATACTAGGCGAATGATTACGAGGTCCACGGTGACCCTCTTTCGACCAACCGGCCGCGCCGCGGACACTGAAGCACGGGCGTACCAAGCCGATGCCTCCCGTCCGGGCCGATAAGACTATAAGATGGATAGCCTAGCTGCTGGGCTCTACTATTCTGCCGAGCCCTCGAAACTATATCATGGGTGCCGACCGCCCGGCGCTTGGCACGTCCAACCCCTATTCCACCAGCAACTTACGACCTTGCGCCCGACCTGCCACCCACCTATTTTCCGGTACCACGCTGCCGTCAGCGCCAGCTTGCGCGCGGCGGCGCGATGAGTTACCAGAACAGTAAACAGGCGTCCCGGTTTTGCGGTTGACCCCGCATTTTCCAGGGCGCATGTTCAGCAGTGGCAGCCAATGTCAAAGTGGCGGCTGCCGCAGCTTTGCTCCGGCGTCCAACCAGACGCCATGCAACAAACTATCCTCCACGCAAGCGGAGGATCCAAGACCGGCGCGCATTCTCGGGGGAGAAAAGCGCCGGTTTTTCCTTTGAGCAGTCAGCACTCAGCATTCAGCGGTCGGCTCGAGCATGCGCGCTCCGTCATTGTTCCCCTCCCTTGAAGTTCTGCTCCCAGGCACTGGCCTTCCGGCTGGTCTTGCTGAGTGCTGATTGCTGAGTGCTTTCGGATTGCCTGTTATACAATCACGCATTCTGCGACTCTATGAAAGCCATTCTTGCCACCCGCACCGGCGGTCCCGAGGTCCTCGAGCTGCAAGACGTTCCCGATCCCCAGCCCCAGCCCGGAGAGGTGCTGGTGCGGGTGGAAGCCACGGGCGTGAACTTCGCCGACACCATGATGACTCAGGGTTTCTATCCCGGGGGCGCGCAGCCGCCTTACATCCCGGGATTCGAGTTCGCCGGAATCGTGGAGGAAACAGGGGAGAAGGTTATGGGATTCGTTCCCCAGGGCGCCTATGCGGAACGGATCGCAGCCCGCCGCGAAGGGCTCTTGCCGTGGCCGGAGCGGCTGAGCGCCGCTGAAGCCGCCGCTTTCCCCATCAACTACTTCACCGCGTACTTCGCCTATTGGATGGCCGACGCCAAGGAGAACGAACGCGTGCTCATCCATGCTGCCGCCGGGGGAGTCGGCACCGCCGCCATCGAGCTGGGTAGGCTCTTCGGCGTGGAGACCTTTGGGACCTCCTCTTCGGACGAAAAGCTGGCGCGCCTGAAGGAACTCGGCCTCGACCATGGCATTAACTACAAGACCGCCGATTACGAGCAGGCGGTGACGGAGATGACCGGCGGCGAAGGCGTGGACATCGTCTTCGAGATGCTGGGCGGCGAGCACACCGCCAAGAGCACGCGCTGCCTGCGCGCCCTGGGGCGCATGATCATCTACGGCGCCGCCGGCGGGCAAGCGCCGCAGTTCGATTTCCCCGCCATGTTCCAGCGCAATGCCAGCGTGCACGCGCTGTGGCTGACTCCCCTGGCCCGGCATCGCGAGCATATGTCCCAGGCATGGGAGGACATGGGCCCGTGGCTCGCGGAGGGCAAGCTGCGGCCCATCGTCGGACACCAGCTCCCGCTGGCACAAGCGGCGGAGGCGCACCGGTTGCTGCTGGAGAGGAAGAATTTCGGCAAGATCGTGCTGGCGCCGTAGGGTTCGCTCTGTTTCTTTTAAAAGGAGCGAGGAATCTATGCATTCTTTCTCCACCTGCATCATGACGAATCGCTCGACGTCGGCATCACGAGCAAGTTGGAGAAACGAGGGTTTTGAGGAGCGTTCAAATACATAGATTCCTCGCTGCGCTCGGAATGACACTTTGGGTGTTGCTGGTTGCGCTCTCCGCCCAGGCCAAATACATCCCTGATCCCATCGTCCGCTACACGATCGACGCGCGGCTCGATCCGGCAAGCAAAACCGTTGCCGGTCACGAGATCATCGTCTGGCGCAACCACACCACCGACGTTATCCCCAGCCTCCAGTTCCACCTATACCTCAACGCCTTCAAGAACAGCTACACCACGTTCATGCGGGAGAGCCACGGTCGCCATCGCGAGAGCCGCTTCCGCGGGCGTCCTAACGAATGGGGATACGAGCAGATCTCGTCCCTGAAGGTCGAGGGCCAGGACCTCACCGCCAGCATGCGCTTCATCCAGCCCGACGACGGCAATCCTTACGACCAGACGGTGCTCGAAATCCCGCTGCCCAAGCCCATTCCCGCAGGCGGCAGCATCGCCATCGAGATCGCCTGGATTTCCAAACTGCCGCGCGTGTTCGCGCGCACCGGCTTCCAGGACAATTTCTTTCTCGTCGGGCAGTGGTTCCCGAAGCCGGGCGTGTACGAGGCCAAGGGCGAGCGCCACCGCGCGCAGGGCGGCTGGAACTGTCACCAGTTCCATGTCAATACCGAGTTCTACGCCGACTATGGCACCTGGGACGTGACCCTCACCGTGCCCTCGGATTTCGAGATCGCTGCCACCGGCCGCCTGCGCCACGAGCATTCGCAGCCCGACGGCGCCACCGCCTACAACTACTACCAAGAGGACGTGCACGAATTCGCCTGGACGGCGCAGCCGCGCTCCCAGGTGCTCAAGATCGAGCGCAGGTTCAAAGCTGATGAGCAGGTGACGCCCGCCGAGATCGAGGAGTGGGCGCGCAAGACCGGCACCCCGCCCGACGAAGTGAAGCTGCAAGATGTCGCCGTCACCCTGTTCCTCCAGCGCGAGCATCGCGGCCAGATCGAGCGTCACTTCCGCGCCGCCTTCGAAGGCATCAAGTGGTTCGGGCTGATGTATGGCAAGTATCCCTACGACGTGCTCACCGTGGTCGATCCACCCTACGGGGGCATGGGCGCCGGCGGCATGGAGTACCCGACCTTCATCACCGCCGGCACCAGCTACTGGCCGGGAGCACACAAGCTGTCGCCGGAAGGCGTCATCGTGCACGAGTTCGGACACCAGTTCTGGTACGGGCTCGTCGGCAACAACGAATTCGAAGAGGCCTGGCTCGACGAAGGCTTCAACTCCTACTCCACCGGCAAGGTGCTCGAGCGCGCCTACGGTCCGAACTACCAGTACGAGACGGTCTTCGGCGTTCCCGTCCCCGCGCAGCCGTGGCTCGATCTGCCCATCCCGCGCTACCCGTGGAAGGGAATAGGGAACATCCCTCTGGGTCAGTACTGGGAATGGGTGCCGCTGGAAGAGAAATATGGCCGGGCGAAGATCTATGCTGAAGACGCGCCGGACGACGCCATGGAGCGCTACGCCTGGCTCGACCTGAACAGCAACAGCTACCGTGTTCAGGCCTACGCCAAGCCTGAACTGACGCTGCGAACACTGGAAGCCCTGCTGGGCGACGCCTGGCCCAAGGTTATCCGCACCTACCAGCAGCGCTGGCGCTTCAAGCATCCCGACGCCATCGATTTCATGGATACGGTGCGCGAAGTCTCGGGCCAGGACATGAAATGGTTCTTCGACCAGACGGTGTACGGCACCGGCATGCTGAATTATTCCGTGTCGTTTACCACGGGAGAGGCGCCGGCCGAGAGGGGCTTCTTCGATGATGCCAGCGGCAAACCGCAACTGGCGCCGAAGGGTCGGCCGCGGGATGCGATCGAGTCGGAGGTGCTGGTGCGCCGCCTGGGCGAGATGCAGTTCCCTGTCACCGTGCTGGTGAGATTCGAGGACGGTTCCGAAGTCCGCGAGCACTGGGATGGGCAATACCGCTGGGCAAAGTTCAAGTACACGGGCAGGCCGAAGATCGTCTCCGCCCAGGTCGATCCCGATTTCCAGTGGAAGCTCGAGGTCCACCGCGCCGATGACAGCTACCAGGCGCAAGCGGTGCACTTGGCAGCCGACAAGTGGTATCTGCGCTGGGTGGTCTGGATTGAAAACGTGCTGATGGCATTTTCGTTCTTCTCATGAACATCGCCAATTTCAACGCCGAGACGCCAAGGACGCCGAGCTTTCCAAGGAAGCAGGAGGCAGGAAAGCAGGAGGCAGCAGATAGCGCAATTCAGCTTTTCCCGCTTCCTGCTCCCTGCGCCCTGATTTCTCTCGGCGAACTCGGCGCCTCGGCGGTAAATGAGTTATGACTGTTTCGCAAGCGATCTCGGCTGGACTCGCTGCCGCCTGGCGCAACAAAGCGGTGGTTTCGTTGTTCTTCGCTTGTAACCTGCTGCTGGCAGCGGCCGTGGCCGCGCCCGTGCACTCCGCCATCGCCGACCACCTCGGCCACAGCATGATGGCCAACGAGCTGGCGCGCGGCTTCAGCGCTCCCTGGCTCACCGAATTCCAGCTCGCATACTCGGGTTTTTTTAAGGGCTTCTCGATCGCAATTGTTTACGGCGGGATCCTCTTCCTGCTGCTGAACGCCGTGCTCTCCGCCGGCGCCTTCGAGGTCCTGTCGCGCGCAGAGCGAGTGGAGCCTGAAGACAGCGGCCAAGCTCCGGTCTCACTTGGCTGGAGTATGCACGCCTTCGGGCGCGGCCTGGGCCGGTTTTGGGGACGCTTCCTGCGCTTGACGGCGATCGCCTCCATCTTCTATTACGCGCTGTTTTGGTTCTGGGCCAGCCGCGTCGCCCAGTTCGATCGCTGGCTGTTCCGCGACGGCGTGCGGGAAGCGCCTCACTTCTACCTGGAGTGGCTGCGCTGGGCGCTGCTGTTCGGTTGCTGTTTCGTCGTGAACGCCATCGTGGACTACGCGCGGGCGGCGCTGGTGGCGCATCCGCATCGCTCCACGCTGGCAGCGCTGGGGGAGGGCGCCGGCTTTGTCGCTGGCCGCCTCGGGCGGGTGATGGCAATCTATCTTGGCTTGGGAGCTCTGTCCGCTCTGGCGGTGCTGGCCTACGCGGGGTTCGCTCGCTTCTTCCCGCAGTCGTCGGTGATCACGGTGTTCCTCTGGTTCGTGGTGGCGCAAATCCTGCTCTGGATTCGGTGGCTGCTGCGCCTGAGTTCCTGGGCGGCAGCGCTGGCGTTTTACCAAAGCCGCAGCGCCCCGGCTCCCGTCCCTGTGCAGGATGCGCTCACGGCCGGCGCGTAATAACGCCGCCGCCACATCCGGGAACCCCGCCTATGCGCCCGCCTTCCGGCCTTTTTCGATTTTCGCCCAGGTGTCCTTGAGGGCCACGGTGCGGTTGAACACCGGCTTCCCTGGTGAGGAGTCGGGATCGACGCAGAAATATCCCAAACGCTCGAACTGGTAGCGAGAGCCGGCGGCGGCCGCGGCCAGCGAGGGCTCGAGCTTCGCCCGAGTCACGACCTCGAGCGAATTTGGGTTGAGGTTGGCGGTGAAATCCTGCCCCTCTTCCACCTGGTTGGGATAGGGCTTGGTGAACAGCTTGTCGTAAAGCCGCACTTCGGCGTCGATGGCATGCTGGGCCGAGACCCAGTGGATGGTGGCTTTGACTTTGCGTCCGTCGGGAGCGTTGCCGCCGCGGGTCGCAGGATCGTAGGTGCAGTGGATCTCGGCCACCTCGCCGCTCGCGTTCTTCACCACGTTCGTGCACTTGACGAAGTAGCCGTAGCGTAAGCGCACCTCGCGGCCGGGAGACAGCCGGAAGTAGCCCTTCGGCGGCTCTTCGCGGAAGTCGTCCTGCTCGATGTAGAGGACGCGTGAGAATGGCACTTTGCGCGAGCCGGCGCTTGGATCTTCCGGGTTATTCACCGCTTCGCACGCTTCGGTCTGGCCTTCGGGATAGTTGTCGATCACCAGCTTCAAGGGCCGCAGCACGGCCATCACGCGCGGCGCGCGCCGGTTCAAGTCGTCGCGCACGAAGTGCTCCAGCATGGCGAAATCGGTGATGCCGTCGGTGCGCGAGACGCCGGCCTGGGTGACGAAAGTGCGGATAGCCTCAGGCGTGTAGCCGCGCCGCCGTATGCCGCAAAGCGTGGGCATGCGAGGGTCATCCCAGCCTCTCACGTGGCCGTCGCGCACCAACTGCAGCAGCTTGCGCTTGCTCAGCAGCGTGTAGGTTAGGTTGAGGCGGTCGAATTCGATCTGCTGCGAGGGAAAGATGCCCAACTGCTCGATGTACCAGCGGTAGAGCGGCTGATGGTCGGCAAACTCCAGCGTGCACATGGAGTGGGTGACGCGCTCGATCGAATCCGACTGCCCGTGCGCGTAGTCGTACATCGGGTAGATGCACCACTTGGGGCCGGTGCGATGGTGCTCGGCGTGCAAGATGCGGTACATCACCGGATCGCGCATGTTCAGGTTGGGCGAGGCCATGTCGATCTTCGCCCGCAGCACCCGCGAGCCGTCGGGGAATTCGCCGGCGCGCATGCGCTGGAACAGATCGAGGCTCTCCTCGATTGAGCGGTCACGATACGGGCTGTTCTTGCCGGGTTCGGTCAGCGTGCCGCGGTATTCGCGAATCTCGTCGGCGGAGAGATCGTCCACATACGCCTTGCCCGCCTTGATGAGCGCCAACGCCCAGTCGTAGAGCTGGTCGAAGTAGTCGGAGGCGTAGCAGAGCCGTTCCCACTCAAAGCCCAGCCAGCGCACGTCTTCCATGATGGATTCGACGTACTCGGTCTCTTCCTTCTCCGGATTGGTGTCGTCGAAACGCAGGTTGGTCTTGCCCCCGAACTCGTCCGCCAGCCCGAAGTCGAGGCAGATGGCCTTGGCGTGTCCGATGTGGAGGTAGCCGTTGGGCTCGGGCGGGAAGCGCGTCTGGATGACGGCGTCGCCGAATTTCTTGGTCTTCAAGTCCTCGACGATGATGTCGCGGAGGAAATTGGAGGGGCGGACCTC
>JAHFUA010000099.1 GCA_023265315.1 Acidobacteriota bacterium | reverse complement strand
GAGTATCGGCGTGGTGGGGTGGCGACTGGTGACGTGGCAGGAATCGCACACCCGCGGCATGCGCATCTTCAGCAGCTGCGGGTTGCTGGTGCCGTGCGCTTCGTGGCAGTTGGCGCAGTTTTCCATCACCGGCGGGTGCTCCCACAGGAAGGGACCGCGGCGCTCGGTGTGGCAGCTCAAGCAATTCTCGTTGACGGTGCTCTGGATGAGCTGCTTGGGATTGGGCGAGCCGTGCGGGTTATGGCAACTGGTGCAGGTCACCTTGCCTTCGCGGAAGGGCATGTGCGAGGAGCGCTGCAACTGCGCCCGCCGCATCTGGTGGCACTGCAGGCAGAGTTCCGGCTGCTGTTTCTTGACAGCCTTGTTCTCCGTCAGCGGAGCGTTGAAGCGGCCTTCCTGAGACAGAGTCCGCTGTATTTCCTGGTGCCCGATATGGCAGTCCACGCAAGCCATGGCCCGGGAATCGTGCGGGCTGCCCTTCCAGAACAGACGGTTGCCGCGGGAATGGCATTGCAGGCAGGCGGCATTCTTCTCCGCCACCGTGTTCTTGGAATCGCTGGTAAAGCGGACGGGAATGGTGTCCTTGCCGCCGCCGGCTTCGACGTGGCCTTTGCCCGGACCGTGACAGGACTCGCAACCGCGGGCTTGGTCGGGAGTCCGCGGATGCGCGAACACCTTGCCCATCACCGTATTCTTGAAGCGACGGTTTTGATCTTCGTGGCAAGCTATGCAGGTGTCGCTGCCCACATAGTCGCCGTCTGCCTTCGATGGCGTTGCGGCTTTCGCCTTTTCCTCGGGCGCGCCTGGATAGGCGCCCATGAGGAACGCACCGGAAAGTGCGCGGGCCGAATGCGGTGGCGCGGCATTCGCGCTCACCGCCAGAGCCGCAACCAAAGCGAGAACGGCTGCTGCTGACAATCTCATGGCCGGCTTCGCCTGCCCCCTTATTAGTGAAATATCCGGAGTGCTCCCGGAATCAAGCTACAAATACCTGATCTTTGTGCCTTACCTTGCGAAACGCAATCAGTGACACACATCACACTGAGCGGTGATTCCCGTTGCGGCACCGCGGCCAATATGGGCTGACGGATTGTATGCAAAGCCGCGCTGCTGGTGGGTTCCGCTCGTTGGAGGCAGCGTCGTTTCGGGAGGTTGGCTGGGCGGCGGAAAATGCGAAATTTATTTGCCGGAGCCGCCGGCGGCGCGCTGCGCCTCGAGGCGCCGGATGGTGGCCCGCAACCACTGCTTCACCTTCTCCTCCAACTCCTGCTGGTGGTCGTAGCGGTTCACCGAGTCCACGGTTTCGCCGCGCGCGTTGAGCGGGATGTGGTGGCAGGGGACCTCCGTCTCCCGTTCCTGCGGCGGGACGAAGTCGATGAGCAGGCACTCCGCGCAGGGATGCACGCGCTCCGGCTCGTCGAAGTTCAAGCAGGTGACGGAGTCCTGAAAGATGGAGGTGGGCTTCCAGGGGGTGCGCACCGAGCGTCCGTAGCCTCCCTGTTCCAGGAAGGCGAGTTCGAACTTCAGCACTTCCAGGATGTCGCGCTCATCCTTGGCCATGGCCAGCCTCCGCAGCGGAGAGTCGGGCACAGCGGCAGCGCCGGCCGCCACCCCGCTAAGAGTGTACCGCAAGCGCTCCCCCCACCGTGAGCGCCGTCACCAATCCACGGATGGTGTACCCAATACCTCAGGGGCTGAAGCCCTGGTTGTTTTGGGCTCGAAACGGCCCGGCTGAAGCCGGGCCCCTCCGAAAGATCCATGGCCGGGTACAGCTACTCTGAATCTGCTTTAATTGTGCGCGTGACGGATGCGCGCCAGTCCCAGCGTCCGCACCCGCTCATAGGCGGCGTGCACGTCGTTGCTCAACGACTCCACCACCTGCAGGCAGACGTCGGTGTGCTCCCGCAGGTAGCGCAGAAAGTCCTTACGCTTGATGAAGACCAGGTGCGAAGGGATGGTGGTTTCGGCGGATACTTCGTGCCCCTGACCGGTCAGGGTGGCGCTCAGTCCCAGGATCTCGCCGGGGCCGGCGGAGCGCAGCAACAGACTGTCGCCGTGGCTGGAACCGACCGAGAGCTTCACCGCCCCGCGGCACAGCAGAAAGATCCCGCTCGCGGGCTCCCCCTCCTGGAACAGGACGGCGCCGCTGGGATAATGGTGGGCGCTGTAGATGCCGGTAAGCTGGCGTAGCGCATGGGCCGGCAACCCGGAGAAGAGGCCGTCGGACATCGGCCCGTTCGTCAGCACCGTCGCCGAAAGGTCGTGCTTCCTACTCATGCGTGCAACTGTAGAGTCGCCGCCGCTCGAAAGCTGTGACCCGAATCACGGTTTTGGGTGACGGGTTGCCGGGAATGCGGCCCCATCGGGCCGGGCGCGCGGCAACTACGGGCTGACCAGGTTTTCCAGCCCCGCCCGGTTGCGGATGACCAGCGTGGAACCCTTGAGCTGAATGAGTTGCCGCTTCTTGAAGTCGGCGAACAAGCGGGTCACGGTCTCCCGCGAGGTGCCGATCATCTGCGCGATCTCTTCGTGGGTGAGGGTAAGCTTCATGCGGTCCGGCTGGCGGGCGCCGCCGTTCTTCATCGACCATTCCAGCAGCAGTTTCGCCAGCTTCTCCGCCGCAGAGTGCGACAAGCCCAGGGAGCGGATCTCGTGGCAGGCGGTGTTGTACTTCTCGCTGAGCTGCTCGGCCACACGCAGGCAGACATCATTGTGCTCCCGCAAAAAACGCAGGAAGTCCTCGCGTTTGACGAAATTCACCTGGCAGGGGTCGAGCGTCTCCGCGGTCAGCTCATAGGGCTTGCCGGAGACGCTGGCGCTCAGCCCCAGCACCTCGCCTGCTTCCGCGATCTTCAGGATCAGGGTCTTGCCGTCGCTGGAGCAGATGGAGAGCTTCACCCGCCCGCGGCAGAGAATGAAAACCCCGCGCGGCGCCTGGCCTTCGACGAACAGCACCGCCCCTTTGGGATAGGCGGTGGTGTACTTGATGGCTTCCAGCGCCTGCACCGACTGCGGCGGCAGATTGCAGAAAATCTTGTCCGCCCGCAGCTTGCAGGTGAGGCAGCTTTCGATGATTTCTAAACCATAAGGAGACAACACAGCTATTCAACTATATCACCAAGGCCCAAAATCCAGAGGCCCCAAATTGGCTCGCGGGTGAGCGTGTCGTTATGGCTAGGGTCGTCTGGGAGGTGCACCCGGAAAGGCAATCGAATAGCAATTGATAGCCGACAATCCCGGCGGCGCCGGCTAAGCGCGCGCGCGGCTCATCTCGATGGTGTGCAGGTGGACGATGTTGCCGGTCTCGGGATTCATTTCCGGGCTGATGCGGTAGGTGTCGCGGCGCGCTTCGTACCCCTGGGCCTCGAGTTCGAGGACCCGCCGGTGGAAGCTGTCGGCATCCCACTCCCGTACTACGATTACCTCCTGCATGGCAGCCCCCACCCAGCAAACCAAGAACGGGTTTGCCGGGGACCCCAGCCCCGCCGCGAGTGTATCAAAGCCTTGCGCCAGCAAGACAGTCCGGCGTTTCAATCGGGCTGGGGGCACGCCCGCTAACCTGCCGCCGGGTCGGGCGCCGATAACCGCGGTAACGGGGAAAACAGCGCGTCGCTGGGGCCTGGGGCTGCGGTCATCCGCCAGCCGGTCCCCTCAGGGGAGCGTGCCAACCCGCGCCGGTTCTGCCCGCCACATCGTCGTCCGCCGCCCCTTTCCCATTTCGGATTACTTCGGTCACTTGGGACGGGGCTGGTTGCGGACTACCATGCAAGCTATGGAGCTCGAATCCCTCCTCCTGTGCCGGGACCCAGACACGCTACGCATTTTTCGCCGTGCCTTAGGCGATCTGGGGATCGGGGTGGAGGTGGCGACGGTGGCCGAGTCAGCCTTGGAGCGCCTGGACCGCAACAAGTTCGACGCCGTCATCGTGGATTGCGACGACGTGGCCGGAGGCGCCGAGGTGGTCACCGGCATTCAGCAGTCGCCTTCCAGCAAGCGGGCCATCGTCATTGCCTTGATCAATGGCGGCACCAACATGCGCACCGCCTTCGAGATGGGAGCGCACTTCGCGTTAGACAAACCCGTCACCCTGGAGCGCGCCATGCGCTCGCTGCGTGCCGCCCACGGTTTCATGGTCACCGAGCAGCGCCGCTACTTCCGCCATGCGGTGGATAGCACGGCTTCCCTGAGCTTCGGCGCGGTCAAGGAGTTGGCCTGCAAGCTTACCAACATCAGCGACGCCGGCATGGCCGTCGCCCTCAGCGAGCAGATCAGTCCCGGTTGGGCGGCGGAGGTACGCTTCAAGCTGCCCGGCGTACCCGAGACGCTGGAAGTGAAAGGCGAGTTCGCCTGGTCGGACGGCAAGGGCAACGCCGGCATCCGCTTCATCTGCGTTCCCATCGACAGCAAGAAATGGCTGGGCAAATGGCTGGCCGAGCACCTCGAGGCAGCCGCCACCACTCCCGCCTCCGGCAAGGCCAGCGGCCGGCGCTCGCTGGCCATCTGAGTTAGGTCCTCGCTCCGCTCGGGATTTCGCCCTTCGGCTTCGCTCAGGGCAGGCTCAACTTGCGCGCCCACAGCCAGTTGAGCCAGGCGATCACCATGGTGCCGGCGATGATCGCCAGCTCGGCGCGTCCCATGCGGCTCACCAGCACCAGCGCAAAAGCGATCCCCAACACGCCGAACAGCGGTCCGGCGGGCAGCGGGAAACGCGCTTCGCCCGGCTGCTTGCGGCGGAGCACCAGCATCGCGGCGCACACCGCGCCATACGCGAACAGTCGCGCCACCGCCGACAGCACCACGTTCCAGCGGAAGTTGCCGGCCATCCCCATCAGCCACACCAGCGCCGCGAATACCACGATGGAAACATGGGGCGTGCGGAAGCGCCGGTGCACCGCCGCAAATATCGGGGGGAAGTCGTTGCGCTCGGCCAGAGCGAAAGTCAGGCGGGGAGTGTGCAGCATGTTGGCGCTGAGGTATCCGTACAGGGAGACGAGCGCGCCCAGGCTGATGAACCGCGCGCCCGCCGTCCCCAGGAACTGGTGCGCGGCGGCCGCCAGGGGACGGTCGGTTTGCCCAGGATCGGCCAGCGTGCCTTGCACCACGATCTGCACCAGGGTGAACAGCGTGGCGCAGACCGCCAGTGAGACCAGCAGAGCGAAAGGCGCGTCGCGGCGCGGGTCTTGGGCTTCCCCCAGCGGGATCATGGCAGCTTCGAAACCGCCGTAAGCGAACACCAGCACCAGCACCGCCTGCATCCAATCACCGGCGGCCGGACGGAGCGTGCTCGCGAGCGGCGCTGGTCCGCCGCGCAGCAGCATGAAGGCGCCGCCGGCGACAACGAACAAGCCCAGCGGAACCAGCTTGGCCACGGTGAACACGTTGCTCACGCGCGCGCCCGACTTCACGCCGCGATAGTTGATCGCCGCCAGCACGCCCAGCAGCGCCGTGAGCACCAAGGCGCGCGCGACCGGTTGCTTGGCTCCGGGCCAGAACTCGGCTAAATAGATGACGAAGAGATTGGCGCCGGCGGCGGCGGCGCTCAGCCGCACCAGCCACAGCAGCCATCCCATCGCGATGCCGAGAAAGCGTCCGAAGGCGGCGCGCGCGTATAAATAAGGACCGCCGGCCTCGGTGAAGCGCGACGCCGCTTCGGCGAAGCAGGCCATGATGACGCCGATCCCAGCCCCCGCCAGCAGATAGGCCCAGGGGGCCGCGCCTCCGACGTATTTCCACACTAGCGAGGGCAGGCCAAAGATGCCGCTGCCGATGATGGTATTGATCACCAGCGCTACCAGGGTCCAGCGCCCCATGGCGCGCACCAGTCCGGAGGGTGGTTGATCAGGCATGCGCTGAAGGGCGCACGCTACACGACTCGGGCCCGTGCAGGCAACTGTCGCGGTCCCGTTGATGTGAGCCTTCTGTTGTGAGCTGTTTGGAGTGTCGCCGGCTGGATTCCGAGAAAACCCTCTCGCAAAGAATCAGCCACGGATGAACACGGATCACCACAGATCAAGAACCGCAAGGAATCCGTGAATATCCGTGCCAATCCGCGGCTGGTTCTTCTCGCCCAGCCCAAGCCGGTTCCGGCACTCCCCGGTCGAGTTGGTGAACGACGGGCCGCTCATCATCCTACGCGGGCGTGACCCGCTCTCCGTACATCGAGGTGTAACTGAGGCCGATGCTGCCGCAGGTCTGCTGTTCGTCCGAATAAACGTCGCAGCTATCGAAGGGGCGTGAGTAGACGTGCAAGCTGACGGCGCGCGCGCGGAATTCGCGCTGGTTGCACACCTTGTGCACGGGCGCGAGCGGATTGACGGCGCAGGGGTGCTCGCGGTTCATCTCCACCGCGTCAGTCTTTTCCAGGCGGCAGGTGCCACGCTTCAAGTCCTGTTCCAGCACGCGGTAGTTCTGCACCATCAGCCGCCCGATAGGCGCCGCCATCCAGCAATTCTGCTCGCGGTGGTTGTGGATGGAGCTGATCTGCCCAATGTCCCAGCAGATGGCGATCAGCTCGTAGAGCGCAGTCTTGTCGATGAGGTTCCGCGTGTAGTGCCGCGCGTCCCAGAAGAGATAGGGCTCGAGCGTAGCCGGAGCCACGGGATTCTCTTCCAGAAACCGCAGGATCTGCTCGGTGCCCGCGAAACAGGGTTCGGGAAACTGCCGCAGACGGGCAACGAAATCGTCCACCGGAAGCAGCGTGACCACGCTCATGCCTCACCCCCAAAAACGGAATTCTACCGAGTACCGAGCACCGCGTACCGAGAAGGCCACATCATGTCTCAAACTGATACACTTTTTCCACATGCTCCGGCACATGCCGCGGAGGAGACTAACCTCACCCGGCTGGCCAGATGCAATTTTTTTCACTTTCCCCTTGCAGCAACATTTGTGCAGTGCTAGGGTGTGGCCTCGCTTTTGCCCCGTACCTCAAAAGACAATAGAAGCTACTTCGTTATGCTGATAGACAAAATCTGTCGCGGCGTGTTGGCCGTGGAGACGGGCGCCGGCGTGCGTTACATCCAGCCTTCTCTCGTGGAGCGCATTCGGTTGACGTGGACTTTCCGCAACTTCCATGTGCTGCCGGAAGAGGTCCTCAACCGCCACGAGCGCGCGTTGCTCGATTCGTTGTGCCACAAAGGAAAGTTCCTGGTCAACCGGAACGGGCGTGGCGACTTGTCCCTGCGCTGCATCGGGACGGTGGAGCGATCGGTGCCGCGGCCGCAACCGCAGGCGACGGTGCTCAAGCCGCCCGCTCGCGTGCAGCCGGCGCCAGGCACGCTGCCGCGGGCCAGTTGATGCGGCCCCGCCGCAACCGCTGAGTCTCGCCGCGCGCACGACGGAGTGTCGCAAGACGCAGGCTGCTCCCTCCCAAAAAACCCATCGCTTCCATCGAAAATCTGCGTTTTGTGTCCCGGCCTTCTAGGGGGTACATACTAGAGGATGGGACAGGGCTCCAGTCGTGTCTTTAGCGACCATGATGCGTGCGGCATCGGCTTCATCGCGCAGCTCGGCAGCGCCGGCTCGCGCGAAGTGGTCGAACGCGCGCTGACCGCGCTCGAGCGTCTGGCCCATCGCGGCGGGGTGGACGCCGACGGCACCAGCGGCGACGGCGCTGGCCTGCTTACCCTGATCCCCGAAAAGTTCATCCGCGCCCGCGCTCACCAGGCCGGGATCGACTTGCCGGAAAAGTTCGCTGTGGGCATGGTCTTCCTGCCGCGCGGACGCGCCTCGCTGGCACGCGCCACCATCGAAGCCGCAGCCGCGAAGACCGGCTTCCGATGTCTGGGCTGGCGGACGGTCCCCACCGATCCCTCCATGGTCGGGCCACGCGCGCTCGATACTCTGCCCGTCATCCAGCAATGTTTCTTCGCTTCTAAAAAAGCCGCGGGTGACCTAGAGCCGCTGCTGTTCCTGCTGCGCAAGCGCGCGGAAGCGGCGGCGCCGGCCGGAACTTATTTCTGTTCGCTTTCGTCGCGGACCATCGTTTACAAGGGGCTGCTTTCGCCGTGGCAATTGCCGGCGTTCTATCCCGACCTCGCCAGCCCGAAGTTTGAGAGTCCGTTCGCCGTCTTCCACCAACGCTATTCCACCAACACGCGGCCGAGCTGGTCGCTGGCGCAGCCCTTCCGCCTGGTGGCGCACAACGGCGAGATCAACACCATCAGCGGCAACCGCCGCTGGACGAGGGCGCGGGCGCATGCCATTCGCGAGCCGCTTGGCCTGTCGAAGGACGTGCGGCTGCTGGAAGAGGGCGTCAGCGATTCTGCCAGCTTCGACAACGCGCTGGAAGTCCTGCTGCGCCAGGGACACAGCCTGGCTGCGGCGCTGCTGCGCATGGTCCCCCCGGCGTGGGAGAACGATCACGATCTGCCGGCGGAATTGTTCCGCTGGTTCGAATCGCAGGCGCGCCAGCAGGAGCCGTGGGACGGACCCGCGGCCCTGGTCTTCAGCGACGGCGGCGTGGTCGGCGCCAAGCTGGATCGCAACGGCCTGCGTCCGCTGCGCTACACCCTGACCGCCGACGGCCTGCTGGTGGTCGGCTCCGAGGTGGGCATCACCGACCTCGACGGCAAGCGGATTGTCGAACGCCAGCGGCTGGGTCCCGGAGAGATGTTGCTGGCCGACCCCGCCACCGGCGCCATTTTCCGGCCGCGCGATATGGCCCAGCTGGTGAGCATGAACGTGCCCGAGAAATTCGTGAGCGCTCCGCGCCTGATGCCCACCAGCAAGGGTGGAGGCGCTCCCGCGCCCGAGCTGAAGAAGACGGCAGCCGCGCTGGGTTGGACCGAAGACCAGTTCCGCATGCTGTTCCAGCCGCTGGTGCTCGAAGGCAAAGAAGCGATCTTCTGCATGGGGGACGATGCGCCTCCCGCGTTCATCTCCTCGTCGCGGCGGCCGCTGTGGGACTACTGCAAGCAGCGTTTCGCCCAGGTGACCAATCCGCCCATTGACCCGCTGCGCGAGACCCACGTCATGTCGCTGGATGTGTACTTGCGCTCGGCGCTGGTGCTGCGCTCGCCGCTCCTGGATGCGGGACAGATGGAAACGCTGGAAAGCGAACTGGCGCCGGTTCAGCGCATCGATATCACCTTTCACGCGGCGCTTGGAGAGAGAGGCGCCCGGCGAGCGCTGGCGTGCGTGAGGAGGATAGCGCGCGCCGCTGCCGCAACCCCGGCCGGAATCGTCCTGCTCAGCGACCGCACCGCCGGCCCCGATCGCGCTGCCCTGCCGGCCTTGCTCGCCCTGGCCGCCGCGTGGAGATCGATGACGAGCGCCAACGGCTGCGACGTGCCACTGGTGATCGAGACCGGGCAGGCGATCGACACGCACCACCTGGCGCTGCTCCTCGCCGCCGGTGCCAGCGCGGTCTTTCCCTATCTCGCGCTGCAACTCGCCGAGGAGCTCAAGCCAGAGGGCGGGCGCGCCTATCGCACCGCGGTCGAGGCCGGGCTGCGCAAGGTGCTTTCGCGCATGGGCATCTCCGCGCTCACCAGCTATCGCAACAGCCAGCTCTTTGAGGTGGTGGGACTGGATCCGGCGGTGTGCGCGGAATTCTTTGAGGACTCGAACTCGGTTCTCGGCGGCAAGAGTCTCACTGACCTGTTGGACGACTGCATCGTGCGCCACGCCGCAGCTTTCGGGCAGGAGCCGGCGCTGCAGGACGCGGGGCTCTATCGCTTCCGCCACAACGGCGAGCGCCACTCCACTTCGCCGGAGCTGGTGCGCCGGATGCAACGCTTCGTGAAGTCTCCGAACCAAGAGACCTATCGCGCCTTCTCGAATCTGAACGCCGAGCGCGAGCCGGTGACCATCCGCGATCTGCTGGAGGTCAAACCCGGCAAACCGCTGCCACTGCATGAAGTCGAGAGCGAGGCCGGCATCCTGAGCCGCTTCAGCACCCAGGCTATGTCGCTGGGGGCGATCTCGCCGGAAGCGCACCGCACCCTGGCCACCGCCATGAACCGGCTGGGCGGCCGCTCCAACACCGGCGAGGGTGGCGAAGATCCCGACCTCTATCGCCGCCATCCGGAAGCCAACAACCGCGTCAAGCAGGTGGCTTCCGGGCGTTTCGGCGTGACCACCGAGTACCTGGTGCAGGCCGACGAGATCGAGATCAAGATGGCCCAGGGCTCCAAGCCCGGCGAAGGCGGCCAACTGCCGGCCAAGAAGGTGAGCGCGTACATCGCGCGGCTGCGGCACGCCGTGCCCAACATGTCGCTGATCTCGCCGCCGCCGCACCACGACATCTACAGCATCGAGGACCTGGCGCAACTGATCTACGACCTGCGCGCCGTGAACCCGCGCGCCCGCATCGGGGTGAAGCTGGTCTCGGGAGCGGGCGTGGGCATTATCGCCGCAGGGGTGGCCAAGGCGGGCGCCGACATCATCACCGTCAGCGGATACGACGGCGGCACCGGTGCGTCGCCGCTGACTTCCATCAAGAACACCGGCCTGCCCTGGGAAGTCGGGCTGCGCGACGCGCACTGCGCGCTGCTGCAAGCAGGATTCCGCCGGCGGGTGCGGCTGCGCGTGGATGGCGGGCTGAAGTTCGCGCGCGACGTCATCATGGCGGCGTTGCTGGGCGCGGAAGAATTCGGCTTCGGAACGGCCGCGCTGCTGGCCATCGGGTGCGTGATGGCCCGCCAGTGTCACCTGAACACCTGCCCGGTCGGCATCGCAACCCAGGACGAAAAGCTGCGGGCGCGCTTCACCGGCAGCCCGGAGATGGTGGAGACGTATTTCCGCGGGTTGGCGGCGGAGGTCCGCGAGTTGCTGGCCGCCATGGGCGCGCACACGCTCGACGACATCGTGGGCGCGGTCGATCGCCTGAAGCCGCGCACCTCGCAGGCAGAGCGGGCATTGCGCGATCTGCTCGCGCCGATGGGCGAAGTTCGGCCGCAGTCCGCCGGGCCGCACGAGCAGGATGGGCGCTTGCAGCGGGAACTGGCGGTTCTGCTGGACGATGTGGACAGCCTGCAGCCTCGCCGTCTGACCATCACCAGCGAGGACCGGGCCATCGGCGCCCACCTGAGCGGCGAGTTGGTACGGCGAACCGGCTCCTCCGCCCTGGAGCTCGGGTCGGTGGATTGTGAGTTCGGCGGCTACGCCGGACAGAGCTTTGGAGCGTTCCTGGCGCCGGGCATCAACTTCCGCCTGCTGGGCGAAGCCAACGACTACGTGGGCAAGGGACTGAGCGGAGGCACGATCGCCATTACCGCCGGACAGGAAGCTTCCCGCCGCGGCGACGTCCTGATGGGCAACACCGTTCTTTATGGCGCCACCAGCGGCGAGCTGTATGTGGCCGGGCGCAGCGGCGAGCGCTTTGCCGTACGCAACAGCGGCGCGCTGGCCGTGGTCGAGGGCGTAGGACAGCACGGCTGCGAGTACATGACGGCTGGCGTGGTCCTGGTGCTGGGGCCGGCGGGGATCAACTTCGGCTCCGGGATGACCGGCGGTTTGGCCTATGTGCTGCGCGATTCGCTGCGCGCGGAAGGCTACAACCAGCAATTCGTGCGGCAGGCGCCGATCAGCACCCAGGAAGCGGCGTGGCTGCGGCGGGTGCTGCGCGAGCACTTCCGCCTCACCGGCAGCCCGCGCGCCGCCCATCTGGTCAGCCAGATGGAGCTGCCGCTGGTGCGGGTGGAGCCGGTGGAGCTGCCCTGCCCGATCCCGCAGACCTGGGCTGCCACGGTCGCCCGTCTCGATCAGCGCGGCATCCCGTCGTTTGCCTTCCCGGACACGCTGCCTTCCGAGGGCCCGCGGCTCATGTGACCGCGCTTTCCCCGGCCCATGGATTAATTCTAATGTCTGATTTTGGGCTTTCGGGAGGGCACGACTTCACTTGGATTATTCACCATAAGGCGGCGACGGGAGGGCACGGCTTCAGCCGTGCCGTTCGGAGTCCCAGTAAAGATGGGCTTTAGCCCCTGAGGGTTGATTTGTTGCGCGAGAGCAGCTAGTGCACACTGTCCTCGCAGTTTGCCTTGGTTTGCAGCAGGGCCCCAGCGGCTGAAGCCGGAGATAAATGGGGCCTTTGCGGCCCGGCTGAAGCCGTGCCCTCCCGCTTGCTTCATGAATAATCCAGGTTCAGTCGTGCCGAACGCAGCTCCAATGACTCCGGCTTTAAGCCTTTGAGGTCAAAGGTGGTCCGACGCTCTGTAATAATGTCGGCGGGCAAACCTCAGGGGCTGTGGCCCACGATTACAGCGACCGGATTGCGGCCCGGCTGAAGCCGTGCCCTGCCGGTCCTCATCAGTCATCCAGGCGGGTGCGGCCGTTTGCGGAAGGAAGCACTGACTCCGCGCGGCGGGCCCGCTATAATCACCCACCATTCATGGATTTCGACCAGCTCCTCACCTTCGTAGAGGTGGCCAAGCAGGGCAACTTCTCGCGGGCGGGACAGAAAGTGTTCCGCTCGCAGTCGGCGGTCAGCGCGCAGATCCGCCAGCTCGAGCAGGACTACGGGGAGAAGCTGCTGGACCGCGTCGGCAAAGCGGTGCGGCTCACGCCGGCGGGAGAGGTCCTGCTGGAATATGCCCAGCGCCTGCTGACGCTGCGCGGCGAGTCCGTGCGCGCCGTCGCCGACCAGGGCGCGACCCCGCGCGGGGTGCTGGCCATCGGGGCCAACGAGGCTACCTGCCTCTACGTCCTGCCCGACCACTTCGCCGAGTACCAGCGCCTGTACCCCGGCGTGCAGATCAGTATCTACCGCAACTTCAGCCGCAAAATCCTGGAGAAGGTGGAGGACGGCTCGGTGGACGTGGGCATCGTCACCCTGCCCATCAAGTCGCCCAGCCTGAAGATCCATTCCATTTTCCGCGACCGCCTGATGCTGGTCACCAGCGCCACTCACCCGCTGGCGCGGCGGCGCAGCGTGCGCATCGCCGAGATCGCCGAGCACCCGCTCATCTTCCCCCGCACCGGGTACACGCGCGCCCTGCTCGACAAACACTTCCGCCCGTTCCGCGCCAGCCTGCGCGTAGCCATGGAATTACCCAGCGTAGGGATGATCAAGCGCTTCGTTGCCGCCGGACTGGGCGTTTCGCTGATCAGCGCCAGCTTCGCCAGCGACGATGTTTCGACCGGCCAACTGAAGCTGGTGCAGATCGAAGACGTGGACATCCACCGCGAGCTGGGACTGGTGTACCGCCGCGACCGCACCCTGCCCCGCGCAGCCACCGCGTTCATCGCGCTCATCCGCCAGCGCGCGGCCGGGACAAAACCGGCAGGAACCATGTCATCCTAAGCCGCCATTGACGCGCCTTCCCGCCCCGCTTAACATCGTTGCCACGCTACCCA